>JAVXWN010000084.1:0-19322 GCA_032230645.1 Acidobacteriota bacterium | reverse complement strand
CTGATATAATCCGGTGCGTCTCCTTCACACAGGCCCTTGGATAGAGGACGGCCCGGCCCGCGCATTTGAACCGGGACGTTGGAAGGCATGCCGTCGTCGCCGCAACGGGCGGGCACCGACACAACCTGCGGCGCATCCCGTTGCATCAAAGATTCGCGCCTTTCCGGATTCTCTTTTGCCGACCGTCGAAGCTCACCTTTTGACGGCCCCCTCGCGGGGCAAGCGGTTGCCGGTGTATCCGTCCGGGCGCGCAAGGGGTTTCGCGGAGAGGCCGAGTTCCTTCCCTCCGACCACAGGCGTTGACAAGATTTTTTTGGAGGCACACGTGATGCACTACAGATTCTTACGGTCGTTCACGGCCCTCGGGCTCATCTTCAGCCTGTGGGCGGGCTCGATTGCGGCCGTGGCCGCCCCGCGGCAGACGCAGCAGCAGCAGGGCACGCCGACGAAAGTCGCCAAACATGAGTCGGACGACAAGGATAAGAAGGACAATAAGAGCGACGACAACAAGGAGGCGGCGAAGCCCGCGCCGTCAAACCCGGGCCAGCCCCTCTCCGAGAAGGAAGACCCGCGCCTGATCGGCAAGCGCAAGATCAACGGCGGCTTCATCGCCAGCATCAGCGGCGGGGTGGACAAGGAGGTCGCTCTCGGTCGCCAACTCGCGGCCGACGTAGACCGTCAGGCTAAGTTCATTGACGACCCCGTCGTCACCGAGTACATCAACCGCGTCGGTCAGAACATCGTACTCCACTCCGATGCCAAGGTGCCCTTCACTATCAAGGTCATTGACTCAGACGAGGTCAACGCCTTCGCGCTACCCGGCGGTTTCTTCTACGTCAACAAGGGATTGATACTCGCCGCCGACAACGAGGCTGAGGTCGCCGGAGTCATGGCGCACGAGATCGGCCACGTCGCCGCGCGCCACGCCATGGAGAATCAGGCCAAAGGCATGCTCGCCGAGATTGGACTGATGGCCGGTTCGATCTTCCTCGGGGGTCTTGGCGGGATGCTCATCAATCAGGGCGCGCAGTTCGGCGCGCTGCTCGGCTTTATGAAGTTCAGCCGCAGCGCCGAGTCCGAAGCCGACATGCTCGGCGTCGAATATCTCTGGGCCGCGGGCTACGACCCGAACGCGATGTCCACGATGTTTGAGAAGCTGGCGGCGAAGAACAAGAAGAAGCCCGGAACCTTCTCGAAGCTCTTCGAGACGCACCCGCAGTCGGTTGACCGCATGGAGGCTACGCGCCAGCTCGTCGCGCGCTTCCCCGACAAGGAGGAGTACGTCCTCTCGACCTCTGAATTCCAGCGCGTTAAGAACCGTCTGCTCCGGCTCTCGAACGCGCGCGCCTCTTCGACCGGCGACATCGCCCCCGGCGACGACGGCGCACCGGGTCGCCCGACGCTCAAGCGCCGTTCGCCCGCCGCCGACGACACCGGCACGCCGACCGACCAGACGACGCCCGAGAAGAAGGACGATAAGCCGCAACTCAAGCGCCGCACCGACGACCAGACGCAGACGCCGCCCGAGTAAGGGCGACCCCGAACGGCTCGGAAAAGCCAACGAAGGCTCTCAAGTCCACGAGACTTGAGAGCCTTCGGTTTGAGTGGCACACAAAGGAGCGCTTCCGCCGCCGCTTGACAACAAAAAGACCGTTTCGTATTCTACCCGTTCGCGTTTTAGACGCTTAAAATTGAGAGAGTTATCCTATGTCAACATACTTTCCGAGCGGGGACGGACTCGCTGAGAATCGCAAGTGGTACATCGTGGACGCGGCGGGTCAGACCGTGGGCCGTCTGGCAACCGAGGTGGCGCGCGTGCTGACGGGCAAGAACAAGCCGCAGTACACGCCCTTCCTCGACACAGGCGACCACGTCATCGTCATCAACGCCAAACAGGCAGTCTTCAAGGGGTCGAAGATCGACCAGAAGATGTATCACCATCACACGCTCTATCCGGGCGGCCTGCGTTCGATCTCGGTGAGGGATCAGTTCGTCAGGCATCCCGAGCGCGTCATTGAGCTCGCAGTCAAGGGAATGCTCCCGAAGTCGAAGCTCGGCAAGGCGATGGCGAAGAAACTCAAAGTCTACGCCGACGAAGAGGGCCTGCACCGCCACGCAGCGCAGCGCCCCGAGCCGCTCGCACTCAGCCCGCGGACGGCGGCGCAGAAGGTCTAAACGAAGTTTCAGGTAAGGAAGAGTAACTGTGGCAGACATCCAGTATTACGGAACCGGACGGCGCAAGACTTCGACCGCGCGCGTCTACCTTCGGCCGGGCACGGGCGAGATCAAGGTCAACCGCAAGACCTTCGACGAATACTTTCCCAATCAGGCGCTCCGCATGGTCATCCGCCAGCCCCTGACGCTTACGGACACGGCCAGCAAGTTCGACATCTTCGTCAACGTCGCGGGCGGCGGCCCCGCCGGTCAGGCCGGAGCGGTGCGCCACGGCATCACGCGCGCTTTGATGGTCTTCAACTCAGACCTTCGCCCCGCGCTCAAAGACGCGGGACTAGTCACGCGCGACCCGCGCGCCAAAGAGCGCAAGAAGTACGGCCAGAAGGGTGCGCGCAAGCGCTTCCAGTTCTCGAAACGCTAAACCGATTGCGGGATGGGGATTCCGGATTGCGGGTTGTTTAAGCAGCCTCGCAGTCCTCTTCCATTCCGCAATCCGCAATCCGCAATCGCTTAATTCCATTGTCGCGTCCCGGTTGGTTGCCCTCCACGGAGGGTCGCTTGGTGGCGCGGCGAGTACATCAAACCAATCAACTCTGAAGGAGGAGCAGTTTGGCAGTCACCGTCACGATGAAGGAACTACTGGAGGCCGGCGTACACTTCGGCCACCAGGTCAGACGTTGGAATCCGAAGATGAAGGAGTTCATCTTTGGCGAGCGCAACGGCATCAACATCATTGACCTCCAGAAGACGCAGAAGATGTTCCGCGACGCCATCACGTTCGTCACCGCGATGATGGGCGAGGAGCGCGGCCGCAACATCCTCTTCGTCGGCACCAAGCGTCAGGCGCAGGACGCCATCCGCGAAGAGGCCGAACGCGCGGGACAATATTACATCAATCAGCGCTGGCTCGGCGGCCTGCTTACGAACTTCCAGACCGTGCAAAAGTCCATCAAGCGCCTGCGCGACCTCGAAGCGATGCAGACCGATGGTCGCTACGAGAAGATGACGAAGAAGGAGCGCATCAAGCTCGACCGCGAGCGCGAGATTCTCGACAAGAACCTCTCGGGCATCAAGAACATGACGCGGCTGCCCGATGCTCTCTTCATCATTGACGTGCGCAAAGAGGACATCGCCGTCAAGGAGGCCAACCGCCTCGGCATCCCAATCATCGCGGTCGTTGATACCAACTGCTCGCCCGAAGGCATTGACTACGTCATCCCCGGCAACGACGACGCGCTACGGGCCGTGCGCCTCTTCGCCTCGCGCATCGCCGATGCGGTCGTCGAGGGTCAGCAGTTGAGCAGCAAGGGTAGCGAAGAGGACGAGGGCGGCGGTCAGCTTCCCGTCGAGGCTTCGGCCGCTGCGGCGAGCGCGCCCACTTCGCGCGCCACGACCGCTTCGGTCACGACCGAGCGCGAGCCCGGTGCGCAGTCAACGCAGGTCGCGGGCGGCGATGTCTCGAACGTCTCGCCCGACGTGCAAGTATCAGCTCCCGGCAACGTCGGCTTCGGCAAGACGGGTCAGCAGCCCGACAGCGTCGGCGACCACGAACAGGTTGGAACGCACGCGCCCGTGCGCGGCGCGACCGGCTCGCCCGACTCCGAGGGCACGCAAGCTCCCTCTTCGCCCGAAGCCGACAAGGGCGCGGAGACGGTCGGCGCGGCGAAATAAGGCGGCGCACGCGAAGCGCCCGAACACAAACTTTCAACAACGGCGAGCGCAGCCCTCCAGTGCGGATGAACCCGCCGGGCTGCGCTTTCTTTCAGTGCGGAGTGATGCGTGATGAATGATGAATGAAATGCAGGCTGTCTTTCGTTAATCATTCATCACGCATCATTCATCATTTTTCGAGGAGATTTTAAGGACATGGCGGACATCACACCGGGGGCGGTCAAGTCGCTCAGGGAGAAGACGGGCGCGGGGATGATGGAGTGCAAGAAGGCGCTTCAAGAGGCCGAAGGCAACGAGGAGCAGGCGGTCGAAATTCTGCGTAAGCGCGGCATGGCTTCGGCCGGAAAGAAGGCGGGGCGCGTCGCGGCCGAGGGCGCGGTCGGCTCATACATCCACATGGGCGGCAAGGTCGGCGTGCTCGTCGAGGTCAACTGCGAAACCGACTTCGTCGCGCGCACCGATGAGTTTCAGGCGCTCGTCAAGGACATCGCGATGCACATCGCGGCGGCCGAGCCGCGCTACGTCTCGCGCGAAGAGGTCGAAGCGGGCGTGCTCGATAAGGAGCGCGAGATCACACGCGCGCAGATTGCCAACGACCCGAAGAACGCGAACAAGCCCGAGCAGGTCGTCGAGAAGATCGTCGAAGGGCGCTTGAACAAGTTCTACGAGGAGGCGGTGCTCTTAGACCAGCCCTTCGTCAAAGACCCGGCCAAGACCATCAACGAGCTTCTGACGGAGAAGATCGCCAAGACGGGCGAGCGTATCACCGTCCGCCGCTTCTCGCGCTACAAGATGGGCGAGGGACTAGCCAAGCGCGGCGAGGACTTCAGTAGCGAAGTCGCCGCGCTGACCGGCGGCAACCAGTAGTTCAATTGCGGATTGCGGATTGAAGACAGCTTGATTCTTATCAATCCGCAACCCACGGACGCGTATGTCATCAGCCAACACACGGACGGCGGGCGTGCCCGCCTTCAAACGGATACTGCTGAAGGCGTCGGGCGAGGCGCTGATGGGTGCGCAGAACTACGGCGTGGACGTAATGGTCGCGCGCTCAATCGCCGAAGAGATAAAGGCCGTGCGCGAACTCGGCGTTGATGTCGCGGTCGTTGTCGGCGGCGGCAACATCTTTCGTGGAGTCTCGGAGAGCGCGGGCGATATGGATCGCTCGTCGGCTGACTACATCGGCATGCTGGCGACTGTGATGAACGCCGTCGTCTTGCAGGACGCGTTAGAGAAGGTCGGCGTCCACACGCGCGTGCTCTCGGCCATCAACATCCCGCAGGTCGCGGAGCCGTTCATACGACGCCGCGCGATTCGTCATCTTGAGAAGGGCCGTGTCGTGATCTTCGCCGCCGGGACGGGGAACCCATACTTTACGACCGACTCGGCCGCCGCGTTGCGCGCGCTCGAAATCAGGGCCGACGTGATTCTCAAAGCGACGAAGGTTGACGGCGTCTACACCGCCGACCCCGTCAAAGACCCGACCGCCACGCGCTTCGACTGCATCACCTACCGCGAGGTTTTGGAGAAGCAGTTGAAGGTGATGGACGCTTCCGCCATCTCGCTCTGCATGGACAACGACCTTCCCATCGTCGTCTTCAACATGCGCACCTCCGGCAACATCGTCCGCGTCGTCTCGGGCGAGACGGTCGGCACGACGGTCTGCAACCAAAGGCCAGAGCAGCCGTAAATCGTAAATCGTAAATCGTGAATAGAGGGGCACCTCTCTCACGATTCACGATTCACGATTTACGATTCACGGAGAGACTTATGAGCGAAAAAGATGTCATCAAGGAGACGCGCCCTCGGATGGAAGGGGCGGTCGAGGACTTGAGGAAGAGGCTGGCGACCATCAGGACGGGGCGCGCGGCCGTGAGCCTGCTCGACAACGTGACGGTTGATTACTACGGCACGCCGACGCCTCTCAATCAGATGGCCTCGGTGCATGCGCCCGAGGCGACGATGCTCACGGTGCAGCCGTGGGATCAGACGCAAATTAGCGTTATCGAGAAGGCCATACGCTCGGCCGATCTCGGCCTCAACCCCTCGAACGACGGCAAGCTCGTGCGCGTGCCCGTCCCTGCGCTCACCGAAGAACGCCGCCGCCAACTCGCCAAGCAGGTGCACGAGGCGGCCGAAGAGCATCGCACCGCTATACGCAACGTCCGACGTGACGCGAACGACCGCCTCAAGCGCATGCTCAAGGATAAGCAAATCTCCGAAGACGCCGAGCGCGATGCACTCGCCGAAGTCCAGAAACTCACCGACACCTACATCGGCCGCGTGGACGAGTTAGCCAAGACGAAAGAGCAAGAACTTCTGAGCGTATAGTCCGGGACAGAAGCCCGACCGTAAGCGAGGGCGTCAGGATATAAGAAGGCGGGATGATGAAAGACACGCTGTCTTTCATCATCACGCCTTCTCTTGTTAACTACACGCCCTTACTTTGGGTCGTGCTTTAGGTTTTTGAAGCTGAACCGCACGGACGCCTGTATGCGCCGGTTGCCCGCGGCCTGATTGCCGCCGCCAAAGCCTCCACCGAGAGCGAAGAGTGACTGCCCGAAGCTCGGTGAACTGAGATTGCCCACCGGGTTCGAGAGGTTCGTGTGGTTGAGCAGGTTCATGAAGTTGAGCGAGAAGGTCAAGTTGTAACGCTTGCCTTCGCCGCCGCTGGGCGGGCCCATCATAATCATCATCGGGCCGCCAGCCATGCCGCCCGCGACCGGGCCGCCCCGCCCGCCGCCGCCACCACGATTCCCTTCACCACCACCGCCGGGGCGTCCGCCGCCGCCGCCCCCGTGACTCTCACGCTCGGCGCTCGCCGCCGCTTGCTGCTGTTGCTGCTGCTGCGCCTTCGCCGCCGACGCCGCGCGCGAGGCCGGAGTGTCGCCGAAGCCGAAGGTGCGGCCGACCCTCAGGTTGACGGTGAAGAAGCCGGGCCCTTGCGCGTAGTTGCGCGGGATGATGGTCTGACCCGGCTTGGGGTTCACGTCGAAGTTGCCGTAGCGCGTCTGCACCATGTCGCAATTGAAGGGCGTGCGCTGCCCCGCCGCGCACGGGCGCGTCTGCGCGTCGGCAAAGGCAGGGCGGTCGTTGAGGATGCTGTCGCCGTTGTTGTCGAAGCCCGTCGTAATGTTGAAGGGCCGACCCGTGTTCGCGATGATGATCGGGTTCAGCGAGAGCTTGAGACGCGGCACGGCGAGCGAGCCGAAGAGGATGAAGCGGTGTCGCGTGTCAAAGGACGTGCGCCCGTACTCGCCCCGCAGGTCATACTGGTTGACGGGGAAGCCGCCGAAGTCAGTATCGCTCTCGGCCTTGCTGAGCGTGTAATTGAAGTTGAGCGAGACGGCTCGGTTGAACTGCTTGCTGAGACCGATGTTGAGCTGCTCAATGTTCTGCACGCCCGAGGTCTCGTACTCGTAGATGTTGCCGAGCAGAGGTTGCGGGCGCGGGCCAAGAGTGCTGCCCTGCGGCGCGTTGATGTTGCGTGTCCGCAGCACGTGGCGCGTGCTGTAGGTCGAGGCAAAGACGTTGAGCGTCATTGTCTTCGACAACTGGCGCGACAGGATAAAGCCGCTGATGTAGGAGTAGGGCGCGGTGGCGCGCGGGTCGAGTTGGCGCGTGGTCTGCCGCACCTGAAAGGCCGTGAGTTGCGCGGCCGTCAGAGCGTTCGTGACACCGCCCGTCGAAGTGAAGACGACCTGAGAGAGAACCGTCGGGTCGGTGACGACGAACTGCTGCTGGTTGACGCCGTTGAAGCGCTCGGACTGAAGCGTGAAGTTCTCGCCGATGCGGTCGTAGAAGAGGCCGAAGCCGAGACGGATGACGGTCTTCGCCTGCCTGCCGCCCGTACCGTCGGGCGACCAAGCGAGATAGACGCGCGGGGCGAAGTCGAAGTTGCTGCCGATGTTCGACTGCCGCTCGTAGCGCACACCTGCGCCGAGCGTTAGATTGGGTCGCACCTTCCAATCGTCCTGCACGAAGCCGCCGAAATCTATCTGGCTGATATCAATGAGCGGCTGCCCGGCCACGATGGAGAACTGCGTCGGGGTCGCGAGCCCCTGTATGGCCGCGCGATACTGGTCGAGCGAGCTAAAGGTGTATGTCCCGTTAAAGTTGTTCTGCGACGAGTCCTTGACGTTCACCCCGCGCAGGCGTCCGCCGAACTTCACCGAGTGATTGCCGTGCGCCTGTGTCGTCGTGTTGGTTAGCTCCCAACGGTTGTTCTCGCTAAACGAGTTGCCAACCGTCGCGCCGCCGCGCGAGAAGGCGTCGAGCACGTTTAAGGCGAAGCCGTTGTTAAGCGCGGTCTGCTCGTTGTGATTGCGTATGAACTGGAAGCGCGTCTCGTTGACGGTCGTCTTGTTGAGGACGGCCGTCTCGGTCAGTTGCAACGTGTGCGAGTTGGTCGCGGTATCGAAGGCACGCTCGGGCAGCGAGAAGAGCGAGACGCCCTGATTGAGCTGGCTGACGCGGAAGTAGCTGTAGCGCCCGACGAGCGTGTTTTTGTCGTTGATGGCGTAGTCTATGCGCGGGCTCATGTTGAAGCTCCGCTTGGGCGTCAGCACCGCCTGATTGAAGTTCGAGGTCGTGAGCGTCAGGGGGTCGAGAACGGTGGCGTTGATGAGGTCGTTGTCGTCCGTCTCGCCGCGCTCGAAGTCGAGAAAGAACGAAGCCTTCTTCGGAGAGATGGTGCCCGAGAGGTTTCCGCTGTACTGACGAAACTGGAAGGGCGGGCGCTTGTTGCTCTTCAAGAGCGGGTTGCGCGAGTTCAGGCTCTCGTCGTTGAAGGTGCTCGAAAGACTTCCGCGCAGCTTGTCTGTGCCCGGCTTGGTCAGGATTTGAATGCCGCCGAAGCCCGGCTGGTCGCGCTCGGCCGAGAGAGGGTTGTCGTTGATGCGTATCTCGCGTATGGAGTCGCGCGAGGGAATGCGTCCACCTTCGAAGCCGTCAATGGTTATCTGCCCGCCGTTGGGGCCCGCCGCCGGGCCCGCGAGAGCCGAGAGCGCCGCCGCCAACTCGTCCGGGTCTTCGGGCAACGCCTCGATATCTTTGCCCTTTAAAACAATCGCGCCCGCGCCCGCTTCGTCAACGTTGAGCGGCCCTTCGGAGGCAACCGTCACCTCTTCCTTCTCAAGCGAGACGCCGAGCGTTACTTTCGGCAGCTCGTTGCGACCGGGCTGCACGTTGACCTCCGCGTTCTCATAGAGCGCGAAGCCGGTCGCGAAAGCCCTCACGGTGTAGTGCCCCGGCGCAAGCCCCGCAAGCGTGAAGTTGCCGTCGTTATCCGTGACGACTGTCTTCGCCTTTCCTGCCGCGTCCGTCGCCGTCACGGTTGCGCCGACGATGACTCCGCCGAACTCGTCCGAAATCTGTCCGTGCAAAATACCAGCGGCCGACTGTTGCGCTAAGGCAGCGCCCGCGCACACGGCAACCAAAAGCAACAGCCCGAGGCTGCGCCCGATCATCTTAAGAGTAACTTTCATAATCATGCCTTTAACTGAAGGATGAAGGATGAGGGATGAAAGATAAACTGAAGAGTAAATGTCTTCACTTCATCCCTCATCCCTCATCCTTTCTATTACGGTTGGCCGATGCCGAAGCCGAAGCTGAGACCGCCTCCGCCTCCGCCCATGCCTGCCATGCCCATGCCGCCTGCACCGCCCGCGCCGCCCGGCCTGCGCGACATCATCGCGACGAGCGGCTCGATGTTCGAGACAAGCTGAATGGCTGTGACGCGCGACGGGTCAACGCCGACCGTGCTGGAGACGATAATCATCGTGCCCGGCTTCAAATCCGCGAGCGTGACGGGCGGCATGCGTTCGAGCATCTGCTGAACCATGTCGCCTCCCATCATCCGGCGCATGCCGCCGCCCTGCCCTTGCCCGCCACCACCGGGGCCGCCCTGACCATTACCTGCCGCGGGAGCAGCAGCGCCCGGTGCGCCGCCCTGTACGACGACGCGGGGCGTACCGCCTGCTGCCGGTTGCTGGCCTCCGCCCGGTGCTGCTGCACCGCCGGGAGCAGCGCCACCGCCGCCGCTCATCATCGCGAGCACTTCGGGTGGGAGTTGGAACTGCTTGAGCACGGAGTCGGGGCGGACGACGACGGTGAGCGGCTTCTTGTCCTGAGCCTGCTCGATGGTGATCTCGTTCTTCGAGGCGTCAACCGACTTGACCGTGCCGACCGCTGTGCGGAACGTGCCGGTAACGACCTCTTCGGCCGTGAAGCGCGAGCCATCCTCGCTGCGGTCACCCTTGGCGCGCAACTGGTCGCCCGGCTTCACTTCCTCGAAGGCCGAGGGCTTGGCATCGGCGAACTTGATCGAGTCGGGCGCGTAGCGACGCAGCTTGACCGTGCTGCTCGCCGGGATGATGACGGGTTTGGGCCCTTCGGCGGTGCGCGTCGTGACGGTGATCTCTTTGGACTCGGGGTTGACGGCCGAGACGACGCCGACGATGCCGCGACGACGCCACTCGGCGCTCTCGGCCTCGTGCTTGGCAGCGACCTCGGCCTTCGTGTTGATGATTATTCTGCGCGGCACGGGGAGCGTCTTGCCGTCGTCGGACAGACGGCCTAAGGCGAGTATGCGATCACCCGCGCCAATCTGCGCGAGCGTGTAAGGGGTCGCCTTGTCGGTCTTGGTCTCACCCGGTGGGTTCTTCTGAATCGGCGTCGCATCGCTGACGAAGACGACGACGACCGCGCCCGCATCCGTCTTCACAAAAATCTGCTTCGAGGCGGCGTCCACGGCGACCACGTCGCCGAGCACGTTGTTGGCGGGCGTCGCGGCGGTCTGACCGAACGCGGTGGCGGCGGTCATCGCCAGCGAGAACGCCAGCAGGGTTAGGGCTTTTTTCATTCTTTGATTCCTCAAGACTTTAAATGACGCTGTCCGCTCTGAATGACGCCGCGGGCATGGCGTGCGTTACAAGAAAACTCGAATTCGGGTGAGTTTAAGCGACTCGGGAGCCGCTGCGGCGACGACAGTGTTTCTACGCAGAGGCCGCGTTGATTGTTCCCAAAACCCCCGGCGAAAGAGGCACGCCGCTCTGCATAACCTCTTTATTTCCGGCGAGCGGGATTAAAGTTCCAGAGCTTTTGTGGAGCCGTCGGGGCGGGCAGGTGTTAGACGCATGTTGAGGGAGGCCGGTTGGTCTATCTCTTTAGAATTAATTCCATTTTCTTGAACGCCAAAACCGCCTACGTTAGTAGGCGAATCTTATTCACACGACGCAGGCGCACGGCGTAAGTAAGAGCGATCCATTAACGCAGGCGGTTCTGTACTTCTAGTGTGTGGCCGGAGACTTGAGCGCGGCATCGAGGGCGGCCTTCAGCGCCTCGTAGCTTATATCACTCGTGCGGCGGCCGTTGACGAAGAAGCTGGGCGTGCTGCCGACGCCGATCTTCTGTCCGTCGAGGATGTCGCGCTCGACCTTGTCGGCAAATCTTCCAGAGTCGAGAGCCGCGTCGAACTTCGTGCGGTCGAGCCCGAGCACCTGCGCATACTGCTTGAGCTGCTCGGGCTTGAGGGCCGACTGGTTGCGAAAGAGTATCGCGGTGAAGTCCCAGTACTTGCCCTGCTCGCGCGCGGCCTCGGCGGCCTCGGCGGCCTTGCGCGCCTCGGTGTGCATCTGTAGAGGAAAGTCGCGCACGACGAAGCGAACGCGGTCGCCGTACTCGGTTATCAAGCGGTCGAGCGCGGGCTGCGCGGCGGCGCAACTCGGGCACTGATAGTCTGTGAACTCGATGAGTGTGACCGAGGCGTTGGGATTGCCTTTGGTCGGCTGGTCGTCGGTCGCAATCTGGAAGACGGGCGGCGGCGGCGGCGTGATGAAGGTCTGCACGCTCGCACCGTTGCGCAGTCGTTCGGCGAAGGTGCCTTCAAGACGCTGCTGCTCGTTCTGCTGGAGGTACTGGATGATCTGGTACTTGACCTGCGCGAAGTCGCCGTTAATTTGAGCCTTGTTCTTGTTGAAGAAGTCGAGCGCCTGCGCCTCGGTGATGACGGGCACCTTGGCCGTGATCTCGGCGTCGAGCACGGCGCGCCCCGTCACGCCTCGTTTCTGCGCCTCCTGATTGAGCAGGATGTCGTTGATGCGCGTATCGAGGTCGCCCTTGCGCAGCAAGTAGACCTGCTCCTGATACGCCGCGACGAGCGGGAGGATCGCGTCTTCGATGTCGCCCGAAGTGATGTTCTTGCCGTTGACGGTTGCGAAGACGCGCGCGCGGTCTGCCGGAGTCGCGGGCGGCGTCGCCTCTTCGACCATCTTCTTGACCTGCGCGCCAGCGCGTAGAGAATCCGCAAGCTGCTTGGCGCGCTCCTGCTGCCGCTGGTCGCGGAGGAAGCTGACGATGCGGTCTTTGATGTCGGCGAAGTTGACCGAAGCTCCGGCCTGCTGCTCGATACGTGCCTTGTTCTGATCGAAGTAAGCCTGTGCCTCGGCAGCGGTCGGCTCGACCGTCTTGGCAACGACCTCGGCTTCGAGTAGCTTGGAGGTGGTGGTGCCGCGCTTCTTCGCCTCGGCGTCGAGCAGGATGGTGTTGATCTGTAAGTTAAGCTCGTGCCGCCGCGCCTCTATCACCTGCTGCTGGAGTTGCGCCACCTGCTGCTGCGTCTGCGGGCTGATGTCGTCGCGCGTGATCTTCACGCCGTTGACCACGCCTAACACGTCGGGCACCGGCCCGGCCTCGCAGCCGCACTCGTTCGACTGCGCGACCTGTGACGCGGAGGGCTGAGCGGCTGCCGGTTGCGGCGGCTTCGCGGCGGTCGTGGGCGTCGGCTTCGTCGCGGGCGTCTGCTGCGGTGTTGCGGGCCGCGTGGTGGCGGGCTTCGTCTGCGCGGGAGCGGTGGCTGCGCCGCGCCGCGTCTGCGCCACGGCCGCCGGAGAGGCAAGCACGACTGCGAGGAGGAATGCGTAAAAGACTTTGCTCATAGTTTTAGGGTCTGACCTCAGTTATCAAAACTCGGCTCGTTGCCTTTCGGTTGAATTGTCTGCGGGATTTTTTCTAGCGCGGGCTACCATGGGGCTGGCACTTCCCTGACGGCTCACCCGGCCCACGCCGGCTCTCGTACTCAACCGTCCTCACCGTGCCGCAAGTCTAACATCCTCTCCACGCGATTCGCCACTCGCGCCACCTGCATTGAGCGTCTTCACTCATGCTCCTTGAGCGTCAGAAAAATATCTCTTGACCCCGGAACCGGTTCGGAACTTTATAATGGCCGCGTAATGGGAGCAGCGGCGAAAAAGACTTACGTGCGGGCGGGCGAGCTGGCGCGCGCGGCTGGTGTGAGCACGGATACTTTGCGCCACTACGAGCGCAAGGGCGTGCTTCGCGCGCCGCGCCGCTCGGCAAACGGCTATCGCGAATATCCACTCGATGCGCTCGCGCGCGTGCGGCTTGTCAGGCGTGCGCTGGCCTTCGGCTTCACGCTCGAAGAGTTGGCGCGAGTCCTCGGCGAGCGCGGACGCGGCGGCGCGCCCTGCCGTGAGGTACGCGCGCTCGGCGCTCGTAAGCTCGCGGAGGTTGAGGCGCGACTCGGCGAACTGCTCGCCCTGCGCGGCGAGCTAAGCGCGCTGCTTGGCGAGTGGGATTCGCGTCTGGCGAAGACCGCGGACGGCGAGCGCGCGGGGCTACTCGAATCGCTGACAGACCAGCAATCGTCGGCAGAGCAACAAAGGCGAGCCAGCGGCAACAGACTTGTCCCCGCTCCATCCCGGCGCGGGCGGAAGAGTTCGGAAAGGCGAGGTAAGAATGAAGAAGAAAGTTAGCCTGATCGTTTGCGCCGCGATGCTGTTCGCGGCCGGCGTGTTCGCGGCTTCCATATGCGCGCAGAAGCGCACTACGGATGCGCCGGCAGACGCACACCAATCACACACCGATGCCCGGAAGCACGCCGACTGCCCCATGAAAGATGTCGGCGCGGGCGTTGCGCAGGGCAGCGGTCATGACGCGCACGCCGCCGAGGTCGAAGCACACGGCGAGAGTGCAATGGGCTTCTCTCAGACCGAGACGACGCATCACTTCCGCCTCACGCGCAAAGGCGGTTTCATACAGGTAGAGGCTAATGACTCCGGCGACGCGTTGAACCGTGAACGCATCAGGCAACATCTCGCGCACGTCTCGAAGATGTTCGCCGGAGGAGACTTCAACACGCCGATGCTCGTCCACGGGCGCACGCCGCCCGGCGCGGCAGTGATGGAGCGCCTGAAGGCCGAGATCGGCTACGCATATGAGAAGACGGAGAAGGGCGGGCGCATACTCATCACCACGAAGAACCCCGAGGCCGTCGCGGCGGTTCACGAGTTCCTGCGCTTCCAGATCGAAGACCACCGGACAGGCGACCCGACCGAAGTTAAGAACCGCTGAGCCGGAGCCCGCCCGGCTGTCTTCGACGCCGCGCGCTTGTTATCATCCGGCGGATGTCGGGACAGGCAGTCGAGAGCTTTCGTCTGATGGTCGTGGCGGGCGAAGAGTCGGGTGACGCGCACGCGGCTGCGCTCGTGCGTGCGCTTGGCGAGCGGGCCCCCGGCGCGCGCTTCGAGTTCTTCGGCTCGACCGGGGCGCGCATGCGCGAGGCGGGCGTCGAGTCGGTCGTGCGCGAGGACGACCTCGCCATCACGGGGCTCGTCGAGATAGCGCGTGCGCTGCCGCGCTTCTGGACGGCCTATCGCGCGCTGCGGCGCGCTGCGCTCGAACGACGCCCCGATGCCGTTGTGCTCGTAGACTGGCCCGACTTCAATCTCGCGCTTGCGCGTGCGCTCAGACGGCGCGGCATCAAGGTCATCCACTACATCAGCCCGCAGCTCTGGGCTTGGCGCTCGCACCGCGTCCGACAGGTGCGCCGCGACATAGACCTGATGCTCGCCATCCTTCCCTTCGAGCGCGACTGGTACGCGGCGCGCGGCGTTTCGCATGTCGAGTTCGTCGGCCACCCGCTCGCGGGCGCGGTTCGTCCGCGAGAGTCACGCGAAGAGTTTTGCGCGCGACATCGTCTCGACCCCAACGCACCCGTCATCGCGCTCCTGCCCGGCAGCCGCCGCAAGGAGTTCGAGCGCCACATGCCACTCATGCTCGATGCTGCGGCGCTCGTCTCCGAGAAAATCCCCGGCGCGCAGTTCGTCATCGTCCTCGCCTCGCGTCGCTCGCCGGAAGAGGCCGCGCGCGCCGTCGCCGCGCACCCCGAGGGGACAAGACTCACAGCGCGCATACGCTTCGCACACGAAGAGGCGCGTGAGTCGCTCGCCGCAGCAGACGCAGCCGCCGTGTGCAGCGGCACGGCCACGCTCGAAGCGGCGATGCTTGCGACGCCGCTTGTCGTCGTCTACAAGGAGTCCGCGCTCAACTGGCACACGCTCGGCCGTCTTATCGAGGTCGAGCACTACGGCCTCGTCAATCTCATCGCCGGGAGCCGTGTCGCGCCCGAGTTGTTGCAGACCGATTTCACGGGCGCGAGGCTTGCGCGCGAACTCCTCGCACTGCTCGACACAGAGCAAAACGAGAGCGTGCGCGAACGTCTGCGCGAGGCGTCGGCGCGGCTCGGCGAGGGTGGAGCCTCGCTTCGTGCCGCGGACGCGGTGCTGCGTGCATTGAGAAAGTGGAAGAGCGTGCCGCTGGAGGGACGTGCCGTCGGACTAAAACCTTACTGACTCGCAGAGCATGCCATCGGACTAAGCCTTGTTGTCGAATCGCTCGGTCAATTCCTTCAACTGACGTTTCAACTCCGTGATCTCTTCGCGCATGCGCGGTAGCCGCCCCCAGAGAGCGTTCAGACGCTTGTACTCTTCGAGCGGTTGGACGGGCGTGCCCCACCAGACACCGGGTCGCACGATCTTGCCCGGCAGCACTCCGGCCTGCGAGCCGATGATTGCGCCCGAGAGCACGCGCGCGTGATCGCCCATCCCCACTTGACCGCCGATGACCGCGTCCGACTCGATGACGGTGCTGCCGGAGATTCCGGTCTGCGCGGCGATGACGACGCGCTCTCCTATCTGGACGTTGTGGCCGATCTGCACGAGGTTGTCTATCTTCGTCCCTCGTCCGATGTGCGTCGCGCCGAGCGCCCCACGGTCAATGCACGAGTTCGCGCCCACCTCAACGTCGTCCTCTATAATGACGGTGCCGACCTGCGGGAACTTGTGATAGACGCCTTCGGGGTCGCGCACGTAGCCGAACCCGTCCGCGCCCACGGCCACGCCCGCGTGCAGCACCACACGGTCGCCAAGCTTGATGCCATCGTAGAGCACCACGTTCGGGTGCAGCACGCAATCACGACCAACCGTAACCTGTTCGCCGATGCGAACGCCTTCGAGAAGTTGCGTGCCCGCGCCGACCGACGAGCCCGCGCCGACCGACGAGCCCGCGCCGACGTAGATGCCTTCGCCGAGCCGCGCGTCATGAGCGATGCTCGCCGTCGGATGAACCGAAGCCGCGCGCTGCCTCTGAGGGTGTAAGACTTCTGCCGCGAGCGCGAAGGCGAGCTTCGGTCGCGCCGTCTCAACGATGCTCCTCAGACCTTCCAGCTTCTCGCCAGCACCCACCGGGGCGATGACGCAAGAGGCGCGGCTACGTCGCGCCGCCTCAAAAAATTTCTCATCCTCGACGAAGGCCACGTCGCCCTCGCCCGCCGCTTCGATTGAACCGACGCGCCGGACGACCGTGCCTGCATCGCCGAGAGTGCTCCCGCCGACGAGCGCGGCCAGTTCGGCGACGGTTCTTCCTTCTGCGTGTGTACTCATAAAGGAGAGCGGGCCGTTAGCGCGAAACTTTGAAGAGCAGGTCGCGCTCGGTCGAGACCGTTGTCTCGCGCTCCTCGCGCGTGAAGCCGCGGCGTGTGGCGCGTATGAACGCGGCGAGGTGCGCGACCGATTCGTCGTCCATCTCTTCAAGCGCCTCGACGGCGCGTGCAAGCGGCAGGCGCGTGCGGAACAGCATTTGGTAAGCGCGCCTCAGCGCGGCGCGCGACTCGAGACTGAAGCCGCCGCGCCTGAGACCTATCGTGTTCAGCCCGCGCACGCGCGGCGGGTTGCCGTCGGTGGTGAAGAAGGGCAGCACGTCCTGCACGATCTTCGACTTGCCGCCGACCATCGCGTAGCGACCGAAGCGCACGAACTGGTGCGCGCCGACGTTCGACGAGAAGAAGACGTGGTCTTCGACGAGGACGTGACCGGCGAGCGCCGCGCCGTTGGCGAAAGTGTTGTCGTCGCCCACCTCGCAGTTGTGCGCGACGTGGACGCCGACCATCAGGAAGTTTCGACTCCCCACACGTGTCTCCGCACTCTCGCCGCTCGCGCGATGTATCGTCACGTACTCGCGTATCAGATTGTTGTCGCCGATAACGAGTGCGCTCGGCTCGCCCTTGAACTTCACGTCCTGCGGCTCGCCGCCGAGGGTGGCGTGCTCGTAGACGCGGTTGCGCTTGCCCAGAGTGGTGAACCGTTTGACGGAGGCGTGCGCGCCTATCTCGCAGCCCTCGCCGATAGTGACATCGTCTTCGATGACGGCAAAGGGGCCGACGCGCACGTCGGGCGCGAGGCGCGCGTGCGGGCTGACGACTGCTGTCGGATGTATTTCCATAAGTATTAACCGTGCGGGATGGTACGGGGACAGCAAGGCAAAAGGCAAGAGACGTTCGGAAGGATGAGGGATGAGAGATGAGAACGGAAGTGAATGCTGAACAGGCTTAACTTCATCCCTCATCCCTCATCCCTCACCACTCCACGGCGGCTAACGTCTTGTGTTTGCACGCAGATGCCTTTATCATAGGGCGGACTTTTTGGAAGCGTCCGCAGTCATCGTGTGTCTGTTCGGTGCGCTATCCTTCAAAGCATTTATACAGCGGGTTGTTTGTCCGTGCGCGCACCTCCTGTTTGACGGCGCGCCTTCCTCGACTAAGGAGAGTAAGAGCCTTGTTCAGCGATAATTTCCGCCGCGGCGAGTCGGAAAAGAGCCGCTTCAGCGGTGTGAAGAAATCGAAGCTGGTTTCGAGTCTGTCGGACGTGGCGTGGAAGGCGTTCCAGTCCGTCAACCGGCGACTGCCCGAAGGCGAGGCCGTGCGACCCACTTGGGCCCCGGGGCCGCTCCTGAAGTCCTACGAGAAGACCGCCCCCCCGCTCGGCTTCCCGCGCGAGACCGACTCGCTGTGCCCGCGCTGCGTCAAGGAGGTGCGCGAGAGCATCATCTCGGGCGAGACGCCGCTCGAAACCTTGATGCACACGCACCCCGGCGAGATCAAGGCGCAGATTTTCGAGGAGGACGGCCAAGTCTTCATGTCGAAGACCTGCCCGAAGCACGGCGAGTTCAAAGACCTGATGGCGACCGACGCGCGCTTTCTCGAACGCATCGAATCGCTCTTCTACGGGCGCGACTTTCGCGCCGCCGAAGACTCGCACATACACAAGCACGGCACGTCGAACATCAAGTTCGGGCGCGGCGCGGTTCTCACCGTTGACCTGACGAACCGCTGCAACATGATGTGCAACCCCTGCTTCATGGACGCCAATCAGGTCGGCTATGTCCATGAGCCGACGTTCGAAGACACCAAAGCCATCCTCGACCGCGCCGTCTCATTCAAGCCGCGCCGACAGGTCATCATCCTCTTCTCGGGCGGCGAGCCGACGCTCTCGCCCTACTTCCTCGACGCCGTTGCATACGCGAAGAAGGTCGGCTTCTATCGCATTCTCGCCGCGACGAACGGCATCCGCTATGCCGAGGACATCGAGTTCTGCAAGGCTGCGAAGGCGGCCGGGCAGCACGGCGTCTATTTGCAGTTCGACGGCGTGAGCGAAGAGAAGAACGCGCACCGCGGCGTCGGCAACCTCTTCGACGTGAAGCTGCGCGCGATTGAGAACCTCGCCTCGGTCGGCATCAAGGTGACTTTAGTCACCACCATCGTCAACACCATCAACAACGACGACATCGGCCGCATCGTCGAGTTCGCCGCCAAGAACATTGACAAGGTGCAGACCATCGCCTTCCAGCCCGTCTCGTTTACCGGCCGCGACGAGGACGTGCCCGATGCGATACGCGAGCAGCAACGCTACACGCTCGCGGGAATGGCCGGAGACCTTGAGCAGCAGCTTGGCGGACGCATGAAGGCGTTGCGCGACTGGTTCCCGCTCTCGTCGTATTCGGCGTTCACTTCCGTCATGGACATGCTTCAGGGCGCGGACGCGCCGTGGGGATGGTCTTCGTGTAACTGCCACCCGAACTGCGGCATCTTCACGCTGGCGGTCGTCAACCGTCACACGGGCGAGTTCAAGTCGCTCTTCGACTTCTTCGACTACGAGCAATTCATGAAAGACGTGTCGGTCATCACCGACACGGCGCGAGGCCGTAAGCTAACGATGGCGCAGCTTGCGATGGCTATCATGCGCAACTTCCACGCGGAGCGCGCGCCCGAAGGCTTCCCCGTCTCGCAGATCATCAACCTCTTCAAGCCCTCTTCGACCAGCTCGAACTCCGACCGCAACGAC
>JAVXWN010000056.1:0-85981 GCA_032230645.1 Acidobacteriota bacterium | reverse complement strand
ATCGCCGACGCGGTGCGCGTCGCGCGCGAAGCGGACATGATAGTCGTCGCCGTCGGCGAGACGGCCGAGATGAGCGGCGAGGCCGCCGCGCGCACCTCGCTCGATCTGCCGGGCAGGCAGTTGGAATTGCTTCAGGCGATTCAGCAGACGGGCAAGCCTTATGTCGTCGTGCTGATGAACGGACGCCCGCTCTCAATCAACTGGTTGGCCGAGAACTCGCCCGCGATTCTTGAGACGTGGTTCTCGGGCACAGAGGGCGGCGCTGCGATAGCCGACGTGCTCTTCGGTGACGTGAACCCCGGCGGCCACCTCCCCGTCACCTTCCCGCGCGCCGTGGGGCAGGAACCGCTCTACTACAATCGCCCGAACACGGGACGGCCGCCGAGCGGCGAGAAGTATACGTCGAAGTATTTAGACGTGCCGGTCGGGCCGCTCTACGCGTTCGGCCACGGTCTGAGCTACACGACCTTTCGCCTGTCGAACCTGCGCCTGAGCGCGCCGCGCATCACGATCACGGGCAGCGTCGAGGCAAGCGTTGATGTTGAGAACACCGGAAGGCGCGAGGGCGACGAAGTCGTGCAACTCTACATGCAAGATGTTGCGGCCTCGCGCGTGCGCCCCGTCAAGGAGTTGAGAGGGTTCAAACGCATCACGCTTCAACCCGGCGAGCGGCGCACGTTGAGCTTCACGCTCACGCCCGCCGAACTCGGCTTCTACAACGAGGAGATGCGCTTCGTCGTCGAGCCCGGCGCGTTCAAAGTCATGGCCGGTCGCAGTTCCGCAGACCCCGAGATGCTTGAGGCTGCCTTCGAGGTCATCGCGAGATAAGAGATGAGCGAAGAAGATGCGGAAGAGACAGCGACGGCCAAGCCCGAGGTCGCGCACGCTGAGACCGAAGGCGAGTCAGTAGACGCGCGGCGCGCGCCTGTTGTTGTGCGCGAAGGATACCGCAGCGGCTACGTCGCGCTCGTGGGACGGCCGAACGCGGGCAAGTCCACGCTCTTGAACCGGCTCGTGGGCGAGAAGATTGCGGCCGTCTCAAACAAGCCGCAGACGACGCGTCACCAGATTCGCGGCGTCATCACACGCCCCGAAGGACAGATCGTTCTCGTAGACACGCCGGGCGTGCATCAGCCCGGCTACCTCTTGAATCGTCGCATGATGGGGGCCGTCCACGATGCTCTCGACGATGTCAGTCTCGTCTGCCTCATCCGCGATGCCTCCGTTCCCACGGGCAACGGCGACCGCTTCGTCCTCGACCTCGTCAAGAAGTCAGACAAGCCTTCGATACTACTGCTCAACAAGACCGACCGTGTGAACGACAAGCGCGACCTGCTGCCGCTCATCGAATGGTACTCGCGCGAGCATGATTGGCGCGGCGTCGTCCCGCTCTCGGCGCGTACCGGCGACCAACTCGAAGACCTCGTCAAAGAGTTCATCAACAACATCCCCGAAGGCGAGCCCATCTTCGATGAAGACGAGTTGACCGACCAGCCCATGCGCGCCATCGTCGCCGAAATGGTGCGCGAAAAGATTCTGCACGTGACGGGCGACGAGATTCCATACGTGACGGCGGTCGTCACCGAACGTTATGAAGAGGTCTCGGACGAGTTGGCGCGCATCTACTGCGCCATCTACGTCGAGCGTTCATCGCAAAAGCGCATCATCATCGGCAAGGGCGCGGCGCGTCTCAAAGAGATAGGCACCGAAGCGCGGCGTGACATCGAGCGGCTCATCGGCCACCGCGTCTACCTCGAACTCTTCGTCAAGGTCGAAGAGGACTGGCGCAACTCGCCGCGCGCCTTAAGCGAAATGGGCATTGATGAAAAGAGATGAAGACGGAAGTGAAGAATGCTTAACCTTCATCCCTCATCCTTCATCCCTCATCCCTTAGCATTTATGAACTGGTACGCAATTGACCTGACGTTGACGGCCGGTGCGCGCGAGGCGGTGGAGTACGCGTTGATGGAGGCGGGCGCGTTGGGCACGGAGGTCACGGGGGAGGAAGGCGAGACGGCGCGCGTCGCCGCATACTTCGACTCGCCGCCCGAGGTCGAGCGCGTGCGCGCCTTTCTCATGGATGCGCTGCGCGTCTATGGTCACGCGTCGTCGGATGTGCGCGAGATCGAGGTGCGCGAGGTCGAGGTGCGCGACTGGCTCGCCGAGTGGAAGAAGAACTGGCGACCCACAGAGGTCGGGCGCTTCGTCATCGCGCCGCCGTGGAGCGAGGTGCCCGAAGGCGCTGAACAGATCGTCATACGCGTCGAGCCGGGCATGGCCTTCGGCACGGGCACACACGAGACAACGCGGCTGTGTCTGGCCGCGATTGAAAAACATTTCCGGGGCCGCAGCTTTCTCGACGTGGGCACGGGCACGGGCATCCTCGCCATCGCCGCCGCGAAGCTCCATCCGTCGGCGCACGTCGAGGCTTGCGACACGGACGCGCTGGCTGTCGAAGTAGCTGAAGAGAACGCGCGGCTGAACAGCGTCGGCGACCGCATCCGTTTCAGTGTCGGCACGGTTGACGACGCCACGGCTTCGGCCGACATGGTGTGCGCCAACCTGACGGCCGACGTGATAGTGCCGCTACTGCCCGCGCTCATCGCCGCGACCTGCGGCCACCTCGTCCTCTCGGGCATACTCACGACACAGGCCGATGAGGTGCGTGCGCGCCTGCTCGAACTCGGCACGGCTGAGTGCGAACTCACGCGCGACGGCGAGTGGGTGGCGCTGACGATTTAATGAGTAATGACGAGACGAAGGTTCTATGCGCCGCGAAGTGCGTTCGCGCCGGACGGCGCGGAGGTCGTGCTCTCAGATGAGGAGTCGAGGCACCTGCGCGACGTGCTGCGGCTGCGCGCGGGCGATGAGGCTTACGTCTTCGACGGCGAGGGGCGCGAGTTCGCGTGCGTCGTTACGGAAGCAGGCGGACGCAAAGCGGCCGCGCGCCTCGATGTTCGCGCGCGCGCGGAGCCGCCGCACCGGGAGTCGCCGCTTGAGTTGACGCTTGCCGTTGCGCTCTTGAAGGGAGAGAAGTTCGACCTCGTCGTGCAGAAGGCGACAGAGCTTGGAGTGTCGCGCATCGTGCCCGTCGTGACCAAGCGCGCCGACGTGCGGCTGCGCGATGAGCGCGACGCCGTCGCAGGCAGTCGAATCGAACGCTGGCAGCGTCTCGCGCTCGAAGCGTCGAAGCAGTCGGGGCGCGCGCGCGTGCCGGAGGTCGCGGGGCCGGTCGCGTTCGATTCATTCATCAAAGGCGACCGGGGCGCGTTGGTTTTGCGCGCACTCTTTGCCGAGCGCGGCGGCGCGGGTCTGGACTCGCTCGCCGTCGAAGAGAAAGCGCGACCAACGACCGCCGCGCTCGTCGGCCCCGAAGGCGGATGGGAGGACGAGGAGATTGAACTTGCGCGCACGCACGGCTGGAAGGTCGTCACGCTCGGCGGGCGCACGCTACGCGCCGAGACCGCCGCGATCACCGTCTGCGTGCTGCTTCAAAATCTCTTCGGCGACCTTCGCTGAAACGTTTTGCGTAATCCTTTGACTGCGCGTGGCGCGCGGGCGCAGAATACCCGCACGCCGAGGCGGCCGCGAAAATCAAAAACGCTTATGCCACGGCGGACGTATTAACTTGCGGCCGGACAACTCGGACGACGGGGGCGGGAAACGAATGGCTTACAGCAAGGAAGAGGCGGTCGGGCGCGCATCGAGAGACCTCGCGGAGCGGCTCGGCCTTCCCGAAGAAGAGATTGAAGAGGAGTCGGTCGAGCAGGACGACTTTCCCAACACGGCGCTCGGCGCACCTACGCGTGGCGAGATGAGCGGCATGATGATGACCTCGGGCTGGCGCATACGCCTCGGCGCGCGGGGCCACACTTACGAGTACCGCGCCGACCGCAATCAGGTGCGCCTGTACGACTTCAAAGGAACGAACTACAAGATTTGAGAGCAGAGGTTCGGATGCTTGCATGTTGGATGTTAGTTAAGAAGACTTGTTTTAACCGACATGACATCAAGCATCCGACACCTGCTCTAAGGAGTGAGCAATGAACCGGAGAAACTACACCGTTCATCTGGCGCTGGCAGCGGCGCTCATCGCGCTGGCGGCGTTCGCGGGGCGAGTCGAGCGTTGGGAGTGGAAGAGACAGCAGGTCGCTTTGGTGAAGCGCACGGCCTCGCCCTCGCCGCCCGCCGCCACGACGAACGCGCCGCACGGGTTCATGTGGGTTGATGCGCAGACCGAAGTGCTCGTTCGTTTCAAGCCGGGAGTCACTGAGGAACGGATTCAGGCCATCACCACGCGCATGCATGACCACGTCGAGGACGAGATCGAATCGGTCGCGGGACTCACGGCCATTGACGACCTCGACGGCGAGGCCGCCGCACAGGTCGTCAGCGAGTACACCGCGCTCCCCGAGGTCGAGTACGCCGAGCCGAACGACATCATCCGTGCCGAGCCCGAGCCGCTCGAAGCGCAGAGCATACGCGGTCGCTTCGTCTCGCCCAACGATGACGCGGATGGCCCCAACGACCCGCTGCTCTCCGAACAGTGGGGGCTCATCAACACGGGGCAGCGCGAGGGACGGGCCGACGCCGACATCAGCGCGCGCACCGCTTGGGCGAAGACGCAGGGGAGCAAGAAGGTCGTGGTCGCCGTCCTCGACAGCGGCGTGGACTACACGCACCCAGACCTCGCGGGCAACATGTGGCATCGCCCTGCGGACGTTGAGATGTACTTCGACCCGCAGCTTGGCGTCATGGACGACTACGATGGCTTCAGCGCCGTCGCGGGCGAGCGCGACCCGATGGACGAGAACGGCCACGGCACGCACTGCGCCGGGATAGTCGGTGCGGAGGGCGATAACAATCTCGGAATCGTGGGCGTCAACTGGAAGGTCGAGATCATGCCGCTGAAGTTTATGGGGCGCGGCGGCTTCGGCTCGACCAAAGATGCCATCGAAGCGATCAACTACGTCATCGCGCGCAAAGCCGACGGCATCAACGTCCGCATCATCAGCGCGAGTTGGGGCTCGCCCTCGCGTTCGCGCGCGCTCGAAGACGTGATTCGCAAGGCGGGCGAGGCGGGCATCCTCTTCGTCGCCGCCTCGGGCAACGACAGGGCCGACGCCGACCGCACGCCGCACTTTCCTTCAGGCTACAAACTGCCGAACGTCATCTCGGTGGCCGCGCTCGACCGCCGCGACGAGCTGGCCTCGTTCTCGAACTACGGCGCAAAGAGCGTTCACATCGCCGCGCCGGGCAAGGAAATCTTGAGCACGTGGTTGGCAGGCGGTTACGAGGAACACTCGGGCACTTCAATGGCGACGCCGTTCGTCGCGGGCGTCGCCGCGCTCGTCCTCTCGGTCGAACCGAACATGACGGTCGCGGAGTTGCGCGAGCGTCTGCTGAACTCGGTGGACAAGCTCGACTCGCTGCGCGGCAAGGTCGTCACGGGCGGCCGCCTCAACGCCGCGCGCGCCGTCGGCGCGGTGCAGATAAAGTAGAGCGTCTGACTACCGGGGCGAACTATACAGCCGCGCTTGCGAACGAGCGCGGCTGTAGTTCATTTCGCCGCGACGCAACTCGCACTCGTCACCCGCGCACTCTTTCGGTATGATGGCTGCCTCCGGATTTCCATCTTCTCAAAGGCAGGGAGAAAACATGAGCGCGTCAACGCCGACCAGAGACACCACGCCCGAACTCGACCAGCTTTGCATCAACACCATCCGCGCACTCTCGCTCGACGCGGTGCAGCGCGCCGAGTCGGGCCACGCCGGCCTACCGCTCGGTGCAGCGCCAATGGCCTACGCCATCTGGACGCGCTTTCTGCGACACAACCCGCGCAACCCGAAATGGAAGGGGCGCGACCGCTTTCTGCTCTCGGCCGGGCACGGCTCGATGCTGCTCTACTCGCTGCTGCACCTGACCGGATACGACCTGCCGCTCGAAGAGTTGAAGAGCTTTCGCCAGTGGGGCTCGAAGACGCCGGGGCATCCCGAGAACATCTTGACCTCGGGCGTCGAGATTACTACGGGGCCTTTGGGTCAGGGCTTCGCCAACGGCGTCGGGATGGCGATGGGCGCGGCGCACCTCGGCGCGCGCTTCAACCGCGAAGGCTTCCCCCTCGTTGATAACTACATCTACGCCATCGTCTCGGACGGCGACCTGATGGAGGGCGTAGCAAGCGAGGCCGCATCACTCGCCGGACACTTGAAGCTCGGCAAGCTCATCTATCTCTACGACGACAATCACGTGACCATCGAGGGCTTCACCTCGCTCGCCTTCTCGGAGGATGTGCCCAAGCGTTTTGAAGCATACGGCTGGCACACTTCGACGGTCGCGGACGGCAATGACCTCGATGCGATTGAGAAGGCGATACTTGAAGCACAAGCCGTGACAGACCGTCCCTCGCTCATCTCGGTCAAGACCATCATCGGCTTCGGCATGCCGTCGGCGGGCACGCGCAAGGCGCACTCGGACGCGCCCGGTGAAGAGGCCGTGCGCGAGACCAAGCGCGCACTGGGTTGGCCCGAAGACAAGGAGTTCTACATCCCCGAAGAGGCGCTCGCGCAGTTCCGGCGCGCAATCGAGCGCGGCGAGCAACAGGAGCGCGATTGGGATGCGCTCGTTGAGAAGTACGTCGGGCAGTTCGGGGAACTGGGCGAAGAGTGGAACGCGACGATGAGCGGCGAGCTGCCTGCCGACTGGGAGTCGCACCTGCCCACGTTCGAGAATGCGAAGCCGATGGCGACGCGTCAAGCGAGCGGCGAAGTCATCAACGCGCTCGCGCCGCACCTGCCCACGCTCGTCGGCGGCTCGGCAGACCTCGGCCCTTCGACCAACACCGACATCAAGGATGGCGGCAGCTTCCAGCACGGCTCCTACGAGGGGCGCATCCTGCACTTCGGCATCCGCGAGCACGGGATGGGAGCGGCGCTGACGGGCATGAGTCTCAACGGCGGGCTCATCCCCTTCGGCGCGACCTTCATGTGCTTCTCCGACTACATGAAGCCCTCGATACGCCTTGCCGCGCTCTCGCACGTGCAGGTCGTCTACGTCTTCACGCACGACTCAATCGGGCTCGGCGAGGACGGCCCCACGCACCAGCCCATCGAGCAGTTGGCGGGGCTTCGCGCCATCCCGAATCTCTACGTCATACGCCCCGCGGATGTGCATGAGGTGCGCGAGGCTTGGCGGCTCGCGATACTCCGACAGCACGCGCCGACCGCGCTCATCTTAACGAGACAGAAGGTCGCGCTCATTGACCGCTCGGGCCCTTACGCTTCGGCCGAGGGCGCGCGACGCGGCGCATACGTCCTTGCCGAAGCAACGGACATGGAAGGCAAGAAGGCGACGCCGCGACTCGTCCTGCTCTCGACCGGCTCTGAAATCTCGCTCTGCATCGAAGCGCGCGAGACTTTGCAGAAGGAGGGTGTTCCCACACGTGTCGTCTCGATGCCCTGCTGGGAACTGTTCGAGGAGCAGGATCGCGCCTACCGCGAAAGCGTCATCCCGCCCACGGTCAAAGCGCGTCTCGCCGTCGAGGCCGCCGCGAGCCTCGGCTGGGACAGATACACGGGCTCCGACGGCGACTGCCTCTGCATCAACCGCTTCGGAGCCTCCGCACCCGGCCCGGCGGCGCTCAAAGGACTCGGCTTCGACTCCGACAACCTCCTCGCACGCGCACGCGCTCTGCTCGGCACTTGAATCGTGCGCTGACGATTTCTTTAGAAGACGATACGCAGCGCGGCGGGCATGATGCGGAAGTCTGCGGGCGTTCGGCCGCGCGGGTCGCCGTCGGCTTCGATGCCGAGTGAGTCGGCCGGGTCGAGCGTTTCGATACGGACGTGACGGCCGCGCGTGAGTTTCACTTTGGGGTTACTGACGTGGCCGCCGCGATGCACGCGCGCGAGTTCGCGTATGAGCGCGAGGCGTGAGAGACGGCAGACGGCCAGCACGTCGAGCAGGCCGTCGGTCAGGCTCGCCTGCGGTGAGAAGTTCATGCCGCCGCCCGCGTAGGTGCCGTTGACGACGGCGATGAGGTTCGTCTCGCACTCCTGCCACATGCGCCCGTCAACGTGGACGCGCACGCGCCGGTTGCGCCACGCCGCGAGCGAGCGCACGGCGGCCAGCGCAAAGCGCGCTTCGCCCGGAAGCCGCCTGACGCGCGCACCCTGCACGCCCACGCGCCCCGCGACCTCCGCGCCTATCCCGAGCGTTGCCGCGTTCAGGCAGATGAAGCGTCGCGCGCCCGCGTCGGCGCTCCCCAACAACACGTCTACGCCGAGCGTCGTCTCCAACTGATGGAGGTAAGCGGCGCTTTTATCCGAAGCATCGAAGCCGTCGCGGCGGCAACGTGTGACGAGTCGCGCGAGCCATGCGTCGAGCGGCTCGCGGCGACCACCCGCGAGCCCGCGCGCGAAGTCGTCGCCCGTGCCAGCAGGTAGCACGGCGAGCGCCGCCGAAGCATTGACGGTGCGCGGTGTTTCATCTCCGCTCAAGCCCGCGCACGGCTCGAAGTAGCCCGAAGCCGCCGCACTCAAAGTTCCATCGCCGCCTACGACCGCGATTGTCTCGAAGCCTTCGACGAGCGCGGCGCGCGTGCGCTCTTCTGTCTCACCCTGACGCGTAGACTCATGCGCCTCGAACGCGACGCCTCCGCGCCCGAGCACATCACGCACGCGCGGCCACGACTCGCGCGCACGCGCGGCCGTGTGGTTGACGATGACGAAGAGGCTTGGCTTCTCGCTCATGCGTGCGGAGACTTTAACATGGGCACGCGGCCGCATGCCGTTTGGTGCTAAGCTCTCCATCAATTGAGAGAAGGGGCATGATGAAGGACGAAAAGATGCTCGCGGTGAAGATCATTTCGCAAGAGGGCGAGGGCACAGTGGAAGTGCGCGAGGTCGAGAGGCCGCGTGCGCGCGCAGACCGCGTGAGGGTGCGTGTGAGGGCGGCGGGGCTCAATCGCGCAGACCTCTTGCAGAAGCGCGGGCGCTATCCCGCGCCGCCGGACGCACCCGCAGACATCCCCGGCCTTGAGTTCGCGGGCGAAGTCGAGCAGTTGGGCGAAGACGCGCGCGCTTGGCGCACGGGCGCGCGCGTCTTCGGCATCACGGCGGGCGGGGCGCAAGCAGAGTACGTCGTCGTGCCCGAAAGCCATCTCGCGGAGATTCCCGACTCGCTCTCGTTCGAGCAGGGCGCGGCCGTGCCTGAGGTCTTCATCACGGCGCACGACGCTCTCTTCACGCAAGGCGACTTGCGTATGGGCGAGCGCGTGCTCATCCACGCGGCGGGGTCGGGCGTTGGCACGGCGGCTTTGCAGTTGGCGCGCGCGGCGGGAGCCGGTGCGGTCTACGGCACGGCGCGCACCGCAGAAAAGATTGAGCGAGCGCGTGAGTTCGGGATGGACGAAGGCGTGGTTGTGGGTGATGACGCGCGCGCATTCGCCGATGCGGTGCGCGCGTGGACGAACGGGGCGGGCGTCAACGTCTTGCTCGACCTTGTCGGCGCATCATACTTGGACGCGAACCTCGACGCGCTGGCGGCACGCGGGCGAATGCTGATGGTCGGCACGCTCGGCGGCGCGACGGCCGCGCTCGACTTACAACAGGTGATGGGGAAGCGGCTGCGCATCACAGGCACCGTCCTGCGCGCGCGCTCGGTTGAAGAGAAGGCCGCGGCTGTCCGTCGCTTTGGCGCGCAGGTCGTCCCGCTGCTCGCGCGTGGGAGCGTGCGCCCCGTTCTCGACAGTGCCTTGGCCCTCAAAGATGTCTCCGTCGCCTACGCACGGCTCGAATCGAACGAGACGTTCGGGAAGGTCGTCTTGAAAGTGGCGAGCGATGAATGATGAGCGATGAATATCGCAACTAGGCCGCAGTGATTGCTCATCATCAATCACTCGACACTTGCGCCCACTTGTCTCCTGCGGGTGCATCTGAGAAAATGTAACTTTCATAATCACGGCGTGAATGCGCGCCGCCGCCAATAAGAGTTGTTTTGAAGAGGAGATAAGAGTGAAAGCGGAATTGGAGCAGTTAATCGCCCTGCAAAATGTCGATACGGGCATACGCAGGCTACAGTCCGAACTGGAGTCAATCCCCAGAAGGCGCGCCGAGATCGAAAACGAGTTCGATCAGCGCGCCTTTGAATTTAAGGCGCTGCAACAGACGGGCGACACCGCCCGCGAGACACGCGCCTCGTTCGACCGCGAACTTGCAGAGCAACGCACGCGCATGGAGAAGGCCGAGCGTGACCTGATGTCTTCGACCAACGCGAAGGTCTACGAAGCGGCGCTGCGCGAGCGCGATGCGGCGAAGAAACACATCTCGGAGCTTGAGACCAAAGTCCTCGAACAGATGGAGGCCGCCGAGACGGCCGAGAAGTCTCTGGCCGAGCGCGAGCCCGAGTTCGCGCGCATGCGCGCCGAGCACGAGGAGCGCCTGCGTGCCTTTGAGGAGCAGACGCGCACATGGTCTGATGAGATTGAATCGCGACGGCGCGAGCGCGAGCGCATGTTCGCGTCGCTCCCGGCGGGAGTGAAGAGCACTTACCAGCGCATCGTCGCGCGCATACGCGACGGCGTGGCGATGGCCGAAGCGCGCAACGGCTCTTGCTCTGCCTGCTTCATGGCGCTCCGCCCCCAGTTGATGTCGCAGATACGACGCGGCGACGAGATCATCATCTGCGACAACTGCAACCGCATACTCTACTATCCGCCCACCACGCAACAGCAGCACGGCTCGACCGTCTCGGCCGGTTGAAAGCGCCGCCCGGAGGGTAGGCAGCATTTAAATTTTCGCCGCTCGTGTCGTCCCCGGCTCGGGCAGCTCGAACCTCGAAGGACGCGCACCCCGCGCGTCCTTCTCCTTTTTCACTCACCTTCGACTTGAGCGCGGCCCGTGGTTTGTAAAGGGAGTGTCTCGTCCGACCGCTCCGACTCGCGATTCGGAGAGCGAGCGGCAGGCGCGGCGGAGAGGTCGTCGGCCTTTTGACGGAAAGACTTAGGCCGCGTGTAGCGTGCGGCGGATGTGCGAGGGCGGGCGAAAGAACAAAGGGTTAAAGCGATAATGGCGAGCACGGAAGCTGCAATCCAACAGAACATCACGCCGGACTTATTGGCCGGAAGCGTTACACGCAACCGGCGAGCGCAGTGGTGGCTGAGGTGCGGCTCGAAGTCGCGCGGCTTCCACTACGAGACCCGCGCGGGGCGGCGCATCGAAGACGAAGCGGCGCTTGAGCGCATCAAGTCTCTGGTCATCCCGCCCGCTTGGCGCGAAGTCAGAATCTCGCCTTCGCCGCGCAGCGCATTGCAAGCCATCGGAGTTGACAATGCGGGGCGCGTGCAGCGCATCTATCATCCTTCTTTCACGGCCCGACGCGCGGCGCGCAAGTATGAGAAGATCGAGCGCTTCGGCGAGGCGTTGCCCCGTCTGCGCCGCAAGACGAACGAAGACATCGCGCGCGAAGGGTTGGGGAAAGAGCGCGTGCTCGCCGTCGTCGTCCGCCTCATCAACGACCTCTACTTTCGCGTCGGCTCGGAAGAGAGCGTCAGGCGATACCGCACTTATGGTGTGACGACCTTGCGCAACCGCCATCTCGAAATCGAGCCCGGCGGCCGACTCATCTTCAAGTTCACGGGCAAGCACCACATCAAGCATCGTCGCCTGCTCGTTGACGAGGAACTGGCCGCGCTCATCCGTGACATCAAATTAATCGGCGGCGCGAAACTCTTCGAGTACATAGGCGAGGACGGACGTGTTCACGCCGTCAAGCCACGCGACGTGAACGACTACATCAAGGCCGCCGCGGGCCCCGAGTTCTCGGCCAAGGATTTTCGCACGTGGGGCGGGACGCTTCTGGCCGCAATCGAGCTGGCCGAGATAGGCTGCTGCGATAACGACAGACAGGCGAAACGTAATCTCACGGCGGCCGTCAAGCGCGTGGCCGAGCGGCTCGGCAACACACCCACGGTCTGCCGTGGCTGCTACATACATCCCACGGTGCTCGAAGCCTACACGCGCGGCAAGTCAATTGAAGAGTTTCGCCCGCGCCGCGCGCGCCTGATACATCGCCAACAGCCCGAGTACACCGTCGAAGAACTCGCGCTCCTCAAGCTCCTGCGCGCACACAGAAACGGCGAAGCCGCTTCTTGAAGGGAAGAAGGACGATGGATGAAGGATGAAGTGAAGATTGTACAGTCTTCACTTCGTCCTTCATCCCTTCAATAGTGTTCGCTCGTCTTCTTGCCCTTCGTGCGGACATCCGCGCGCTTGCCTTTGCCTTTGCGACCACGCCTTTCATCCACGCCCTTGAGCGAGGCGAGCGGCCAGAGACGGTGCTGGACTTCGGCGAGCCCCGCGCCGACGACCGCGGCGACGACCTCTTCCGAAGGCTTATAGCAGGGCGCGGCCTCATCCAGAGGCACGCGGCCATCCATATTGACGACGATGCCCGCCTCGCGGTACTCGTCGTCCATCTGTCGCTGCGAGAGCGTGCGCATGGCCTCGCCGCGCGAGATGCGGCGGCCCGCGCCGTGATTGACCGAGAAGCCGCTCCGGCTCGCACCCGCAAGCGGACGAAGGATGTAGCTCCAGTCCTTGTTGCTGCCGGGTATCAGAACCGGGTGGCCGGTGTGCTCCCAAGCCGTACCTTCGAGGAAAGGATGTCCGGCGGGGAAGGCGCGCGTTGCGCCCTTGCGATGCACCCACACGTCGCCGAACTCCGGGTGCCACTCTCTCTGCACAAGGTTATGGCTAATCTCGTAGACCAGCTCCAACTCTTCGCCGAAGACTTCGCGAAATGCTTCGGACACCTGCTCGAAGATGACCAGCCGGTTCAGTATCGCGTAGTTGCCGCCCGCTGCAACCGCGTTGAGGTAGTCGCGATAGTGCTTTGACTCGGGCGTGAAGAAGCCGAGGTCTATGTCTTTGAGAAGCTCGGGGTGTTCTTCGCGCGCCAACTCGAAGTAGTTGGTTGCGAGCCCGTGTCCAAAGCCGCGCGAGCCGGTGTGAACCTGCACGAAGAGCGTGCCCGTCTGCTCCGAGCGTTGAAGCTCGATGAAATGGTTGCCGCCGCCGAGGCTCCCCAGCTGCTCGCGCCCGCGCTCGGGCCGTCCCTTCCCGCCCCACGGAATCTGCCAACCGTCCTCGACGGGGATGCGGTGGCGCTCGGCGTGGCTGCGGTCGAAAGTGGCCCCGTACTGCTCGACGTAATACTCCGCCCCGCCGCGCACAAGGTTCTCGAACTCATCCTCTGAAAGACGACCCAACTTCTTACTCTTACCCCCAAAGCCCATGTTCACGCGCCCCGTCACCGCCCGGTTGAACTCAAGCCTCCGCTCCTGCGTCGCCCGCTCGGCCTCCACCTGCGACCGCGCCGACATCATCCCACAGCCGATGTCGTAGCCCACCGGCCCCATTGCTACTGCGCCGGATTCAACGTCGGTGATGAGGACGCAGCCGACGGGGACGCCGTAGCCGTAGTGCGCGTCGGGCGTAATCACGACCATGCGCACGCCGGGGAAGCGCGTGGCGTTGACTATCTGGCGATAAAGAATCTCTTCGGCCGCTTCCAAGAGTTGAGGCGTGAAGAAGAGACGCACGCGCACCTCTCCCGTGTCTTCCGTGGCAAGCTCGTAGAAGCCTTCGCCGTTCCAGCGCGCGAGGTGCTTCCAGTTGTGCGCGTTCGCGAGTTCCTTCGAGATGCGGAGCGCCTTGGCGTCTTCGTGCCTGTTGCTCATGTTCGTTGCCCGTCGTCGTTGTTGACAGAAGCTTTTTCAAAAACTGTAGCATGACCTTGCGCGTGCGCGCAGGCGAATTCATTTAAGCCTCGACGCCGAGCGCGGCGGCAATCTCGGTCGCCAACTCATCCGCGCCTTTCGGCGGCGTCACGCGCACGCGCAAGTCCGCAAGGCTGTAGGCGTCGAGCCTCTCTTCATAGAGGCGGCGTGCGCGTGTCGAGTCGCGTGCGAAGGGCCGGTCTTCGCGGCCGCCGCTCTGCTCGATGCGTCGGAGGCACAAGTCGAAGGGCGCGTCGAGCCAGACCGAGAGGCAGCCGTGCGCGGCGGCAAGCGCGCGGTTGCGCTCAAGAGTCCATGCGCCGCCGCCCGTGGCGATGACGCGCGCCGCGCCCTCTTCTAACTCGCGACGCAGGGCGCGCGTCTCCGCCTCGCGGAAATGTTGCTCGCCCTCTTCGTCTATCAACTCGCGCGGGCTACGTCCCTCGGCCTGTGTGATGGAGTCGTCAAGGTCTACGAAGGAGGCAGCGAGCAGGCGAGCGAGAGTGCGCGCGACCGTGGTCTTGCCCGCGCCCATGAAGCCGGTGATGACGACGCGGCGTTGCTTCATCTCTCCGTCACCGATTCGAGCAGTGGGAAGAACTCGGGGAAGGAGATGCGGACGCACTCTTCAGCGCCCTCAATCTCTGTCTCGCCGCGTGCGGCGAGCGCCGCGACAGCGAAGGCCATCGCGATGCGGTGGTCGCCAAACGATTGCAAGCGTGCGCCGCGCAAACGTGTGCGCCCCGAGACACGCAGGCCGTCTTCAAACTCCTCGACCTCAGCGCCCATCGCGCGCAGGTTCGCGACCGTCGCACTGATGCGGTCTGACTCCTTCACGCGCAACTCGCGTGCGTCGCGTATCTCCAAGCCGCCCTCGACGCACGTGCCGATGACGGCGAGCACCGGCAACTCGTCTATCAGCTGCGCGATAACTGAGCCACGGATGACGTTCGCGCCCCGCGCGGACGGCGCGAGCCCGCCTGTGCCGCGGACGCTTATGTCGCCGACGGGCTCGTTCGACTGCTCGCGCTCGCCCGTCACATCGAGCACAGCGCCGAGCGAACGGAGCGCGTCGAGTATTGCCGTGCGCGTCGGGTTCAAACCCACACCTTCGAGTTCCAGCTCCGAGCCGTCGAGCATCAGCGCAGCGGCCAAAGGGAAGGCGGCGGAAGAGATGTCTCCCGGCACCGTCATGTCGCGTGCCCTCATGCGCGCCGCCGCACCGTCGAGAGACACGACGACGCGGCGTCCGTCTTCGTCAACGCCTTCATGCTTACCTTCATGCTCGCCTTCACGATTGCTTTCACGATTGCTTTCACGACTGACTTCATGATTGCCTTCATGCTCCCGCTCGTCGGATAGCTCACGTGTCTCGACGTTGACGCCGAACCAGCGGAGCATGCGCTCGGTGTGGTCACGCGTCTGCGACAGCGGCTCGACGACCTCCGTGCGGCCTTCCGCGCCGAGCCCCGCGAGCAGCACGCATGACTTCACCTGCGCGCTGGCGACAGGCATCTCGTAGCGTATGCCACGGAGCGGTCGCCGCCCCTCGACACGCAAAGGGGCGCGGCCCTCAACCGCCTCGACGCGCGCGCCCATCAACTCAAGCGGAGCGATGACGCGGCGCATCGGCCTTCGACTCAAAGATTCATCCCCCGTGAGCACGGAGGTGAACGGTTGCGCGGCGAGCACACCCGCGAGCAGCCGCATCGTCGTGCCCGAGTTCCCGCAGTCAAACGGCGCGGAGGAAGGACGAAATCGCGGCACGTCTCGGCCAGTCCCCACGCCCTCGACGCGCACGATGCTCCCATCCTTCTCGATTCGCACGCCGAGCCCGCGCAGTACTTGCAGGGTCGAAGCGCAGTCGGCGCTCGAAGAGAAGTTCTCGATGCGCGTCTCGCCTTCGGCGAGCGCCGCCATGATCGCCGCGCGGTGCGAGACCGACTTGTCACCCGAAACTCTGAGACGGCCGCGCAGACGCCTCGCCGGTTTGATACGCATGCGGCCAATGTTAACAAAGCAGTAGTCAGTAGTCAGTAGACGCGCCTCGCGGAGTGCGCTGGGAGCATCTTGAGACTAAACGACACTACAGGTTTTCTAATGGCTGCTGCCTACTGCTACCGCCCACTGCTCATTCTTGACATGTGTGCGGCGGGCATGTTAAACCGTGCAGGCTTCCTGTAAGATTTCCAGCGTGTGGTTTTGGCCGTGCTCAGCCGGGGCAGCAGTCGCCCGCGCGCCGGACGGGCGGGCGAATTGTTTGAACCAGTGACCGAAGAGACCGTCGAACTCAAACTGCCGAGCCGCATCGAGACTATCGGCGAGGCGGCGGCAGCCGTCACGGACGCAGCGCGGCGTCTGGGCTTCGCCGAGGACGCGTTGTTCGGAATCGAGTTGGCCGTGCGCGAGGCCGTCACCAACGCGGTGCTGCACGGCAACCGGCAGGACGAGTCGGTGCCGCTCGAAGTGGGCGTGGTGGGTACGGACGCGGGATTGACCGTTACCGTGCGCGACCGTGGCAAGGGCTTCGACCCTTCGCACATCGCCGACCCGACCGCCGAGGAGAACATCCTCAAGGCCAGCGGGCGTGGTATCCTCTTCATGCGCACCTTCATGGACGAAGTCACCTGGGAGCACCCCCAAGGGGGCGGCACGCTGGTGCGAATGACGAAAAAGAAGTAATAGAGATTTTTGATTTGCGATTTGTGGCCGCTCGGCCATCATCTTCAAATCGAAAATCAAAAATTCTAAAATCGCAAATTCACACAGGAGATTTCCCGCAATGGCTGAACTGAACATCCGCGAGCGACAAGCAGGGGACGTAACGATCCTCGACCTCGAAGGCAAAATCACCATCGGCGACGGCAACGTCAGTCTGCGTAACGCCGTCCGCCGCCTCATTACTGAGGGGAAGAAGAAGATTCTTCTTAACCTGTCGGGCGTCAGCTACGTGGATTCGAGCGGCATCGGCGAGTTGGTCTCAAGCCACACGACCATCAGCCGCGAGCAGGGCCAGCTCAAGATGCTCGGCCTCACGGAGAAGATTAAAGAACTGCTCGTCATCACCAAGCTTCTGACCGTCTTCGACGTTTACACCGAAGAGTCCACGGCGCTCAACAGCTTTCAGTAGTGATGAGTGATGAGTGATGAGTGATAAGTAAAAGCTCTTCTCTTATCACTCATCACTCATCACTTATTACTCATGCTCCGCAGTGCCTTACGCCGTCTGCTCGCGCTCGACGACCCGCCGGAGCGAACGGCGCTCGCCTTCTCGGTCGGCGTCCTGATAGCCTTCTCGCCCTTCCTCGGCTTCCACACGATCATCGCGACGGTGCTGGCGCTCCTGTTCCGTTTCAACAAGGTCGCAATCTACTCGGGCACCTTCGTCAACAATCCGTTCCTGACGCTCGTTCCAATCATTCTGGCCTCTTACGCGGTCGGCGCGTTCATGCTCGGGCGACCCTTGTCGCTTCCCCCCGGTGGGCTTGAGTTGCTGCGCGAGCCGCACCTCCTGACGGCCGAATATCGACGCGAGCTTTTCGCGCAGTTCCGGAGCCTGCTCCTCCCCTTCGCGCTCGGCGGCATGGTGCTTTCCGTCGTTTGTTCGCTGGCCGCTTACCCTGTTACCCTGAAACTCTTGCGTGCCAACCAACGCAGGAAAACAGGAGTCTAAAGTCTGAAGTCAAAGACAACGAGCATGAGAGTCGTGCTGTCCCGACTCCGAACTCCGGACTCGTCTTAGAAGGTTTGCGATGAAGAAGTTCTTGACCCTTTCCTTCGCCGTGCTTTTGTGCGCGCAGGCCATCGCCGTCGCGCAGCAGAAGTCTCCGGCGCAGAACACGCAGAAGCCCGCGTCGTCGCCGCCGCCGCAGCAGAAGCCAATGCCGCAGCAGCAACGACGACCCGCGCCTCCGCCCGTCGCGCTCGGACTCGACGACTTCGGCATCGAGATCGCGCCCGACCCGCGCCTTGTCGTGATGATGGCCGCGCTCGATGCCGCCGGTTGGGACCCGACGCCCACGGGCGAGCGCCCTTCGGTCTTTCGCGAACTGGTGCGAAAGGATCAGGCCGGGCTCGACCCATTGCTGCGCAAGCGCATGCAGGACTTCTACGCGCGCAATGCGTTGAAGGGCGAGGGCGTGACGGCGGCCGATCAGGCCGCGCGCTACGTCTCGCTCGCCTATACGCTCGGCCAGCCGCCCACCTTTGAAGCCCCGCCGCGCTCGGACGATCTGCCGCCGGGCGTGCTCGACGTGCTCGACTTCACCCCGCTCGTGCGCGAGTTTTACAAGCAGTCGGGGACGGACGCGCGCGTCACGGTCTACATGAACATGCACCGCGCGGCGGGCGACAAGCTGCGCACGCCGACGCTCGACATGGCGCGCAGCGTGCTCGGCTATCTCAACACACGCCCCGAGCGTTTCATCAACGAGCGCATACGCCTCTCCGACCCCACGGCTTCGCAGTCGAGCGCGAAGCGGAAGAAGGAGGAGCGACCCATCACGGTCGTGCGCGAGCACGAGCGACACTTCCGCGTCGTGCCCGACCTGTTGGCCGCACCCGGCGCGATTAACTTCCGCGCGGTCGGCGATGACTACTACGTCATCGTGCCCGCCGACATAGACCCGCGCCTCTCAGAGACGCGCCGAGCCTACGCGCAGTTCGTCATAGACCCGCTTGTCGCGCGCTTCAACCGCGAGGTAGCCGCGCGCCGCCCCGAGATTGAACAGCTTCTCGAAGCCGAGCAGGCACGCCGTGGTCGAACCTTCGGCGCGGATGTCTTCCTCGCCGTCGCGCGCTCGCTCGTCGCGGCGGCCGACGCGCGCATGGATGCGATCTTTCGTCTGCGCGCTCTGCAACTTGAGACCAGCCGACGCTTGCAGGCGGCAAACTCTCAGGCGGCGAAGGACGCCGTGCTGAAGGAGTCGAAGGAGCGGCAGACGGCAATCGAAGACGCCTCGGTCGCGCAACTTGCCGAAAGCTACGAGCGCGGCGCGGTGCTCTCGTTCCACTTCGCTGAGCAGTTGCGCGGCGTCGAGGGCGCGGGTTTCGACATCTCGAACTTCGTCCCCGACATGATCGCGGCCTTCAACCCGGAGCGCGAGTTGAAGCGCCCCGCTGAGTTCGCCGACGCGGTTGCGCGCGTCAGAGAAGCGCGCCGCCGCGCAACGGAAGCACGTGCGAAAGAGTCGCAGCCTGCCGCCGCTGCTCCGACCGACGAGCGCCGCGCGGCTCTGATGAAGAGTCTGGGCGACGTGAACGACCTGCTGAGCGTGCGCAACTACGAGGAGGCAGAGGCGAGGCTTGCTGTCTTGAAGGGCGAGTACCGCGACGAGCCGCTGGTCTACTTCACGCTGGGTCAGGCGGCTTCTCTTTCGGCGCAGGACGCTTTTGACGAGACGCTACAGGCCGAGCGCCTGAACGCCGCGCTCCAACACTTCCGACAAGCCATCCTCTTCTCAACGCCCGACACAGACCACACGCTCGTGCTGCGGGCGCACCTCTCAAGCGGCCGCATCCTCGCGCACCTCGAACGCCGCGAAGAGGCTCTGCGCGAGTTCGACGCCGTCATCGCCTCAAGCGACGCCGCCGACCGCATTCATCAAGAGGCGCTGGCCGAAAAGAAGAAGCTCGGCGCGCAGTAGACAAAGAATGAAGGATGAAGGATGAAGTGAGAGCAGTTAAGCTCTCACTTCATCCTTCATCCTTTCGGAGCGGTCGGGCTTCTGTTTGCCCTACTTTGTAATCGTGATGTCGCGCGAGGTCGAGTTGTAGCCGCCGTTATCAACGACGTTGCCGTCCTTGTCAACGAGTTCGAGTTTGACCGTGTGCTTGCCCGCCGTCCAGCCCGTGAGCCAGATGGGCTCCCACTTGTCTATGAACTTAGGCTCGCCGCCGTCAACCGAGTAGCGCACGCGGAACGGGCCGCCTTGATACATAACCCTCCCGTTTTGATCGTCATTCGTGAGCAGTGCGTTCGTCAGCCAGAAGTCAATCATGACGGCATCGGTGTCCGCGCCCTTGTACTCGCCCTTCGGTCGGCTGTAGGTCAGGAGCGGCTTTGTCCTGTCAACGGCTCCGCCCGTTGAGGGCTGCATCTCTTTGCCCTCGGGCGTCGCGGCGGGTGAGGCTGCGGCGTTCGCGTTCTTGTTCGCGGTGTTGGCGTTCATGTTGACGCCGTGGTCGAGGTTCCTGTCGGCCATCTTCTGCCCGCCGTTGGTCGTCGTCGGTTGCGATGCGTCGCCGCCGCCCTTCACCGTGAACGAGACCGTCTGGAACGAGCCGTCGTTCTTGTAGCTCTCGTGCCACGGGCGCGAGGCGAAGACGCGTATGGTGTGCGCGCCTTCCGCGACGTTGCGCAGCTCGAAGGGCTCGTGGATGTTGTAGTAAGCCTCGTAGGGCTGGTTGTCGAGTATGACGTGGATGTGGTTGCCCATCCCCGTCGCGGGGTCTTTGTGCGGCTCGTAGCCCTTGAGGTCGCCCGCGAGTTGCAGGTCGAGCTTGACGGTCGAGCCGTTGACGGTCGAGCCCTCCTTCGGCTCGACAATCTTGAGCGAGGGCGAGGCCGTGTCCTGATCGCCGCGCGCGGTCATCTGATCTTTAATCTTCTGCGGCCGCTCGACGACGCTGAGCGTCTGTACGGCAGGCGTGGGCGAGGCAGCGTTCGAGTTCGAGTTGGCCCCCGTGTTCGCGTTCATATCGGATGAGCAGCCCGCGAGCGACGCCGCCGCAAGCGGCAGGACGCACCAGACGAGCACGAGTCGAGAGAGTTTCATGATGGCCTCCGGTTTGAGAGCAAGGTTTGAAACTGCGGAATGAAGAGATTGAATTCAATGAGCCATTGACTCATTGAATTCAATCTCTTCATTCCGCAATCTACAATCGAACAGGTGCGGGGCGTGACTACTCGGTCTTGGCCGAGCCCGCTGCGGCGCGCGACTGAACGCCCTGCTGGAGTCGCTGCTCGCAAGCCGCCCAGTTGATGTTCGAGAAGAACGCCTCGATGTACTTCGGCCGGTCTGCGGGTTTGTAGTCGAGCAGGTACGCGTGCTCCCACACATCCATCACGAGGATGGGAACGAAGCCCGCGATGTTGCCGACCTCGTGCAGCGTGATCCAGTGGTTCGAGAGCCTTTCGTTGACCGGGTCTTGATAACAGACCGCCCAGCCCACGCCGCGCATCTTGCCGACCGACATGAAGTCGGCCTTCCAGATTTCGTAGCTGCCGAACGACGCTTCGGCCAGTTGGTAGAGCCGCGAGTTCTTCTCAGGATCGGTCGTCGTCGAGCCCTTCTTCATGTTGCCGAAGTACCATTCGTGCAGCACCATGCCGTTGTACTCGAAGCCCATGCGGCGGGTCAGTTCCGAGTAGGCGGGCATCTCCTCTTGGTCAACACGTCCGTCCTGAAGTATCTCGGCAATCTTGTGCGTCAGCGTGTTGGTGTTCGTGACGTAGCCCTCGTAGAGCTTGAAGTGCATTTCGAGCGTCTGGTCAGAAATTCCGTTCAGCCCGCTCAAGTCGAACTGCTTCGCCTTGTATTCGTTGATGTCGGTCATTGCTTTTCTCCTTGCTATCAGTGCGAGCAAAACTCTCGCTCGAAGGCGCGCCCGCGGCGGTCTCTCTGCTCTGGATTGTCGCTCGGCTGATTCTTGAAGGGATTATAAACGCAAAGCCGCTCGCGAGGTAAGGGCGCGCACAGTACCAAAAAGGCGTGCGCTTCTACAGCAGCGATAACCACAGAGGCACAGCTAACAATCTTTAGCTGTGCCTCTGTGGTTAACTCACCGACGCGCAGCCGCGTCACTTGCCGAAGATGATGTAGTCGCCGTGCGAGGTGCCCATGAAGAAGAGCATCGGAAGGCTCAGCCAAGCGTTGGCGCGCGAGGCGAGGAAGGCGCGGCGCGCGAGCGCGGCGTCGGGCGGGGTGCCCTCGGCCGTCGCGGCGATGATGCGCTTCTGCGCGGGCCAGATGATGCCCCACACGTTGAGCAACATGATGAGCCCGAGCGCGCCGCCGACACCGATGGAGAGCGTCTTGTTGCTCGCCCAGTGGTCGTGCCTTCCGGTCAACTGCGAGTCGAGCCACCAGATGATCGCCACCGCCATCGCGATGACGAGCGCGGCCGTGGCCGCCGCCAGAATCTTTCCATCCTTGTTTAGATTCGGCAGCAGCACGAAGTTGAAGACGGCCCACGCCGCCGCGCCGATGATAAGCCACACCAGAAGGATGACGAGCAGGCTCGCGCCCGCGCCGTCGTTGTTGGCGAGCGTCACGTCACCGCGCAGGATGTACATCGCGTAGTAGCCGAGCCCCGCGAGGACGGTGACGACCGCGCCCCAACGGAAATACCAGAGCGCGGGCGGCATCAGGTTCGGCACGACGACCTTCTTGGTCGGCGCGTCGAGCGCCTTCATGAAATTGACGTTGACGAGATTGAAGAAGTAGAGCATCCCGATCCACGTGATGCCGCCGACGAAGTGCGACCAGCGCAGGATGATGCGTACAAGCTCGGCTCCACTCGGCGCATGGAAGATGCCGTCGAACATCGCGAGGCTTAAGGGAAGATGCAGGGTTGGGTCGAACATCTCATTCCTCCGAAATTTTTCTCTGGATGAACTGCGTGCTCGTCCGTGTCCCTTCTGGAACTACCGGTGCGGGTGCGGACGGGAGAGCGCGCCGGGCGCGTGCATAAAGCAATGCGAGAGTCGCATCTGCGGCGGCGGCGGCTCGAACTTTCAAACTCCTTTTAGGTTGCGAGCGTGAGATTAGCACAAAACGCGTCCGCGCGGCGCAAGAATCTTGAGGTGCGTCGTTAACGCTCGCGGCTCTGTTCCGGCTCGGGCGCATCGGCCTGTGCGACGTTGAGCGTCAACTGGCGGAAGGCTTCGTGCAGGCGCAGAGCGACGCTGCCGACGGGCACGACGTAGCGGTGATAGTCGAAGATGGTGACGAGCGCGAGGCCGAGCGCGGCCGAGGTCAGAAAAATCTCTTCGGCTTCGGCCATGTCGTGCAGCGTGTGCGAGCCCTCGGCGGTAGGGACGGCCATCTCCGATGCCAGCTCAAGCACGCGCGCGCGCGTCGTCCCGGCCACCGCGCCCGTGGCGAGCGCGGGCGTGTAGAGCGTCCCGTGCTTCACCCAGAAGATGTTCGCGGCGGTCGCCGAAACTACTTCGCCGCGCTCGTTGACCATGACGGCTTCGTCAAAGTCGCGCGCGCGCGCCTCGTCCCATGCCATGACCTGTTCGAGTCGGCTGACGGTCTTGACCGAGACGAGCGGCGAGCACGTGTTGACGCGATAGGGCGAGACGGTGAGCGCAAGCGCCTCGGGCGCGGGCCACGCGTCGGCCGTCAACAACAGGAGGTCTGAAGCGTGCCCCTCTTCGCGCCCGAGCTTCCAGCGGCCATCGAGCGCGCGCGCAAGCAGATGTACGCGTGCGCGTCCTTCCTCGACCTTGTTCGCCTCGATGAGATGCGCGAGCAGGAGCGCCGCTTCGTTGTCGCCGAAGTCGCACTCGACTCCCACGCGCTCGGCGTGCGCGAGCAGGCGCGACCAGTGCGCGTCCCAGAGAAAGGGGAGGCCGGAGTGTATGGCGACCGTGGTGAAGACGCCGCGCCCGTAGAGGCTCGCGGCCGTGACGGCGCGGAGCCGCGCCTGCCGTGCTTCTAAGAGTCGCCGGTTGAGGATGACGTGCTGGTGCATCTCGGGAGTGTCTTCGCGGCCCGGGCCGATTGCGAGGCGACCGGGGCCGAGGCAGCATACACGAAGCCTCGGAGCTTTGGCTAACTTTTTAAGGCGGGCGCGGCTGTTGTATCCTCGCCGCTCGAAGCCATGACAAACACGGAAAGCACGGCCGAGAAAAAGTCTAAGCCCCCTTTACGCGTCCGCGTCGCGGTCGTCGCGGCGAGCATCGTCGTGGGTCTGATCATCTTCGAGGTCTGCCTGCGCGTAGTCGGCTACACCTACCCCGTCTTCTATCAGCCGGACGAGGTGCGCGGCTACTCGCTCCGCCCCGGCATCGAGGGATGGTACAGGCGCGAGGGCCAATCGTTCGTGCGCATCAACAGCGACGGCTTGCGCGACCGCGAGCACGCACGGCAGAAGCCCGCGGGCACGCTGCGCATCGCGGTCGTCGGCGACTCATACGCCGAAGCCTTTCAGGTCGAGCAGGGCGCGGCCTTCTGGTCTGTCATGGAGCGGAGGCTGCAAGGGTGCGCCGCGCTCGACGGTCATCAAGTCGAAGTCATCAACTTCGGCGTCTCGGGCTACGGCACGGCGCAGGAGCTACTTACGCTGCGCGAGAAGGTCTGGCAATACTCGCCCGACGTGGTACTGCTCGCCGTGACGACAAACAACGACGTGCTCGACAACTCGCGCGCGCTCAAGCTCACGGACGAGATTCCATACTTCGTCATGCGCGACGACCAACTCGTGCTCGACGACTCGTTCCGCGCGTCAGCCTCGTTCCGCCTGCGCGACTCGGCGCTCAACCGCTTGGGGCGTTGGCTGCGCGAGCACCTGCGCTTCGTGCAGGCCATACATCAATCGCAGGGCGCGCTCAAGTCGCGTCTCGACGCATGGCGCGAGCAGCGCAGGCTGGCGCGTGAACATGAGCAGGAGGGCGTGTCTCCGGCGGGCGCGAATCAACGCACCGCGCCCGCCGGAGACGCGACACGAGGGCCGGACACAGCGTCGAAAGATGCTCCGACCGACGAGTTAGGCGCGGCCAACATGATCTACCGCGAGCCCGCGGACGACACTTGGCGCGAGGCTTGGCGCGTGACCGAGAAGCTTCTGGCGACGATGAACGCGGAGGTCAAAGAGCACGGCGCGCGTTTCTACGTCGTCACGCTCAGCAACGGCATACAGGTCTATCCAGACCCTGCGGCGCGCGATGCGTTCGCACATCGCCTCGGCGCGGCAGACCTCTTCTATGCTGAGCGCAGGCTCCAAAGTGTAGGCGAGCGCGAGGGCTTCGCGGTCTACAATCTCGCGCCCGACTTACAATCTTACGCAGACGCGAATAAAGTATTTCTCCACGGCTTCGGCGCACAGTTGGGCAACGGCCATTGGAACGAGTCGGGTCACGCGGTCGCGGGCGAGTTGCTTGCCCGCAAGCTCTGCGACCAGCTCACGACAGATGTGGTCGGCAACAAGTGAGGAGGTTCGCTTTGATGAGACTTTTGAAGCTTTCCGCGCTCATCGTGCTCGCCGCCGCGCTCGCCCCGAGCGCGGCCGGTGCGACTAAGAATGGCGGCAGTGCAAAGAAGACGACGAGCAGCGTGTCGAAGACCGGCTCGGGCGATTCTTTACCGCATCGTGCGCCGGAGGTCGTCTACAGGCTCGACGCCTCGCGGAGCAAGTTCATCGTGCGTGCCTTCGCGGGCGGCGTGCTCTGGTACAAGGGGCACGACCACTTCGTCGCGGCGCGCGACTTCACGGGCGAGGCGCGTCTGACACCCGGCTCCGTGAGCCCCGCTTCGCTCACGCTCGTGGTGCGCGCCGCCGCGCTCGCCGAGACGCGCGACGTGTTCACCGAGCAGCAGAAGAAGATCATCAACGGCGAGCTGCACGACATCGTGCTTGAGCCCGACAAGTATCCCGAGATCACTTTCAAGAGCACGGACGTTAAGGCCGATGTGCGCGGCGGCGTCTTCAAGGTCAAGCTCGGCGGCGACCTGACGCTGCACGGCGTCACGCGCCACGTTGTGATTCCCGCCGAAGTCACCGTAGACGGCCAGACGCTTCGCGCACGCGGCGAGTTTGCAGTCAAGCGGAGCGACTTCAACATCAAGGCCACCTCCGCCTTCCACGGCACCGTCCGCATACGCAACCGCCTCAAGGTCATCTTCGACATCGTCGCAAGACAAGGTTAATGGCCCGAACCACGGCTTCTATGTCCGGGAGCGCGGACATCCCTGCCCGCGCTCCCGGGAAAGAATTACTCAGCGGCGCTCGCTATCACTTCGGCTTGAAGCTTGCCGCCGAGCGCGTTGCGCCAGAGGTCTTCGAGTTCGGAAACATCCTGCGAGATGAGTTCTGCGCCGCCGAGACGGACGCGAAGACGGCCGCCCCCCGTCCGCCCGATGATCTGGAGCGGTGCGCCCGCCTGCGCCGCGATGCGTTCGAGGCGCGTGCGCTGCGACTCCTCGAAGCTGACGACGACGCGCGAGGGCGTCTCGCCGAAGAGTTGCGCGACCGGCGAGAGTTGGCCGCCGCTTCCAAGCTCGATTGAAGCGCCGAGCGCGGTGCGTCCGAGCGAAGAGAAGCAGCACTCGGCCAGCGCGACCGCGAAGCCGCCGTCCGAACAGTCGTGCGCGGATTGGAGCAAACCCTCTTCGGCGGCGAGCAGCACGGCGCGCTCGACGGCGCGCTCGCGCGCGAGGTCTAGGCGGGGCACGCCCGCGCCCGAAGCGATCATCTCTTCCAACGTGCGCCCTAAGACTGTCGCTTCGTACTCGCTCGCCGCGAGGTCGTCGCCGCTTATGCCGACGAGCGCGAGCAGATGCCCTTCGCGCTTAAAGCCGTGCGTGACGACGCGGCGCACGTCCTCGATGAGTCCCACCATGCCGATGACGGGCGTCGGGTGTATGCCGCGCCCTTCGGTCTCGTTGTAGAACGAGACGTTGCCCGAGACAACGGGTGTCTCCAACTCGCGGCACGCCTCGGCTATGCCGTCGATGACTTCGGAGAAAGACCACATCACCTCGGGTCGCTCGGGCGAGGCGAAGTTCAAACAGTTCGTAATCGCGAGGGGTCGCGCGCCGACGCACGCGACGTTGCGCGCCGACTCGGCCACGACGAGCTTCGCGCCCTCGCGCGGGTCAACCGCGCAGTAGCGTCCGTTCCCGTCGAGCGACATGGCGAGCGCGCGCCGCGTCTCCTTGATACGCACGACGGCCGCGTCCGCTCCCGGCAGCACGGCCGTGTTCGTCCGCACCATGTGGTCGTACTGACGATAGACCCACTCCTTCGACGCCACGTTCGGAGAGGCGAGCAGCAGGCGCAGAGCGTCGTCGTGGTTGAGTGAGGGCTCGATTGATTCGAGACTTGAATCCGTCTCATCAAGCGCGGGCGCGGTTGGAGGCGCGGGCGAGATGATGTCGAGGCCGCCGCCGACGCTTATGCCAGCGTCATCTTCCGTCTTTACCTTTCCGACTTCATCTCTTGCCTTCATCGGCCGCTCGTAGCGCGGCGCTTCGTCGGTCAAATACTTCGAGGGGATGTCGGCTACCTTGCGGCCTTCGTGGATGCAGACGACGTTGCCCGTGTCGGTGACGCGGCCGATGACGACGGCGTCCAAATCCCACTTGCGAAAGATGTCGATGACCTGTCGCTCGCGCCCGCTGTGCGCGACGATGACCATGCGCTCCTGCGACTCGGAGAGCATGATCTCGTAAGCGGTCATCGCCTCTTCGCGCTGCGGGACGAGCGAGAGGTCAAGCTCGATGCCGTTACCCGCGCGCGCCGCCATCTCGCATGACGAAGAAGTTAGGCCCGCCGCGCCCATGTCCTGAATTCCCGCGACCGCGCCCGCGCGCATCGCTTCGAGGCAGGCTTCCAAGAGAAGCTTCTCAAGAAAAGGATCGCCGACCTGCACGGTGGGCCGCTTCTCCAAAGCCTCTTCGTCAAACTCGGCCGAGGCCATCGTCGCGCCGTGTATGCCGTCGCGGCCGGTCTTCGCACCGACGTAGAGGATTGGGTTCCCGATGCCTTCGGCCTTGCCGAAGAAAATCTGGTCGTGTCGGACGAGCCCCAGAGCGAACGCGTTGACGAGCGGGTTGAAAGTGTATGCGTCGTCGAAGACAACCTCGCCGCCAATGGTCGGGACGCCGAACGCATTGCCGTAGTGCGCAATCCCTGCGACGACTCCGGCGAGCAGCGCGCGGTTGCGTCGGCCGTGCTTCGGGTCAGTGAGCTTGCCGAAGCGTAAGCTATTCATCGCGGCGACCGGTCGCGCGCCCATCGTGAAGATGTCGCGCAGTATGCCGCCGACTCCGGTGGCCGCGCCCTGAAACGGTTCGATGAAAGAAGGGTGGTTGTGCGACTCGACCTTGAAGGCCGCGCACCAGCCGTCGCCCACGTCAACCACTCCGGCGTTCTCGCCCGGCGGGACGATGATGCGCTCGCCCGTCGTGGGAAGTCTTTTGAGGTGGACGCGCGAAGACTTGTAGGAGCAGTGCTCCGACCACATCACGGAGAAGACGCCAAGCTCGACGAAGGTCGGCTCGCGCCCGAGCAACTCCTTGATGCGCGCGAACTCTTCCGGCTTGAGGTTGTGTGCGGCGACGACTTCCGGGGTGATGCTCTCAGAGTTCATGGCGAGAAACGGCGGCGGCCCTTATACATGTTCGGCTGACCCAGTTGGACAGCACAGGATAAAGGCTCGCGCCGTTTTCTTCAAACCGCGCGAATGCGGGTGGGTCGTGTTACCGCTGCGGCTGCGCGCCCGGCGGCTGCGCCTTCGCGCCGAGCGTCAGGTCGATTGCGGCGCGCAGGTCGGCGGGACTGATGCGCCCCTTGTGCTTGAAGACGAGGTGGCCCGCGCGGTCGTAGAGGAAGGTCGCGGGCAGTTCGCCGCCCCACGTGGGGTCTACGAGATTGATGGCCGCGCCGTCGTCGTCGGCGTGCAGGAGGTATGCGGGGAGCAAGGTGGCACGCACCTCTTTCAGAAACTCGGGCACGGCCTTCTGGATGTCCGAAGGGTCGTCGAGCGAGATGACGACGAAGTCGAGACGGTCGGCGGCATACTGCTTGCGAATCTTGACGAGGTCGGGGAACTCTTCGCGGCAGGGCGCGCACCACGTGGCCCAGAAGTTGACGAGCAGAGGTCGCGTGCGCGCTCCGCCCGCGCCGAGCAGCGACTTGAGTTCGGCCTCCTTGATCTCTGTCACCTTCGACTTCGCATCAACTGCCTTCGGCTTTGCATCAACTGCCTTCGGCTTTGCCGCCGCGCCGTCCGTGGACTTGGACGAAGGCTTGGGCGCGGTCTGCTTCGGCGCGCGCGGCGCAACGCGAGCGGCGACGAGTCCCGCACCGCTCGCGAGCGACGCGCCGAAGGTCGCGGCGAGTAGCAGTTCTTTTAACAACACGTGCTCGGCTCGCTTTCTAACCACGTTTGATCGAGCAGCCGAAGGCTTTGGCCTCGGGATGCTCGACGGGTTTGCCCGCGAGCACCGCGTCGAGCGCGTCGCGTAGGTCGTTCGAGGTAACGGAGTCGCCGCTGCGCGAGTTGTCTATGCGGCCGTGATAGACGAGCTTGCCCGACGCATCTATGACGTAGGCCTCGGGCGTGACCTGCGCGTCGAAGCGGTCGGCGATGACGTTGCCTGAGTCCTTCAGGACGGGGAACGTGAACCCCTTGTTGGCGGCGTGCTCCTTGACCTCGGCGGCCGTCTCGGTGGAGTTGGCGTTGATGCCGACGACGTTGACGCCGCGTGCGCGATAGTCGTCGGCCAGCTTCCGCATGCGCTCGTTGTATGCGTTCGAGACCGGGCAGCGCGTCGCGACGAAGATAAGAACGGTCGCCGCCTTGCCCTTGAGCGAGGCGAGCGAATGCGCATGGCCGTCGGCGTCCGGCAGCGCGAAGTCTGAGACGACAGAGCCGAGCGTAACGACCGCTTTCGCGTCCGTTGTGTCGCCGGTTTTAGACGCCGCCGCCTTCGACGCGGCAGCCGCGAACGAGAGCGCGAGGAGGAGTGCGACCGCATAGAGCTTCTTCATGATTTTGCCTCAATTCCATTTCGTGAAAGTATCCGGGGAGAGTAGCCAGCTTAACCAAACCGGATGCAAAGTTCAAAGTCGGACTGTACAACTTCGCGCTTGGCCTTCGCCCGCGCAGGACTTCTACTGTCCCGCATCGGACAACTGCTTCGCGCCACCGAAGTAGCCGATGGCTTCGCTCAGGAAGCGACCGCAGACGAGCGCGCCGAGCGTCGTTGCCGCAACCGCCGCCGGGCTGTCGAGCGGCGCGTCGAATGTTTTGCTCGCCGCCCAGCCGCCGAGCAGACCGCCCAGAACGGCCACGCCCTTGATGACCCACCACCAGGGGTCGGGCGGCGGCGGAGGCGGTTGCCACTTCCATTTCCACCACCACGGCCAAGGCGTGCCGCACCAACCCGCCAGCGCCCACAGTGCATATATCATCGGCTCTGACCTCCTATGTCAGTGGCATGAGTCCTCTTCAAACGCGGGGCATGACCCCGTGCCTTTCGCTTTAACGAAGCGGTGCGGCGGCGAGCGTCGCCGCGAGCGAGCGGAAGACGCCGCTGCCGTCCGAAGAGCCGAGGAGGTCTTCGCAGGCGCGCTCGGGGTGCGGCATAAGTCCGAGGACGTTTCTACCACGCGAGCAGATGCCCGCGACGTGATTGCGCGAGCCGTTCAAGTTCGACTCGTCGGTCAACTCGCCGCTGGCGTCGCAGTAGCGGAAGATGACCCGGTCTTCGCGCACGAGTTCTTCATACGTCTCGTCGTCGCAGACGTAGTTGCCCTCGGCGTGCGCGACGGGGAGGCTCAAGACGCGACCGGCTTGCAGTTCATGCGTGAATGGCGTCTCGGTCGTCTCGACGCGGACGTTGACGTGACGGCAGATGAAGTGCAGTTCGCGGTTGCGTATGAGCGCGCCGGGCAGCAGCCCCGACTCGCAGAGGATTTGGAAGCCGTTGCAGATGCCTAAGACAAAGCCGCCACGCGCGGCGAACTCTTTGACAGACGCCATCACGGGCGAGAAGGAGGCGAGCGCCCCGGCACGCAGATAGTCGCCGTAAGAGAAGCCGCCCGGTATGATGACGGCATCGTAATCGGAGAGGTCGGTCTCGCGGTGCCAGACGAAGCCCACGGGCTGCCCGACGTGCTTCGAGATGACGTGATAAGCGTCGTGGTCGCAGTTCGAGCCGGGGAAGACGATGACTCCGAACTTCATCCTTCGACCTCCACACGGAAGTCTTCGATGACCGGGTTCGACAGCACGTCGCGCGCCAGCCTCTCGGCCGTCTCGCGTGCGCTCGTCTCGTCGAGCGCGGCGTCGAGCGCGATCTCGAAATACTTCCCCTGCCGCACGTCGGCCACGCCGTCGTAGCCGAGCAGCGCGACCGAGTGTTGGATGGCCTTGCCCTGCGGGTCGAGCACGCCCTGTTTGAGTGTGACGTAGACTTTTGCTTTCACGCTCTCTCCACCAAGTCCGAAGTTCAAAATCGAAGGCCCAAAGTTAATCGAAGACCCGTCCGACATTCAAGGCCGCCGCCGCCCCGTGTAGAGACCGCGCATGCCACCCTTACGGATGCACTCCACGCACTCGGGGCCCGCCGAGCACTCAACCGTCGCCATCCCTCGTTTCGTCGAACACGCGCGCGAAGACTGCTCCGACGTTGCGCATGTAGGCTTCGGGCTTGAAGACGCGCTCGACCTCCTCGCGCGTGAGACGTGCGGAGATGTCCGCGTCCGCGAGCACGTGCTCGCGAAACTCTCCGCCCTCGTCCCACGTCTTCATCGCGTTGCGCTGCGCCCACTCGTAAGCCTGCTCGCGCGAGACGCCCGCGCGCGTTAAGGCGAGCAGGAGTTGACCGCTGTAGACGAGCCCGCGCGTTGCGTTCAGATTCGCGAGCATCCGCTCGGGATAGACGACGAGCGTGTCGATGAGCGAGGCGGCTTTCTGTAGCATGTAGTCGAGCGCGGTGGACGCGTCGGGCAGTACGACGCGCTCGGCCGAAGAGTGCGAGATGTCTCGCTCGTGCCAGAGCGCGACGTTCTCAAGCCCGACGACCGCGTAGCCGCGCAGCAGCCGCGCCATCCCGCACAGACGCTCCGACAAGATAGGATTGCGCTTGTGCGGCATCGCCGACGAGCCCTTCTGCCCCGCACGGAAACGCTCCTCGGCCTCGCGGACTTCCGTGCGCTGCCAATGTCGAATCTGCAAGGCGAACTTCTCGATTGAGGCGGCGACGATGGCGAACGTCGTCAGGTACTCGGCGTAGATGTCGCGCTGTATGACCTGCGTCGAGACGGGCGCGGCGCGAAGGCCCAGATGCGCGCACACTCGCTCTTCAACTTCGGGGTCAAGGTGCGCGAAGGCTCCGACCGCGCCGCTTATCTTACCGACCGAGACGGCCTGCTTCGCTCTCTCAAGTCGCACGCGGTTGCGCCGCGTCTCGTCGTACCAGAGCGCGAACGTGAGCCCGAACGAAGTCGGCTCGGCGTGGACGCCGTGCGTGCGCCCGACCTGCGGCGTGTCACGAAACTCGAACGCCCGCCGCTTCAAGACCTTCAATAGCGCATCAATTTTTTTGAGAAGCAGTTCGCACGAGTCGCGCAGCAGCAGTGCGTTCGCCGTGTCCACCACGTCCGAAGAGGTGAGCCCGTAATGTACGAAGCGCGCCGACGCGCCGATATTTTCGGCGAGAGCCGTGGTGAAGGCGATCACGTCGTGGTCGGTCGTCCGCTCGATCTCGCGTATGCGCTCGACGGTGAAGGCGGCCTTCTTCTTTATCTCTTCAACCGCCTCGGGCGGTATCGTCCCCATCTCGGCGTGAACTTCGCAGACGGCCAACTCCACGTCGAGCCACTTCTGAAATTTGTTCTGCTCCGACCAGAGCGCGCCCATCTCGGGCAGTGTGTAGCGGTCAATCATAAGTGATGAAGGATGAATGATGGACGATGAGTGATGAATATAACAACACGGCACTCATCACTCATCACTGTTTCAATAAGTCCGAGCTGACCGAGTAGCCCGCGAGCAGCCAGTCGCCGCCGCGTTCAAGCAAGGTGAAACGCTCCATCGCGCTTCCGCGCTCGAAGCGCGTCTGGTAAGTGAGTTCGAGCGTGTGGCCTGAGAGCGGCGCGGCTGCGCTCTGCTGCTCGTGCCCCGTGTGCAGCGCGCGGCTCTCGACGCGGCCGAGGCTCTCGCGCACGCGCGAGAGTATCCGCGCGTTCTCGTCGGCCGAAACGGTTGCGCGCCACTCGTCGGCGGCCTCGTCGTAGACCTTCGCGTCGCGTCCCGCGGCGATGTCGTCGGTCACGCGCTCAACGGTCGCCTGCGCGCCCGCCGGGATGCTCCGCCTCTCGTCCACGACGCAGGCTTGGAAGGCAAAAGTAAAAAGGCAGAAGGCAACAATCAGAAGTGAAGAGCGGCTCCTCGCGCGAAGCGCGTCCGGCCTTTGACCCTTCGCCTTTCGCCTTTCGCCTTTCGCCTTCACAACTCTATCCAGGGGGTCGGTTCCTTGTGGTGCGAGAGCGTGATGCGGGTCGCGGGTTGGAAGAGGCCGCCGCGCTCGCGCAAGGCCGACTCGGCGGTGAAGCGGGCGAGGTCGGGATTGTTGGCGCGCTGCGAAAGGTGTGCGAGCACGACGTGCTCCGCGCAGCCGTCGAAGCCGTCGCGCAGCCACACGGCCACGTCCTCGTTCGAGAGGTGGCCGGTGCGCGAAAGAATGCGCTGCTTCAACTCCCAAGGATAGACATCGCACGCCTTGAGCATGTCGCGGCTGTGGTTCGACTCCATGACGATGGCCGCGCAGCCGCGCAAACGCTCCGAGACGAGCGTGGTGACGCAGCCGAAGTCCATCAATGTCGCCATACGCACGCCGTCGTGCGTGGCTACGAAGCCGAAGTTGTCGGCCGCATCGTGCGGGACGGTGAAGGGGTGAAAGTCTATCTCGCCGATGCGAAAATCCTCGCTCGACGAAATCTCGATGGTGCGGTCGCGCATCGCTTCGGCGCGCTTGCGTGGCTCGTCGTTGTGGCGCGACTTCTCGCGGATGAAGGCGTCGCGCGTCGCGCCCGAGATGTAGACGGGGCACGCAAGCGACTTCAAGAGCACGCGCAAGCCGCCCGCGTGGTCTGAGTGCTCGTGAGTGATGACGATGCCGTCGAGTTGCAATGCGTCCTCGCCGACTAAAGCGAGCCGCCGCACGGTCTCCTTCGCGCTCAAGCCCGCATCCACCAGCACGCGCGTTCGCCCCGCGCAGATGAGCACGGCGTTACCCGTCGAGCCGCTTCCTAAGACGGTGAGTCGCATCCTCTATATCAACTCTATACCAACGTGAGAATATGCCCCGCGCCGCTGCCCGAACGCAAACGGCGGTGGCGAAAACTGTTCGAGTCGTGGCGGCCCCTCGCCGCGTTCACTTCGCAAGCGGCACGCGCGCGCTCACCTGTCGAGCACGAGCTTCGAGACCCGTTTGCCGCCCGCGACGTAGAGATTATCCTGCATGTCGAAGGCCATCGCCTCGACCGCGTGCGGAGCCTTGAGCGTGCGGAGGTAGCGTCCGTCGGTCGAGTAGACGTGAATTTGGTCGAACGGCTCGCTGACGTAGACACGCCCCTGATTATCGGCGGCCAGCCCCGAGGGAGGGCCGAACTGCCCCGGCTCGTGACCTCCGCCGCCGAAGCGCATGATGTAGCGCCCCTCTGGCGAGAACTTGAAGACGGCGAGGTCTTCGTTGTCGTACCAGTGCTCGCCCTCGACGCCTCCAAGCGCGTAGAGCGCGTAAGTCTCGCCCGCGTTGTCGGCCGTGACGCGCAGCGCCTCGACCTCCAGCTTCTTGTCGAGCAGAGAGCTCACGAAGCGGTGCGTGCGATGCGCCGCGCGCCCGTCGTTGCCGAGCATGACCAACTCGTCGTCCTGCCCTTTTTGCGAGACGATGAGAATGCGGCCGTCGAGGACGAGCGCCGCATCTTGTATGTAGTCGGTGCCGTGCGCCGCGCCGAGCACTTCGCCGGTCGAGCCCTCGAACTTCATCAATACTCCGCTCAAGACCGCGAAGACCTCGCCCGTGCTGTTCGCCATCAGCCGACGCGGCCCCGTGCGGAGCTTGGAGTACCACTTGGTCTCGGTCGGGATGCTCCACGTGTCGAGGAACTGACCCCCAGCGTCGAACCTCTGCACGCGGCGCGTCTCGTCCGAGACGTAGACGTGCCCCGCGGCATCAACGGCCACGCCCATCTCGTCTTTGAAGAGGCCGGGCCCTGTGCCCTCGCCGCCGAAGGTGTAGGCGACCGTGTAGCCCTCCGGTTTGGAAGTCGGGGCCGGAGTCGCGACGAGGCGCGGCGTGTAGCCTGTGGTGACGGCAACGATGGGCCGCGCCTTAGACTTTGAACGTGTGATGGCGACGACGAGCAGCACGAGTCCGCCCGTGAGGATTGCGATGAGGATTGCGGTCGGGATGGCCGAGTTGGTCTGCGGCGCACGGTACGAGGTCTGCGGCTCGGTGCGCGCGGGCGAGGGGCGCAACTCGGGCGGCACGACGACGAGCGAGTTGCAGTAGTGGCACCTGACGGTCGCGCTCTCGATGCGCTCGTATTCGAGCGCCGCGCCGCACTGTGGGCAGTTGAATGCTTCCATAAAACGTCCGCGAAGGCTGTCTGAAAGGTTTCGCTTCAGTCGAAGCCGGATGTTTATAAAAGCGGTAGCGGTTGGCCTTCACACTTCGAGGCGCGCGCGATCAACCCGGAAGCCGTTGAGGTCGCCGAGCGCGCCGAGCGCGAGCGCATCGGTCTTGAAGAACTCCGTGGCAACGCGCCGCAGGTCTTCGGGCGTGACGGCTTCGATGCGCGCGATGACCTGCTCGGTCGGGATGCGGCGGCCATGTACGATCTCTTGACGTGCGAGCGTGCCCGCGCGCGCGCTCGTTGATTCGAGCCCGAGCAGGATGGACGAGACGGCCTGATCCTTGACGAGTTGCAGCTCGTCCTCTTCGACTGACTCGCGCAAGCACCGTCGTATCTCTGCGAGCGAGAGGTCTAAGACTTCGTCGAGATGCTCGGGCGAGGTGCCCGCGTAAATCTGGAAGACGCCCGCATCAGTGAAGTGGCTGTTGGCCGCACCGACCGAGTAGGCCAGCCCGCGCTCCTCGCGCACGCGCTGCCAGAGACGCGAGCTTGTGCCGCCGCCGATGACCGAACTGAGAAGGCTCGCGGCATAGCGGTCTTCGTCGCGCGCCGAGGGGAAGGGCGTGGCGATGATGAGGTGCGCCTGCTCAAGCTCCTTCTTGCGCTGGACGAGGATGGGCGCGGCGGGTCGCGGCGCTTCGCCGTCTTGCGTTTGAGTTTGAAGAGCGTCGCTGTCGTCGCGGTCAAAGGCGCGCGCGGCCAACTCGATTAGTTGTTCGTGCTCGACGTTTCCCGCAGCGGCGATGACGAGGTTGCGCGGCGCGTAAGTCTCGCGATGAAACTCAGTGGTGCGCTCGCTCCCGAAGGTCGAGACCGTGTCGGCCGTGCCTTCGATGGGACGGCCCAAAGGGTGTCCGGGGAAGTATGCGGCGTTGAAGATTTCGGCGAGGAACTCGTCGGGCGTGTCCTCGACCATCTTCATCTCCTCGATGATGACGCGCTGCTCGCGTTGCAACTCCTCCTCGTCGAAGCGGGGGCGCGCGAGCATGTCGGAGAGGAGGTCGAAGGCCGCGGGCAACGCCGCGTCAACGACCTTCATGGCGAAGCCGGTCATCTCGTGCGTCGTGTAGGCGTCGAAGTGGCCGCCGAGCCGGTCGCTCTCCACCGCGATGTCGAGCGCCGAGCGGCGCATCGTGCCTTTGAAGACGGCGTGCTCGATGAAGTGGCAGACTCCGTTCCAGTCGGCCGTCTCGTGGCGCGAGCCGCGCCTGACCCAGATGCCGACCGTCACGGAGCGCAGAGATGGCATCCGCTCGGTCAGGACGGTCAGCCCGTTGGGAAATCTCGTCAACTGAACTTGTTCGGTCATTACGTCGGAAAGCTTTAAGGAAAACACTCGGCCGGTAATCTCTCGTGAGCCTTGAAATAGGCTTAACTTCTTGACCCGGCATCGTAACACGCGTATCTGTACGGGGCAAACCAATGCCCCTCGGGCGTGCATCTCAGCCCACAGCAACGCATGTTCGTGAAGTTCGAGTATTTCAAGACGGATGTGCTTGACACCCGTTGCGCGGTTGGCGGAAAATGCCCTCTCCGCCAAGAAGCGGGTTAGACACGCAAGGGGTTACGCCTACAAAAAGTGTCGCTCGTTGTGACGTCGGGATAGAAGCCGCACACCCAGACGGCTTCGACCCTCGCCCGGACGCCGCCCTGGACACAGTAAGAGTTAAGGGTTCGCTCCGGTAGGGGCTGTCCCCGGGTCGGGCGCAAGGTTGCCGACCGGGAAGCCCGGAGGTTTTTGCCGCGATGAGAAAATTCAACTGGCGCATGATCCCGGTGCTGCTCGCTACTTGCGCGCTCGCGGTGGCGAACGCGCAGGCGGCCACCACCACCAATACGTCGAGCGGGACGCACCGCAGCAGTCTGGGCACGATTAGCGGCACCGTTCTCGACGCACGCGGCAACCCCGTCTCGGGCGCGCTCGTCAAGATTCTGCGCGACGGCTTCAACGAGGTCGTCAAAGAGACGAGGAGCGCGGCCGACGGCACCTTTGCCACGCGCGTCATACCCGGCCGATACCTTCTGCGTGCGCTGGCCGACGGATTCACGCCCGCGACCTTCTCTTCCGTCGAAGTCTCTGCCTCTTCCGAACTTGTCTATCGCTTCAATCTCCAACCCGTGGGCGAGGGGCGCACCACGCCCGAGCGCCGCGCAGACCGCAACGACCCCAAGTTTCGCATCCGCGCCGCGCAGGCACGCCGCTCCGTTTTCAACGCGGGCGAGGCCGAGGACGCAACCGTCCGTCAGGTGCTCGACGAGTTGGAGGCTGAAGAGCAAGCCGCAGCGGCCGGGGCCGATGACGAGTTGGCCGCAGCCGACTCGCTCGAAGAGGAACACTCGCGCCGCACGCGGACGCAAGGCTACGTCGAGACTTTCTTTGCCGAGTCGGGTGTGCCCGGCCGGGGCTCTTACGAGGGCGTCAACTTCGCCGTCGCGACACCTGTCAACCGGCAGGTGCAGATGATCTTCGCGGGACAGGCCGGAGAGTTCGAGCGCCTCGAAGCGACCGCGCGTATACGCGCGGGCGCGCGCCACCGTTTGAGCGCGACGTTCGGCGGCGCGCGGCTGCCCGTCGTGTCGAAGACGCACGGTGAGACTACGGGCGCGAAGCTCGGCTTCGCGTCGGCGCAGGGCGATAAGCTCGAACAGGTTTCGGTGCGAGCCGTGGACGAGTGGGTCGTGCGCGACGGCGTCGTGCTCGTGCTCGGGCTCGACTACTCGCGCTTCGTCGGAGCGGGTGGTGAAGGTCACTTGACGCCGCGTCTCGGTGTTGCCTTTGACGCGAACGCGCGCACACGCTTGCATGCATCGCTCTCGCCCGGAGCCGACTCGGAGACGCGCGCCGACGGCGTCGAGTTCGAGGACGGTCAGGTCGTCTTCAAGGAGCGCGTGGGGCAGGCCGTCGCGGTCATTGACGGTCGTGCCGTCATGGAGCGCAGCCACCGCCTTGAGTTCGGCGTCGAGCGCGTGCTCGATGAAAATTCGACTGTCGAAGCCACCGCGTTTTTCGACACCATCGGCGACCGTGGCGTGGGATTGTTGAGCGCGCCGCTTGAGGGGTTGACCGGCGAGGGCGGCGCGGCGCTCCTCGACATCGCCAACCAGCAGGGCGGGGCGAAGGGCTTGCGCGTCGTCTACACGCGCCGCGTCAGCAGTCACCTCAAGGCTTCGGCCGCCTACGCCCTCGGGCAGGGACAGCGACTCTCGGCGGAAGGCGCGGGCGCTCCTGACCAGCTCTTCCAGAACACGTTCTTCCAGACCGTAGCGGCGCAACTCGACGCAAGCCTGCTCGACGGAATGAACGTCAAGACCATCTTGCGCTTCTCGCCGCGCGCAGCCGTCTTCGCCATTGACCCGTTCGCGGGCCGCCTTGCCGTCTACGACCCTTCTTTGAGCATCCTCGTCACGCAGGACTTGCCGAACTTCGGGCTGCCCGTTCGCGCGCAGGCGACCGTTGACGCGCGCAACCTCCTCGATGTGCTGACGCGAGTGGATGACGGCGAGACTCAACTCACGCTCGGCGCGTTGCGCCGCTCCTTGCGCGGGGGGATTTCGGTCAGGTTCTAAAGCCCGCGACGGCGGACGATTCGGACTTTGATTTCGAGCAGCGGCCCCCGCGCCCTCTTGCACGAGGCGAAGGCGCGGGGCTTTTGTGTATCAAGGGTTTATCCGAATTTTCGGAGGCGATACGAAAATCTGAATCCGCCCACCGGCTGCGTCCATCCCACGCGCGGGCGCACGCTCAACGGTTAACAGCGCGCCAGCACAGGGATTGGGGCCGTGTGTCGTGGCTCGGCCGCGCACGCATCGCAGCGGCGCTCGGAGGCGCGAAAGCTGGAATACAGCTTGCTTCAAAACTTTTGATTCACAAGGGGCTCAACTCGCCCATGACAATCTGATGGCGAGGGCCCCGGCCCGAGAGTTCCTCAAGACCGAACGAAAATTGCCGCGTGTGAGACGATGAAGAATTCCGTGCTGACGACGAAGGGCTGGGCGCTGCTGATTGTGGCAGCGGTGCTCGTTGCCGCCGGCACGCTCAACTTCGCGCAGCGGCTCACGCACACGGCCCCGCCCACCGACGGCGTTGAATGGTTGCAGACGCCGCAGGGCATCACCGCTGGCTCAATCAAGTCAGACTCGCCAGCGGGGCGCAAAGGCGTCTTCGGCATCATGCCGGGCGACCACCTCATCGCCGTCAGCCTCGACGAGAAAGTAGACCAGCAGGTCGTCACGACATTCGACGTGCAGGACTATCTTGAGGTGGCGGGCGTGGGCGGTCGCATACGCTATTTCATCGAGCGCCCGTCGAACCCCGAAGAGACGCGCTTCTATTACGTCTACCTCGACAACCTGACGCCGCAGCGGACGTTGACGGCGCGCGACTTATACATCAACCTCATCGGCGTCATCTATCTGCTCGTCGGACTCTTCGTCTTCTTCAAGCAGGGCGGGCGTGCGCCCTTCGCGCTCCACTTCGCGACGCTCTGCCTCGTCGCCTTCGTCTTCCACTTCTACAAACCATACGGCGCATACGAAGACCTCGACCTCGCCATCGAGTTCTTGGATAGCTCGGCGCTGGCTCTGTTCGCGCCGGTCTTCCTGCACTTCTGCGCGCTCTATCCCGTGCGCTATCGCCTGTCGGAGCGAAGGCCGTGGCTCGTCTACCTGCTCTACGCGCCGCCCGCGGTGCTCATCGCGCTGACGGCCTTCTTCGACTTCGCGGCGGTGCTGCACAACGCATGGCCCAACTCCACGGTCTTCACGCTGCTCTACACGGCTTACCTGCGTCTGCCCGAGGACTTCGCCGGGCGGCTCTCGTGGGCGGGGACGACCTTCCTGACCGCGGCGCTCATCGCCGGTTCGACGGTGCTCGTGCGCCGCTTCGTCCGTAGCGAGTCAGCCATCGTCCGGCAGCAGTTGAAGTGGGTCGTGTGGGGCTCGGCGCTGGCGGTCGCCCCGTTCGCGCTGCTCTACGCTGCGGGCTATCTGTTCGGCGTAGGTCAGGGCTTCCTGAGCGAGGCGACGCGAAAGTGGATGACGGACGCAGCGGTGCTTCCGCTCGCGCTCATCCCGCTAACGTTCGGCAACTCGGTGGTGCGCTATCGGCTGATGGACGTTGACATGGTCGTGCGGCGCACGGCCGTCTACGTTTTGACGACTCTCGCCATCGCGCTGATGATCGGCTCGGTCGTCTACGTCGCGGGGCTCTACGCCTTCGGCGGCGAGGTCATCACACCGGGCATCATCACGATGAGGGTCATCATCGCGGTCGCGGCGATGTCGGTGATCGTGATGACGGCCGCGCCCTTGAAGAACTATTTACAGGAGCGCACCGACCGCTTCTTCTACGGCGAGCGGTACGATTTGCGCGCGGGCCTTCTGGACTTCGGCCGCACGCTCTCCGCCACCACGTCGCTCGAACCACTGCTAGACGCTCTGGTCAGTCGGCTTCAACAGGTCTTGGGCGTCGAGCGCATCGCCATCTTCGTCGAGGACTCGCGCTCGGCTTGCGGCTATCGCGTGGCGCGCGCGGCGGGTCTCTCGGTGGAGATCATCGTGCCGCCCGACTTTCGCGACATGATTCGCACGCGCTCGGCCGATGACGGCATCGTGCGCGCCGACGGGCTTGATATGCCGCCCGAGACGAATGGCTTTGTGCGCCGCACGCTGCACTACTACGTGCCCTGCGTCGTGCGCGGTCGCATGGTCGCGGTCATCGGGCTCGGGCGCTCGACGGGCGGCGCGCTGCTCTCTTCGGAAGACCTCGAAATCCTGCGCACCGTCTCGGGCTACGTGGCGGTCGCCATCGAGAACAGCCTGCTCTATCAAGAGCAGAAGGAGAGGGCCGAAGAGCTTGCGCTCCTCAAAGAGTTCAACGAGTCAATCGTCGAGTCAATCAACGTCGGCATCCTGACGGCGGACGCCGGGGGCCGCGTGACGGCGTGCAACTCCGCGCTTGAAGAGATGCTCGGACTCCGGCGCGACGAAGCGACGGGGCAGCGAGTCGAAGACCTCTTCGCCGAAGACTTCGCGGAGACGCTGCGACAGGCTTTAGGCGAACAGGGCTGGCAGCTCACCGAGCTTCGCAACGTCTACAAGCTGCACACAGCAACGCGACGCGCGCGCACGCTCATCCTCAACATCGCGCTCGCGCCCCTCAAGCGCGCCGACGCGGCGGTGCCGGGCGGCGTGCTCGTAGTCCTCGAAGACGTGACGGGGCGTGTCCGTCTCGAAGAGCAGTTGCAGCAGCGCGAGAAACTTTCAAGCATCGGCCTTCTGGCAGCGGGCGTTGCGCACGAGATCAACACGCCGCTGACGGGCGTCTCTTCGTATACGCAGATGTTGCTCGGCATGCTCGCCGACACAGACCCCAAGCACGCGCTCCTTCAGAAGATTCGACGGCAGACCGACCGCGCCACGGGAATCGTCAACAACCTTCTCAACTTCTCGCGCACGGGCGGCGTCACCGAGTTCGCCGACGTTGACTTGAACCGCGTGCTTGACGACACTCTCCAACTGTTGGAGCCGCAACTGCGACAGGGGCGCGTCGAACTCCGGCGCGAATACGCCGACGACCTGCCGCGTGTTTACGCCAACGCGGGCAAGCTCCAACAGGTCTTCACGAACCTGCTCTTGAACGCGCGCGACGCAATCCCCGACGGCGGGAGCGTGACGCTGCGCACCGTCTCGTCCGACCACGACGCCGTGACGGTCGAGGTTTCGGACACAGGCATCGGCATCGCTCCCGAGAACGTCGCGCGCATCTACGACCCGTTCTTCACAACGAAGGGCGTTGGGCGCGGGACGGGTCTGGGCCTTGCAGTCTCATACGGCATCGTTCAGGAGCACTCGGGGCACATCGCCGTCGCGAGCGCGCCGGGTCGCGGCACGACCTTCCGCATCACGCTGCCCACGGCCGGGGCACGCGCGACGCGCCTACAGGTTGCGAGCGACTGAAACGACCTCCGCGGCCCGCGCCCCGGCCGCGCGGCTGAAACTTTCACAGCCCTTCGACCGAATAGATCACAGACGCGTCGCTTTCGTTATCGTCACATTCAAACCCCTCGCGCGCGGCCTTGTGCTGTGCCACCGACCGAAAGGCCCCCATGCTTTACCAAACCCCCTCTCGCAAAGACTCCCGCGAAGCATTGATGACAAGGGCCGTGCGCGGTGTGCTCGCGCTCGCGGCGCTCTGGCTCGCGTGCGGACTCGGCGCGCCGTACGCTTCGGCGCAGGTCATTCCGCCGCTCGGCGGTTTCCGAAACTTCGAGGGGCCGCAGGTTCACCCGCTCGCGCTCACACCGGACGGCAAGCGACTGCTCGCGGTCAACACGCCGAACGCGACGCTCTCCGTCTTTCAGTTGTCTTCGGGCGTGCCTGTGTTAACCGCCGAGATACCCGTGGGGCTTGAGCCCGTGAGCGTCGCCGTTCGCAACGACCGCGAGGCGTGGGTGGTCAACTGGTTGTCGGATTCGGTGAGCGTCGTTGACCTCGCGACGGGCAACGTCGTGCGCACCTTTCAGGTAGGCGACGAGCCGACCGACGTTCTCTTCGCGGGGACGGGCGGACAGACGGCCTTTGTCTGCGACTCGGGATCAAGACAGGTCATGGTCTTCGATGCGGCGAACCCATCGGCGCATTCGCAGGCCGTCAGTATCTTCGGCAAGCAGCCGCGTGCGCTTGCGCGCTCGGCCGACGGCGCGCGTGTCTTCGTCTCGGTCTTCGAGTCGGGCAACCAGACGACCATCGTGCCCGAGCAGGTGGTGAGCGCGAACGGGGGCTTGCCCCCTCCGAACCCTTCGATGAGGCAGGGGCTTCCCGTTGCGCCCAAGACCGGACTCATCGTCAAGTGGGACGGCTCGAACTGGGTTGACGAGTTGAGCAGGTCTTGGAACTTCGCCATTCCATATACGCTCGCCGACGTTGATCTCGTCATGATTGACGCGTCGGCAGCGTCGCCCTCTGTGCTCGCGCAGGCGCGCGGCGTCGGCACGCACGTCGGCAACATGGCGTTCGATTCTTCGGCGGGCCGTCTCATCGTCGCCAACCTCGAATCAACCAACAACATTCGCTTCGAGCCGAACCTAAGCGGACGCTTTCAGCAGAGCCGCGTCTCGGTCGTTGACGTGCAGACGGCCGCGCTCTCCGTAAGCTCGACGCAAGACCTCAACCCGCACGTCAACCTTGCGGGTGCGGGCTCGGACGCCGAGCGCGCACAGAGCCTTGCGATGCCGGGCGACGTGGTGCGCGCTTCGGATGGCACGGTGTACGTGGCGGCGACAAGCTCGGCGCGTGTCGGCGTGCTCGACTCTTCGGGCGTGGTGCAGTCGCGCATAGCCGTGGGCGCGGGGCCGACCGGGCTCGCGCTCGACGAAGGGCACGGGCGGCTTTACGTCCTCAATCGCTTCGACGGGATGTTGGGCATCGTGGACACGAACACGAAGTCGCAGGTGTCGCAAATCTCTTTGGGCTTCAACCCCGAGCCTGCGGCGGTGCGCGCGGGGCGAAAGATTCTCTTCGATGCGGGGCTCTCGCGGCACGGGACAGTCTCTTGCGCAAGCTGCCACTTGAACGGGCATCGCGACGGGCTGGCGTGGGACTTGGGCGACCCGCAGGGCTCGGTTGATGTCGTGAACAGCGGCGGCTTCGTCTCGAACTTCCATCCGATGAAGGGGCCGATGACGACGCAATCTTTGCGCGGCATCACGGGGACGGAACCCTTGCACTGGCGCGGCGACCGCGCGGCGCTCACCTCCTTCAACCCCGCGTTCGTCTCGCTGCTCGGCGGCACGCGGCAACTCAACGTGCAGGAGATGTCCGACTTCGGGGCCTTCGTGCGTTCGCTCACCTACCCGCCCAATCCCTTCGAGCAGTTGAACCGGAAGCTTTCGGATTTCGGGGCCGCGGGCTTCGTAGACTTCAACACGCGACGGTTCGACGCTAGCGCGCTGACATGCAACCAGTGCCACACGCTCTCTCAGTTCTCCATCCCCGGCGGCAGCGGAGCCACCGTCACGGGGACGGGCACAAACAGCGTAATCATTCCCGGCTTCCTCTTGCAAGAGACGCAGGACTTCAAAGTCCCGCAACTGCGCGGCCTCTATCAGAAGACGGGGATGAGCAAGGCATCGGGTGAACAACTCTCGGGCTTCGGCTTCATCCACGACGGCACGAACGACTCCATCTTCGACTTCCTGAAGACCGCTGTCTTCACCTTCCCCGACTCCGACCCCACGCTCGCTAACGGCATGCGCAACGAGATCGAGAGGTTCCTGTTGGAGTTGGACACGGGGACGGCCCCGGCGGTCGGCACACAGTTGACGCTCAACGCCGAGAACAGCATCAGCAAGCATCCCGAGGCGTTCCCCGCTTCCTTCAGCGTGCTCCGCGATCAGGCGGCCGCGGGCAACTGCGACCTCGTCGTACACGGCATCTACGGCGGCGTGCCGCGCAGCTTCCTGCGTCTCGCGGACGGGACATACCAGCCCGACAGCCTCTCGGAAGCGCCCGTCACACAGGCCGCGCTTCTCGATGCCGCGGGCGCGGGCTCGGAGTTGACCTTCATGGGCGTCGTGCCGGGGACGGGGCGGCGCATGTCTATTGACCGCGACGGAAACGGCGTGCTCAACGACGACGAGCCGCGCACCTCGGTGAGCATCACGGGTCGAGTGGTTGACGCGTCGGGCGTTGGGCTCGCGGGCGTTTCCGTGACGCTCTCGGGCACACAGGCGGGTGCGGCCGTGACCGATTCGTCGGGCCGCTACGTCTTCAACTACGTCCTGACCACGGGCACGCACACCGTCGCGCCGCAGGCGGCGGGCGTCGTCTTCTCGCCCGCGAGCCGGACGTTCTCGAACCCTTCGTGGAACCAGTCGGCGAGCTTTGTAACTTCGCCGACGGTGAACGCCTCGGACTCTTCGCAGTTCTTCGTCGCGCAGCACTACAACGATTTTCTCAACCGCGAGCCCGACGCTTCCGGTCTCCAGTTCTGGACGGGTGAGATCGAAGGCTGTGGAACCAATCAGGTTTGCCGCGAGGTGAAGAGGAACAACGTCTCGGCGGCCTTCTTCCTTTCGATAGAGTTCAAGGAGACGGGCTATCTCGTCTATCGCGTCTACAAGTCTTCGTTCGGAGACCTCGCGGGCAGTCCCGCGCCCGTCACCTTCCAGCAGTTGATGACCGACACACAGCGCGTCGGCCGCAACGTCGTCGTCGGGCAGACGGGTTGGGAGCAGCAGCTTGAGACGAACAAGCAGGCGTTCTTCAAAGGCTGGGTGCAGCGCCCCGAGTTCCTCGCACGCTACCCCGTCACGATGAACGCGATTGACTTCGTTAACACGCTCAACACCAACACGGGCTTCTCGCTCAGTGTGGACGAGCGCGACACGCTCGCCTCTCAACTCTCGTCGAACAACACGACGCAGGGACGCGCCGTCGTAGTGCGGCAGGTGGCCGAGAACACAGAGTTCACGCGCCGCGAACTCAACCGCGCGTTCGTGCTGATGCAATACTTCGGTTACTTGAGGAGGAACCCGAACGACGCGCCCGACTCGGACTTCGTGGGCTACCAGTTCTGGCTCACGAAGCTCGAACAGTTTCAGGGCAACTATATCAACGCCGAGATGGTCAAGGCCTTCATCACCTCTCTCGAATACAGGAGGCGATTCGGGCAGCCGTGACGGCATTAGAGGCCGTCACGGCTGCTGCGAATAAAACGCTTGCTTTTATCCTTGCCGGTGCTAATCTCGCACGCGCTTTCACATCACTCGAATCAGCGGACAGGTTCTCTCCTTTATGAGCAAGCGCAAACACTTTCGGCGTGTGTCGGCAAGGGCGTGCGCTGCGTTCGTCGCGGCGCTCGCGGTCGCGGCCGTCTCGTACTATGGCGCGGCGGCTGCGACGATGCAGCAGCGGCAGGGCGAGCGTGTTGACATACGCCTGCGCTCGCTGACGACGCGCGCCACGGGGCAGTTGACCATCGAGGCAAGCGAGGGCGGCGGTCGTGGTCGCCTGACAGCGATGAACCTTCCCGACCCGCGGACGGTTGCCGCCGACGCTCGCACATACGTCGTCTGGGCCGTGAGCGGAGGCCGCATCGTGCGTGTCGGCGAGCTGCGTCGCGACGAGCGCGGCAATGGCGGGCTCGCCTTCGACCGCCCCGAGGGGCTCGAACGCTACGGCATCATCGTCACCGCCGAAGCGACGCCCGAGGCCGAACGCCCCGGCGACCCCGTGCTCACGACTCGCGCCGACGAAGCCGCCGCGCTCTACCCGACCACTCCCTCGGGCGCGGGCGAAGTAACAGGGAACACGAGCGCGGGCAACACAGGTGAAGCACGCGCGGGTGAAGCTCACGCGAAGCCACGCGACGCGAAAGTTCCCGTGCCCCCGGCAGCGGCGAGCGCGCGCACGCGCGACACGGCGGGCGACTTCTACGCGGAGGTCGAGGACGCGCTGGTCTCGCAGGGTGGCGGCCGCGTCATCGAGCTTGAAGGCGACTCGGCCGCGCCGAACGCGCGCGGGGCGGCGCGCGCCACGTTGCATGAGAGCCGCGCATACGTCCGCGCGAACTTTCGCGGCGTGCCTTTGCCGCAGGCCGTGGGCGCAAGCGTCTACGTGCTCTGGGGCGTCATCCCCGACGGCCGCATCGTCTACATGGGGAGCCTCCCCGCCACTGAAGACCTCAACCGCGCGGAGGTCTACGTCCGTGTCGCGGGCTTCGACACGGACGACTACACGCTCTTCGTCACCGCCGAGCGGCAGCGCCCCGCGCCCTCGCCCGACGGTCGCCGCCTGCTCAAGCCAAAGAACGCCGTCTCAATCAAGTGACGCCCCTGCGTTCGTCACCATGCCGCCGCACGGTATAAGATAAGTGATGAATGATGAGTAGGGCCACGCGGTCGTATTCATCACTCCGCATTCATCATTCATCACTCATCACTTTTTTCTGGGGTTCCGGATGGCGAGAAAAGGTTCCGTCCTCGTCGTTGACGACGAGGAGATCATGCGCGATGTGCTGGAGACGCTGCTCTCGGCCGAAGGCTATCGCGTAGATTTGGCGAAGACCGGCGAGGAGGGGCTTGAGGCTTACGGCCGCCGCGCATACGACGTGGTGCTCCTCGATGTCTCGATGCCCGGCATGGGGGGGCTGCGCGCGCTCGAAGAGATTCTGAAGGCAGACCCCGAGGGCGTCGTCGTTATGATTACGGCCTACGCAACTTTCGATACGGCCATCGGTGCGTGGGAGCGCGGCGCGGCCGGTTGCGTGCGCAAGCCGTTCCAGAACGAACAGATTCTTGAAACGGTCGCCTCCGGCATCAAGCGCCGTCGCAAGGAAGAGGAGCGGCAGAACCTCCGGCGCGCGATGAGCCGCAGCGTCGAGCGCGGCTCAATCATCGGCCGCTCCGAGAAGATGCAGGCTATCTTCTCACTCGTGGATCAGGTCGCGCCCGCGCGCTCGACCGTCCTCATCACGGGCGAGTCGGGCACGGGCAAAGAACTCATCGCGCGCGCCATACACATGCAGAGCCCGCGCGCCGCCAAGACCTTCGTCACCGTCAACTCTTCAAACATCCCTTCGGAGTTGCTTGAGTCCGAACTGTTCGGCCATACACGCGGAGCGTTCACTGGCGCGGTTGCCGCCAAGAAGGGGCTCTTTGAAGTGGCCGACGGCGGCTCTATCTTCCTCGACGAGATTGGCGACATCCCGCCCGAGACGCAGGCGCGTCTGCTGCGCGTACTTCAGGAGCGCGAGTTCACCCCACTGGGCGACACCACACCGCGCAAGGTTGACGTGCGCATCATCGCCGCCACCAACATCGATCTCAAAGAGGCCGTGCGTCAGGGCTCGTTCCGCGAAGACCTCTACTACCGGCTGGCCGTCGTGCCGATTGAGCTTCCGCCTCTGCGCGAGCGGCGCGAAGATGTGCTCGCGCTCGCGCAGCACTTCATACGCAAGTACAACGCCGAGAACGCCCGCGATGTCTCAGACCAACTCGTGCCCGAAGTGCTCGCGCTCCTTGAGCAGTACAGTTGGCCCGGCAACGTGCGCGAGCTTGAGAACGTCATCGAGCGCGCAGTCGTCATCGCGCCCGGCCCCGAGGTGACGCGCCAGTGCCTTCCGGCGGACATCGCCGACCCGTCGAAGGCTCCGGGCGCTGCCCCGCTCTCGGGCGGGACGGGAAGCCTCGACGTGGCACGCGGCGTCAACTTCTACGACGAGGTGCGCCGCTTCGAGATAGACATCATTCGCCGCGCGCTCGACCAGACGGGCGGCCACCAATCGCGCGCCGCAAGGCTCTTGGGGATGAACGCCACGACGCTCAACTCGAAGATCAAGACCTACAACATCCAACTCCGCACGTGAAGACACATGCGCGCCCATGCTCTCGGAAGAGACGCGCGCAAAGGTCTTCGTCCGAACTCGCCGAACGCCAAGCATGACAGGGCACGCCGTCAGAGCCCGACGTTATCTGCTGCCAGTGGCCGCGTGCGCGCTCGCCTTCGCGCTCTACGCGGCGGACGTTCCCCGCGAGCCCCCCGGCTTCTACATTGACGAGTCCTCAATCGCGTACAACGCGCACACAATTGCCGAGACGGGCCGCGACGAGTACGGCAAGGCGTGGCCGCTCTACTTCCGCGCGTTCGGCGATTACAAGAACCCGACATACATTTACATGCTCGCGGCGCTCTTCCGCGTGACGGGGCCGAGCGTCGCGGCCGCGCGATTGTTGAGCGCGTCACTGGGCGCACTGGCGGCGCTGCTTTTGGGATTGCTGGCGGCGCGCATGACGCGTCGCGTTGAGGTGGGCGCGGTCGTCGCCTTCTCGGCGCTGCTCACGCCGTGGCTCTACGAGTGCAGCCGTCTGGTCTTCGAGGTCGCAGCCTATCCGGCGGCGTGCGCGCTCTTCCTGCTCGCGCTCCATCGCGCTTCCAGTAGGGAGAGGTGGAGCGTGTGGGACGTGATGTCGCTTGCATCGTCGCTCGCGCTTCTCACCTACACGTATTCCGTGGGCAGGCTGCTGGGCCCTTTGCTCGCCGTGGGGCTCGTCTTCTTCATCACGCGCCGCAACCTCGCGCGCGTCGTCGAGGCGTGGAGTATGTACGCGCTCACGCTCGTTCCGCTCGGCGTCTTCTCGCTGCGACATCGAGGGGCGCTGGCGGGCCGGTTCAGGCTCATCACATACGTCACGCCCGAAAGCAGTTTCGCTGAAGATGCGCGCTCGTTCGCGCTGCACTACCTTGCCGATTTGAATCCGTGGCGCTGGCTCGTGACGGGCGAGCAGAACATACGCGACCACGTGCCCGACTCGCCCGCGCTGCTCGCGTTGACGGTCATGCTCGCTTTTGTGGGGCTCGTCGTCGTCCTGCTTCGACATAGACGCGAGGCGTGGTGGCGGTTCGTGCTCTATGCACTCGCCGCCTCGGTGGTGCCCGCCGCGCTCACCGTGAACGACTTCCCGCAGTTGAGGCTGATAGCCTTCCCCGTCCTGCTGCATGTGCTGCTCGTCCCGGCGCTCGCATGGTTGATGGAAGGAGGCGTGCGCTGGCGGCGCGTCGCACTCTACGCAGCGGTCGCGCTTCTCGTGTTGCAGGGCGCGCACTTCCAGTGGCTCTTTCACGCGCGTGCGCCCGAGCGTTGGTACGTCTTCGACGCGCGCTTCCCGCGCAAGATTCTCGCGCCCGCGCTTGAGGCGAGCCGAGGCGCAACGCTGTACCTCTACGACCCGCCCGGCCGCTCGGGTTACATTCAAGCCCTCTGGTACGGCACGCTTCGCGGCATCGAAGCCTCGCGCTTCAAACGTCTCGCAGCGGGCGACGCCGCAGTGCCGCCTCCCGGCTCGGTCGTCATCAGCACGGAGGAGACTTGCGCCGACTGCCGACTGCTCGCGCGCTCGATCAACTACACGCTCTATGCAGTGCCTCCGACAGATTTGAAGATGGAGGCTGCGCCGCTTCCATCAGAGGCGATGCGCGCGCAACTCAACTGTCGCGACCTGCCTACAACGTTTGCCGCGCGGCAGAGTCGAAGCTTTGAAGTCATCGTTCGTAACACGGGCACGGCCGCGTGGCCTGCGGTCGGCGACGAGGCGGGGCGCTACGCCGTTGCGTTGCGGGGTCGCTGGCTGAAGGCGGACGGCGCTCTCTTCATGGAGGACAGCGGTGCGGCGCGTATTCCCTTCGACATGGAGCCGGGCGACACAGCGGGGCTTAGGCTGACGACGACTGCGCCCGCCGCGCCGGGCGACTACGTTCTCGAACTGGATATGGTACAAGAAGGCGTCGAGTGGTTCGGCGCGCGCGGGTCGAAGACGTTGAGGACGGACGTGAAAGTCTTACCGTCGAATTAAGTTGCGCCGGGCATTCAACGTGCGCAAGTCCGGTGGCGGCCCTTTATCTTATAGAGGCGGTCGAACAGAGCAGCGAGGCCGAATGGAGACCATCGTCTTTCTTGAACGCGACACGTTGAGGGCCGAGGTGCGACGGCCTTCGTTCGAGCACGTGTGGCGCGACTATGGCTCGACGCGGCCGGAGCAAATTTTAGAGAGGCTTGAGGGCGCGACCGTCGTCGTCGTTAACAAGCTGCCGCTCACGTCGGAACTGCTCGCGCATCTTTCATCGCTCAAGTTGATAACCGTCGCCGCGACGGGCACCGACAACGTAGACCTTGAGTTCTGTCGTGCGCACGGGATAGAGGTGTCGAACGTTCTTGGCTATGCGCGCGCGACGCTGCCCGAGCACGTCTTGATGTTGATGCTTGCGCTCAGGCGCAACCTCATCTCGTATCGCGAGGACGTGCGCGCTGGCGCTTGGCAGCGTGCCGAGCAGTTCTGCCTGCACGGGCGCGAGATTCACGACCTGCACGGTTCGACGCTCGGGCTCGTCGGGCACGGCACGCTCGGGCGCGGCGTCGAGCGGCTTGCGCTAGCGTTCGGCATGAGCGTCCTTATCTCGGAGCACAAAGGGGCGTCGGAGTTGAGGGATGGGCGGACGCCGTTCGATGAAGTCCTCGGCCGTGCCGACGTGTTGAGCCTCCACGTGCCGCTCAACGACGAGACGCGCGACATGATCGGCCGCGACGAACTCGCGTTGATGAAGACTTCGGCGATTCTGATTAATTGCGCGCGCGGCGGGGTGGTGGACGAAGCGGCGCTCGCCTCGGCGTTACGTGAAGGGACAATCGCGGGTGCGGGCGTGGACGTGCTATCGGTTGAGCCGCCGCGCGATGGAAACCTGCTGCTCGACCCCGAAGTGCCCAACCTTATCCTTACGCCCCACGTGGCTTGGGCCGGTCGCGCAGCGCAGCAGGCGCTCGCAGACCAGCTCGTTGATAACATCGAAGCGTTCATGAGACGTAAATCGTGAATCGTAAACCGTGATAAGAGAAGTTCACGACTTTCTCTTATCACGGTTTACGATTCACGATTTACGGCACTTACTCTCCGTGTTCGGACGTGTAGAGGCGGAGGATTTCCTGCCCCTGACGGGAGCGCGGGTCTATGGTGCGGAGGTGCTTGCGCCCTTGCATCTCCCAGAGGGCCGTGACCTGTCCGTCCTTCTCGACGGCGTGATAGGTAATCTCTTCGGGCGGCGCTTCGGGCTGCTCGGGCGCTGCCTCGGCCTGCGGAGCCTCGGCTTGCGCAGTCTCGGCTTGCGCAGTCTCGGCTTGCGGAGCCGCCTCGGCCGCTTCGCCGCCAGCCTCTCCGGCCGTCTCAGTCGCCGCGCTCGCGGCCGTTTCGTTCTCTGCCATGTTCGTTCCTCTCCGGACTGTGCTCAGAATTTATGCTTCGGTTTATACCGGAGGATTGTAATAAGGCAAAAGTAAAAAGGCAAAGATAGTTGATGGGTGATAGGGCCGGGGTTAGTTAGGACAGCAAGTCTTAACTAACCCCGGCCCTATCACCCATCAACTATCTTTCACGCCGCTTCTCTCTGTGCGAGGGCGACGGCGGCGGCGGGCGCGCGCGAGGCTTCGCGCCTGTGCTCCATGTCGCGGTGCCAGAGTTCGCGCTGTGTGCGGTAGGCGAGCACGCACAGCGCGACGAAGCCGCACGCGGCGACGTAAGGAAGCACCTTCGCCATCCGCCGCGTGCCGTAGAAGACCATGAGCGAGTTGATGAGGACGAGCGCCAGGCGAAACTCTGTGGGCCCGAGCTTGCCGTGACTGATGTGGAAACGCCCCGTTGCCGTGAAGGCCAGAAACGAGTTGACCATGAAGCCGCCGAAGACGGCGAAGACGAGCAGCAGGTTCAGGTGTGACGCCTCGGGCAGGATGAGCGCGTAAGCCGTGACCAACGCGCACAGGAAGACGAAGTCGAGCAGGTGATCCATGTAGAAGCCCCAACGGACGAGCCCCGTCTCGCGATACTTCCCCACCTTCCCGTCGAAGAAGTCCGTCACCCACTGAAGAAAGATCATCAGCGAAGAGCCCCACAGCCAGCGCAGGTCGCGCGCGCCCGCGAGATAGCCAAAGACGACGAGCCCCGCGCACCACACGAGCGTGAGTAGCGTCAGGTGGTGCGTGCCGAGCCAGAGCGGGATGCGCGGCACGACGCGCGCCGCCAGTCGTCGCTCAAGCGGCGAGAGCAGCGATGAACTCGACTTCGTTGCCAGTGCAAACTTTTCTCTCTGCATCTTAAAAACTCCATCCCGAAGATTCGGGAGAACACAAACATAAGAGCAAGAATCAAGCCACGCAAGCGACGGCGAGTGTCTCATGTATGCTGACGAAAAGCCCGACCCTTCGCTTGATTCCGAAGCACGCGATGGTCGTCGTCTACGGCCGAACGCCGCAAAAATCTGTCAGTTGAATGATTCGCCCCTACGCCGCGTCTTATGACGGAGAACGTACGCGTGAACGTGCGAGAAAGCCCCATGCGATGAAGACGAGAAGGAGGGCGAGCGAGAGTGCAACCGCGCACCACTTCGCATTGGTGAAGTCGCGCGAGACTTCGAGCATCGTGAGCGGCGTCTGGTGGTCGGCGCGAAAACGTCTGAGGAAGGCGAGCATGGTGAAGTTCTCGGCGTAGTCGAAGGCCATCGTTGCCAGCGGCAGAAGCACGAGCCAGCGCGGCCCACCGCCGCCGCCACGCCACGGGCAGAAGTACGCGAGCAGCAGCACGCTCGGTATCCCGTAGCACAGAGGGTAGACGAGGTCGTAGCGAAGGATGAAGCTCTCGTGCGCCGCGTAGTCGTCGGAACTGTAACGCGCAAGCATCTTTGTAACCTTCGCGGTATCGTAACGGAAGGTGCTGTCCGTCGCCACGTAGTCGTCTCCCAAGTCCTTTATGATTCTGTCCTTCGGGTTGACGTAATAGAGCACAAGCGTCGAGACGAAGAGGACGCCGAGCGCGATCAGAACGACTTTGCCCGTGGCGGCGGCGAAGAGCGAGTCGAGCATCTGTTTCTCCATGAAGGCGGGACGGCCCGGCGCGCGGGCCTTGAAGAGCGCGTGAAGACTATTTGAGTGGGCGCGCTGCCGTCAACCCGTTTAGCGCGCGCCGCTCAACCCTGTGGCTTGAGCGCGAGCGCCAGTTCGACGGCGCGGCGCGGCGCGATGACGCCCCAGCCCTGCCGGTCGATCTCGACACCGGGTAGTCGTTCGGCCGTGTCGATGAGGATGCGTTTGACATGCTGCGGCTTGAGGCCGGGGTTGGCTTCGAGCATGCAGGCGACGGTCGAAGAGACGATGGGCGCGGAGAACGAAGTGCCGTCAACGAACTTGTAGTGCTCCGAGATGACATCGTTCTCTTGAAGCTTTACCGAGACGAGTTGACGGATGAGATAGGTCGGCAGCGTCTTCGCATCATAGATGTCGCGGTCTACGTTCTTATGCTCCTCGATGAGCGGGCGCAGCTCCTCGTCGGACGCGCGGTCGAGTTTGGCGTACAGCTCGGCCTCGGCCGCCGTCGGCGTTTGCGGCAGGATGGGCGCGGGCACCCAGATGCCGGGCGCGATGACCTCGGGCTTCTGCAAACCGTCGGGGGTCGGGCCGTAGGATGAGCGATAGAGGCTGTGCCGCGAGCGGTCGAGCGAGTTGCGGTCGTCAAGGCCGCCGACGGCGATTGAGGAGGGCGAAGAGGCGGGCGGCAAGACGGGGTGTCCCGGCGACCAGCCCGCGTTGCCTACGGCGCACACGACAACGAGCCCTGCGCGCACGGCGCGCTCGACTGTCTGGCACAAGGAGTTGTCGAGATAGGACTGCTCTTTGTCGCCGCCCGCCGAGATGTTGACGACGCGTATCTGGTAACGCTCGCGGTTCTCGATGACCCACTTGAGCCCGCGCTCGATGTTCCTCTCGGGGATGTGTCCGGACTTGCTGACCTTCACCAGCACGACGTTGCAGTCGGGCGAGATGGAGCGGAAGAAGCCGCCCGAGAGAGCGCCGTTTCCGGCGGCGACGACCGAAGTCATCATGCCGTGCCAGCTTGCGGGTTCTATGGATTCAAGCGTGCCCGTACCCTTCGGGACGATGTTGTGATAGGCGAGAATGCGGCTGTGCGGCGTCGTCAAATCGGGATGCTGGTAGAAGCCCGAGTCGAGGAAAGCGATGGTGATGCCGCGCCCCGTGAACCGCTCGTCCGCGCCGAGCCGCAGCCAAGTGGGCAGAACGTTTCGTCCCTGCTCGAAGACGGTGGCGTACTTCTCTAACTGCGCGTGCGCGCGGCCGAACAACTCAAGACAGCGCGGGCAGACGGTCGTCACGCCCTCGGGCGCGTTGGCCGCTATCAAACGCTTCAACTCGTCCGGCAACTGCTCTACGTCTGCGAGCCCCTCGCCCGCTTCGCGCCAGCAGACAGGACAGGCAGAGCGCCCCGCAGGCACTTCCGCTACTTGCGCCGACTGTTCATCGGAGATCATTTCGGACACGTGGAACCACCCCTTATTTTTCCCGCTATCATGCAGACGAACACGCGGCGATGCAAGCAGGGATAGGATGAGGGATGAAGTGAAGGCTCAACTTCTTAACATTCATCCTTCATCTCTCATTCTTCATCCTTTCACCGGGTTCGCCTCTCGGCGGCAAATGTTATAAATTAGCGGCAGGCACAAATCATAAAAGTTAGACTGACGGGCTGGAGGACTGATGGTGAAAGAACAGACCAGCGTGCCCGACATCTTCCGCCGCGCGCAGGCGCTGGCGCGCGAGGGGCTCTCGCTAAAGGATGTACGGCGTAGGCTCTACGACGAGTTCAAGGGCTCTCCGATGCCGCCGCTCTCGAACCTGACCATCCCCGAGCAGGATGCACGCGCGCCCGAAGAGGATTGGACGGCCGGTCTCGCGCTCGTCCGTCGCGGCATACAGACCGAGGACTGGCGCGAGATAGTCAACGGCATCGCACTCAGCCTTGACCAGACGATGAGCTACGAGCGCGAGCGCGGCACGATGGGTCAGGCCGACGACTGGCACGACCGCACCGTCGGCATCGAAGGCGCGCTCCAGAAGGGCATCGGCAAGTGGATGCCGGAAGAGTTGTTGAGGCTCGCCGAGCAGTCGGCAAAGAAACAGTAAATGGTGAATGGTGAATAGTGAATAGAGGTTGAACGTATCTCGGCCGACGAGAGTAAAACTCAGGCGCGCAACCTCTCAACGACTATTCACCATTCACCATTCACCATTCACGAACTTATGAGTTTTCTCGACACGCTTTTCAAAGACCCTTTCCGGCAGGAGGGCGAGCCGCGGCGGGCGGAGGAGTTCGAGGGCGAGGACGTAATCGTCAGCCCCGACACGCGCCGCGCCAACCGCATCCCGCCCGGCCAGACGCGCACGCGCAAGTGGCCTGTGCTCGACGCGCACGGCACGCCGCAAGTAGACCCGGAGACGTGGCGGTTCGAGGTCGGCGGACTCGTCGAGCGGCCGCTTCAATGGTCGCTCGACGAGTTTCTGCAACTGCCCGCCGCGCGAGTCTACGCTGACTTTCATTGCGTGACGCGCTGGTCGCGGCTCGATAACCTGTGGGGCGGCGTCTCGACGCGCACCATCGCCGAGTTGGTTGGAATAAAGCCCGAGGCGCGCTTCGTCGTCGCCGAAGGCAGCGACTACGGCTGGACGACGAATCTGCCGGTTGAATACTTCCTTGCCGAAGACTCGCTCTTCGCATGGACGAACAACGGCCGCGCAATCCCGCCCGAGCACGGCGGCCCCGTCCGCCTCATCGTCCCACAACTCTACGCGTGGAAGTCCGCGAAGTGGGTCAAGGGCGTTCAGTTCGTCGCCGAAGACCGCGCGGGCTTCTGGGAAGAGGGCGGCTATCACATGCGCGGCAACCCGTGGCAGGGCCGCGACGGCGAACGCTTCCGCCATCAGGGCGACGAGTGAGATTAGCGAAGTAATGAATGATGAATGATGAATATAGCCGTGTTGAAGTATTCATCATTCTCATTCATCATTCATCATTTCTTCCACTCAGTTAATTTATTCCGCAAACATTAAACGTGAGCGAAGCCAGTACACTTCAAGACGAGCGACGGCCGAAAGATGATGCGGCGCGTCCGGCTGTGCCGAAGGACGCGGCGGTCGTTATCCTCGTGCGCGAGGGCGAGGGCGAGCCGCAACTCTTCTGGGCGCGACGCTCGGAGCGCATGACGTTCCAGCCGGGCTTCTACGCCTTCCCCGGTGGTCAGCGCGACGAGTCGGACGCGGAGGTTGAAGTTGAAGGAGCCGCTGACCGCGAGACGGCGACCATGATCGCGTGCGCGGCGCGCGAGTTGTTCGAGGAGTTGGGCGTGCTCGCCGCACGCGGCGCGGAGCATTTGACGAAGGGGCAACTTGCTTCGGTGCTCGACGATCTGACTTCGGAACGCATGACGTTCGCCGTACTGCTCGCGCACTACGGCCTCCGGCTCGATGCGCGCGACTTCGAGTTCGCGGGTCGCTGGGTGACTCCGCCTTTCAGCCCTCGACGCTTCGACACGCTCTTCTTCATCGTGCGCTGCCCGCGCAAGCAGGAGCCGCGCCTGATGACCGGAGAGTTTGACGAAGGCGGCTGGGAAAGTGCGCGCGAGGCTTACGCGCGCTGGCGACGTTTCGAGTTGATGGCCGCGCCGCCCGTCATTCATGCGGTGCGAACGCTTGCCGGTGGCTTGACCGATGACCTCGTTGAAAGATTTCTGAGCGTGCCGCAGGCGCGGCGCGAGGCGGTGCGCAGGATAGAGTTCCTGCCCGGCTTCGTCTGCGTCCCCTTACGCACGCCGACAAAACCGCCCGCGACGACGACCAACTGCTACGTCGTAGGCACGCATGACTTCATCGTCATTGACCCCGGCTCGCCATACGATGACGAGCAGGCCGTGCTCTTCGAGTTCGTCAAAGAGTTGCTGGACGAGGGACGCGTCTTGTGCGAGATAGTCCTGACGCATCATCATCCCGATCACGTCGGCGGTGTTGAGAATTTACGTCGAGACCTCGCCGGAAACGTGACCGTTGCTGCACACCGTCTGACGGCTGAAGCACTCGCGGGCACAGTCCGCGTTGACCGTTTTATCGAAGACGGAGACGTAATCGAACTCAAAGGCGAGTCGCGCATCACCCTGCGCGCGATGCACACGCCCGGCCACACACGCGGCCACCTCTCCTTTTATGACGAGCGCGCGGGCGCGCTCCTCGCGGGCGATAACATCGTCGGCGTGGGCTCGGTGCTCATAGACCCGGAAGAGGGGAGCGTGCGCGATTATCTCGCCTCGCTCGGACGCTATCGGGACTTGCCGCGACTCGTCGCGCTCTTCGGCGGCCACGGCCCCGCAGTCGGCAATCCACGCGCGAAGATTGAAGAGTACGTGGCGCATCGTCTCAAGCGCGAGCGCGAAATTCTCGCTGCCGTGCGCGAGGGCGCACGCACGCCCGCCGATGTCGTCGCGCGCGCGTACACCGATGTTCATCCGAAGATGCACGCGCTCGCCGCGCGAGCCGTGCTGGCGCACCTACAGAAACTTGAAGAGGACGGACTCGTCGAGCATGATCGGGACGGGCGCTTCGTCGCACGCATGAAGGAGACTGACGGCGCGCCGGTTTAAGTATCGAGCCGCGTCCCTCTGCCCGACGCCTTTCGAGGCAGCACGAAACGAAATGAAGCAGGAGAAAACTTCGTCGAAGAACTCGAAGGCCGACGGCAACGCGCTCGCACGCGTGGCGAACGGAACGGAAGTCGCGGCGTCCGCGTCCTCGCAAATCGAGAGCGAGCGACGACGCCTGCGTGACCTTGTGGCGAGCGTCCCCGGCGTGGTGTGGGAGGCTTGGGGCGAGCCCGACGCGGAGGGCCAGAGAATCAACTTCGTCAGCGACTACGTCGAGCAGATGCTCGGCTACACGGTTGAGGAATGGCTCGCCACTCCAAACTTCTGGCTCTCAATCGTCCACCCGGAAGACCGCGAGCAGGCGGCGCTCGACGCCCGCCGGAAGTTCGAGAGCGACGAGGGCGGCGTGAGCCAGTTTCGCTGGATGCACAGCGACGGGCGCGTCATACACGTCGAAGCGCATTCGGTCGCGGTGCGCGACGACGAGGGGCGCGCGGTCGGGATGCGAGGCGTGACGATGGACATCTCCGCGCGCAAAGGGGCGGAGGAAGAACTCGACCGGCGCGTGCATCAGGCCGCGCTCGGCGCGGAGGTTGGCATCGCGCTCGCGGAAGGCGGCGTACCGCTGCGACAGCTTTTACAGCGTTGCGCTGAAGCGGTCGTCCGCCATCTCGACGCGGCCTTCGCGCGCGTCTGGACGCTTGACCCTGAAGCGACAGTCCTCGAACTACAGGCGAGCGCGGGGCTCTACACGCACCTCGACGGCGCGCATGGGCGCGTGCCCGTTGGCCGCTTCAAGATCGGGCTCATCGCCGCCGAGCGCCAGCCTCACCTGACGAACTCGGTCGTCGGCGACCCGCGCGTGGGCGATCAGGAGTGGGCGCGGCGAGAGGGAATGGTTTCATTCGCGGGCTACCCGCTGCTTGTCGAAGACCGGCTCGTGGGCGTGCTGGCGATGTTCGCGCGCAGGGCCTTGCCCGACGACACGCTCGAAGCGCTCTCGTCCGTTGGTAACATCATCGCGCAGGGCATCGAACGTCGTCGCGCCGAAGAGGCGCTTGACGAACTACTGCGCGAACGCGAGCAGACCATCGAGGAGGTCTCGACGCCCGTGGTGCCCGTGCTCGAAGGCGTGCTGGTTCTGCCGCTCATCGGTTCGCTCGATACGGTGCGAACGGCGCGCGCGACACAGGCGGCGCTCTCGGAAGTGAGGCGACAGGGAGCGCGCGTCTGCATCATAGACATCACGGGCGCGCGCATGGTTGACTCGGCGGCGGTCGCGAACCTGACGAACCTCGTGCAGGCGCTGAGGCTGGTCGGGGCCGAGGCGTTCGTCACAGGAGTCGGCGCGCAGGTCGCGCAGACGCTCGTCGGACTCGGGCTCGACATGCAGGGTCTTAGAACTTACCGGACACTCGCGCAGGCTCTGGCCGCGCTGCTCGACGGCAAAGGGCGGCGTGCGAATTGAATCAGACTTAACCAACAGAACTCGGGGGCAAGGTTTCGAGCAATGGCACTACCCAAGACACTAGGCGAACTGAAACAGCAGGGCTATCGCGCGCGGCCCGTCAAGGACGAGATGCGCGCCAACCTCCTCGATAAACTACGACGCAGCGAGCGCATCTTTCCCGGCATCGTCGGCTATGACGAGACGGTCATTCCGCAGATTACGAACGCCGTGCTCGCGCGCCACAACATCATCCTTCTGGGTCTGCGCGGGCAGGCCAAAAGCCGCATCATCCGACAACTCGTCAATCTACTTGATGAGCGCATCCCCGTCATCGCGGGCTCCGAGGTGAACGACGATCCTTTCAAGCCAATCTCGGCATACGGGCGACAGACAATCGAGCGCGAAGGCGACCACACGCCCATCGCCTGGGTCGAGCGTGACTCGCGCTTCGTTGAAAAACTCGCCACGCCCGATGTGACCATCGCCGACATCATCGGCGACATAGACCCCATCAAGGCCGCGCGCGGCGGATACCTGTTGAGCGACGAGCTGACCATTCACTACGGCTTGCTGCCGCGCGCCAACCGGGGCCTCTTCGCCATCAACGAGCTGCCCGACCTCGCGGGCAAAATACAGGTCGGCCTCTTCAACATCATGCAGGAGGGCGACGTGCAGATAAAGGGCTATCCCGTGCGTCTCGCCTTAGACGTGATGCTCGTCTTCTCGGCCAACCCCGAGGACTACACCGCGCGCGGCAAGATCATCACGCCCTTGAAAGACCGCATCGGCGCGGAGGTCTCGACGCACTATCCTTCGGAGCTACAACTCGGCGTCGAGATTACGCGACAGGAGGCTTGGACTGAGCGCACGGGGTTCGCGGGGCGTCTGCGCGTCCCCGACTTCCTACGCGAACTGGTCGAGCAGATCGCCTTCGAGGCGCGCGACGACCAGCGCATAGACAAGCGCTCGGGCGTCTCGCAGCGCATGCCGATTACCGTCACCGAATCGGTCGTCTCGAACGCCGAGCGCCGCGCGATACTGACGGGCGAGGAGGAGTTGGTGCCGCGCGTCTCGGACGTGTACGCGGCGTTGCCCTCGATGACCGGCAAGATGGAGCTTGAGTACGAAGGCGAGCAGGTCGGCGCGGGCCGCATCGCCAAAGATTTAATCAAGCGCGCGGCCGGTGAAATCTTCGAGGGCTACTTCGTCGGCTTCGACTTCTCGAACACCATCCGCTGGTTCGACTCGGGCAACAACGTCAAGCTCTCCGACAACGCCTCGTCGGACGAGTGCGTCCGCCTGCTCGAAGCAGTCCCCGACCTCATCGACAACGCGCTCGTCCCCTTCGACTTCAAGCGCGCGGACGACAGCATGCTCGTCTCAACCTGCGAGTTCGTCCTCGAAGGTCTCTACGCCCAGAACAAGATCAGCCGCAACGAAGAGGGCGGCTACACCGCCGCGACCAAAGCGAAGAAGGACAGGCGCGGCATGATCTACGACGACCTGACCGAGTCGGGCCGCTACAGTTAAGGAGAGACGTTATGGACTTAACTCTGAACGCCGTCTACCTCAAAGTGTCGGAAGGCTACATTGGCTTTGTCGAAGAATTGCCCGGTGCGAATACGCAGGGGCGACTCTCAAACAGGCACGTGAGAACTTGAAGGAGGCCGTCGAGTTAGTAATAGAGGCTAACCGCGAACTTAAAGTGCCGGAGCCGGTGGGGAAGAAGTAGATGAAGTTCATACGCTATTCACGTTTCAAGGGCTTCGATGTGTCCGGGCTCTCTCTGGGCGACCTGATGGGGATGTTGCAGGACTCGCTGCTCTCGTCGGGGTTCGACGACGATTACTATTGGACGCGGCAGCGGCGCGACCCCGACCAGTCGTTGGACGCCTTGCGACAGGCGCTCTTGCAGGCGCTCCTTGAGATGGGCGAGTTGTCGGAGCGCGACGTGGAGGAGATGCTCGCGGAGAACGCGGGGCAGTTCCGTGGGTCGCAGTTGGAAGAGTTGCTCAATCAACTCATCGAGCGGCTGGTGGAAGAGGGTTATTTGAAACTGCGCGAGGAGCAGCGTGAAGCGCGGCAGCGGCGTGGTCAGACGGGGCCGGGCGAGGTGGGCGAGCCGTTGCCGCGCGACGTGAAGTTCGAGGTGACGGAGAAGGGGCTCGACTTTCTCGGTTACAAGACGCTCAGGAATCTTCTCGGCAGTCTGGGGAAGAGTTCCATCGGTCGGCACGACACGCCGCACCTCTCGACCGGAGTTGAGGCTTCGCAATCGCCGAAGCCTTACGAGTTCGGCGACACGATCAACCTCGACGTGAACACGACGCTCATGTCGGCCATCAAGCGCGAAGGCTTGACCGTTCCCTTGAACCTCGAATATCGCGATCTGCACGTACACCAGCAGGACTATCAATCTTCGTGCGCAACGGTCGTCATGCTCGACTGCTCGCACTCGATGATTCTCTACGGCGAAGACCGTTTCACGCCCGCCAAGAAGGTCGCGCTTGCGCTTGCGCATCTCGTCCGCACGCAGTACCCCGGCGACTCTTTGAAGGTCGTGCTCTTTCATGACGATGCAGAGGAGTTGCCGCTGGCGCGGCTTGCGACTACGCAGGTCGGCCCCTATCACACGAACACAGCCGAGGGCCTGAAGCTCGCGCGCCGTCTCTTGCAGGCGCAGCGCAAGGAGATGAAGCAGATCGTGATGGTCACGGACGGCAAGCCCACCGCGTGTTTCCTCGATACGGAAGTCGCGCAAGCATCGTCTTCGCGCGAGCGTGGCCGCCGCAACGCGCAGCCCTTCGGCGAGATTCGAGAGGGGCGCAGGCTCTACAAGAACTCGATGGGCGGCGACCCCGTTGTGATGGATGCGACCTTCCGCGAGGTGCAGGCGTGCCGCAAGGCGGGCATACAGATCAACACCTTCATGCTCGCCTCGGACTACTACCTCGTCGAGTTCGTCAAGCAGATGTCGGCGATGACATCGGGCAAAGCCTACTTCGCCACACCGGGCAACCTCACGCAGTTCGTCCTGATAGATTTTCTGAAACGGAAGAAGAGCCGCGTCAGGTAAGGCTCGGAGAGACAACAAGCGCCGCGTATCGACGCGGATGAGCGCGAACCAAACCTTTAAAGGTTCGCTCCTTACTCATCCGCGTCGATACGCGGCGCTTTCATATTCGACGCGTGACTAGCCGCGCGGCTTCGTGCGCCTGTGCTTCGGTTTTGATTTGGACTTCGTCGTCGTCGTCTTCAACGGCGCGTTCGTCGTCGCCTGTACGGGCTGAATCTTCGTGGCCTCGATCTTCTTCGTGCCTGTGGTCGCGGGCGTCTTGCTGTCGTCTATGGTCGGGTTGGGCGAGGCGACGACGTGCTGCTCCGGCGGCGTGTTGACGGGCTGCGGCGGCATGTTGTTAGTTGCTTCCGCGGCGACCGGTTCGGTCTCGCCGCCCGACGCAACCCACGCGGCGTAACCGCCGAGCAGTGCGCGCGCCTTGAATCCCTTGTCGCGGAGTATCTGCGCCGCACGGGCGCTGGTGTGCTCCTCCGGTCAAGAGCAGTAGGTGACGATCTCGCGGTCACGCGGCAACTCCGACAGGTGCGATTCAAGCTGGTCGAGCGTGATGTGCGTCGCGCCCTTGATTTTCCTGTCAATCTGGTAACGCACGTCGAGCACGAAGACCTTGCCCGAGGCGAGCATCCCCTTGAACTCTTCGAGCGGGATGCGGTCTGCGGGCACCTGCTGCGGCTGCTGCGCCGACGCGCACACGCACGACAGCGCAACACTGATGACCAATGCGAGGAAGATTCTGCGCCTCATTGCTTGCTCCGTTTCGGAAAAGATTTCTACCGGGAGTCCACACGTATTATACCACTCGCATGCTGATGGTTGAGCGCATCGCGCGCGCCGAGCGCGAGCGCGGCCGCCTCTTCGGGCGTCGGTGCGAGCGCCGTGAGGTGTCCCATCTTTCTCCCTGCGCGCGCCTCGGTCTTGCCGTAGAGGTGGAGCTTGACATCGGGGTAAGCGAGCGCCGCGCGCCAAAGGGGCTCGCCCGTCTGCCAGAGGTCGCCGAGCAGGTTCACCATCGCCGCCGCGGGCCGGAGCAACTCGGTCGAGCCGAGAGGGAGTCCGCAGACCGCACGCAACTGCTGCTCGAACTGGCTCGTCACCGAGGCATCGAAGGTGAAGTGGCCCGAGTTGTGCGGGCGCGGCGCAAGCTCGTTGACGAGCAGATGCCCGCTGCGCGTCAGGAAGAACTCGACGCACATCACGCCGACCACGTCGAGCGTTTCGAGCATCGAGCGCGCTATCTCGACCGCCTCGCGCGCCGTCTCTTCCGTCACACTCGCGGGCGCGACCGAGAGGTCGAGGATGTGGCGACTGTGCGTGTTCTCGATGACGCCGTAGTGAGCGAACTCGCCTTCGAGCCCGCGCGCGGCGACGACCGAGACCTCGCGCTCGAAGTCAACAAAGGCTTCGACGACGCCCTCCTGACTCCCGAGCGCAACGATGGCGCGCGCAACGTCCGAGTCCGAGTTAATGCGCGTCTGCCCCTTGCCGTCGTAGCCGAAGCCCGCGGTCTTGAGCACGGCGGGCAGCCCCGTCTCGGCGAGCCCCGCGCGGAGCGATTCGGCCGACGTGACGTGGCGGAAGGGCGTGATGGGGAAGCCTTGACGAGAGAGGAATGTCTTCTCGCGCAGGCGATGCTGCGTCGTGTAGAGGACTGAGCCGGAGGGGCGCACGGGTGCGAGTTGGGCCGCGGCCTCGACGGTTTCGGCGGGGACGTTCTCGAACTCGAAGGTGACGACCTCAACTCCCCGCGCGAACTCGCGCACCGCGTCGAGGTCGTCGTAAGCGTGTTCGTACTCTTTATCGGCGACCTGCCCCGTCGGCGTGTCGGAGCCGGGCGAGAAGGTGTGTACGCGATAGCCCATCCGGCGCGCGGCGATGGCGAACATGCGGCCGAGTTGGCCGCTGCCAAGTACGCCGACGGTCGCTCCGGGCAGGATTGAGTTCATGACGGAAGGACTGAGCTGCGCACCTTCGCGGTCTGCTCCTCGCGAAAGCGCCTGAGCTTCTCGCGCAACTCGGGGCGCGTGTTGGCGAGCACGGCGACGGCGAGGAGCGCGGCGTTGGTCGCGCCGCTCGACCCGATGGCGAGCGTGCCGACCGGAATCCCCGCGGGCATCTGCACGATTGAGAGGAGCGAATCAACTCCACCCAGCACGCGGCTCTCGACGGGGACGCCGAAGACCGGCAGAAGCGTCTGCGCCGCGACCATGCCGGGCAGATGTGCCGCGCCTCCCGCGCCCGCGATGACGACTTCGAGTCCGCGCGCTTCCGCACCCGCCGCGAACTCGGCCAACCACTGCGGCGTGCGGTGCGCCGAGACGACTGAACATTCGTGAGGCACGCCGAACCGCTTCAACATCTCGGCCGCGTGCCGCATCGTCTCCCAGTCCGACGTGCTGCCCATGACGACGGCGACGAGCGGGAAGGATGAAGGATGAGCAAGGAGGGATGAAGCGGGCTTCGCCTCAACGGACTTCGCGCGCACCGTCTTCTCCCCGGCTTTCGCCCTGCTCTTCTTCAGCGACTTTTCATTCCTCATCCCTCATCCCTCATCCCTTAACTACAGGTATCGCTCGCGCAGAATGCGGACGTGGTGCGCCTCGTGACCGGCGATGATGTACGCAATGGCGCGCACCGTCACCTCGTTGTCACTCGCCACGCCGCGTCGCGCCCATGCGTCGGTATCGAGCCCGCGGAACATATTCACGTTCGCGCGCCGCACGTGCTCGAACTCGTCGAGCAGGTCTGCGAGCGCGCGCGCGTCGAAGTTCACGCAAGCCATGTACTCGTCCTGATCCATGCCGGGCAAGGGTTGTTGCTCGCCGCGCGCGAGCGCCAGCGCGCGATAGGCGAAGATGCGCTCGGCGTCGATGACGTGGCCGACAAGCTGCTTGATGCTCCACTTGCCGGACGCGTAAGCGTGGCCGCCGCGCTCTTCGGTGATGGAGCGCAACAGCGCGAGCGTCTCCGCGCCCTGCCGCTCAAGCGTCTCGACCACGTCTGCGTCGGGAACGAGCGAGACATACTTCTCGTAGTAGGGCGCGTATTCGTTTGCCTCGGGTCTCGTGGGGGCCGGTGCGGACATTTCGTTTACTCCTTTGTGCGGAGGCTTCGGGTTGAATCGTTTTTCGTGTTCGTCCAACACTTCAACGACTACTCCTGCGCGTGCGAGAAGCCGGGCTGGCCGTCGAAGTTGCAGAGGTTTTCGGTCTTGATGAAGTCGAGACCGGCTTCGGCAAAGCGCGAGAGCAGAGACGTAATCTGCGCGTGCGCGACGGCCTGTCCCTCCGAGACGAAGCGACAGCGCCAGTGGTCGGAGCAGAAGGTCTCGGTCGCGCCGCCGGGGTAGACCTTGACGCCGCGATTGGCGATTGAAGACAGCCGTAGGCCGCCGCCCGAGAGTTTCGTGACGACCGCGCCGAGGTCGTTCGCCGTTCCCCGCGTCCAGTCGAGGTACACGTCAACGCCCACGGTCTCCTTCTTCTCCGCCGCCGCCTCGCGCGCAGTGCGCACCGTGGACGCAGCCTCGCCGCCCTCGCCCGCCTTGTAGGCGACGGCCTTCAGTTGCTCAGGCTTCTGCCCCACGCGCGCGATGACTGCTTGGGCGAACTCGCGCGTGCCGACCTTCTGCTTGCTCACACCCTCTTTGTAAATGTCATAAGTGTGAACGCCGTCCTCCATCGTCCGCAGCCAAGCGTTGTGCGCGCGCTCGGCCACGTCCGTCTGTCCCGTGTGGACGAGCATCATCACCGCGCCTAAGAAGAGCCCCGAAGGGTTGGCGAGGTTCTGTCCGGCGCGACGCGGGGCGCTGCCGTGGATGGCCTCGAACATCGCGATTGATTCGCCGATGTTGGCCGAGCCCGCCAAGCCCACCGAGCCCGCAATCTGCGCCGCCACGTCCGAGAGCACGTCGCCGTAGAGATTCGGCAGCACCAGCACGTCGAAGTTCTCGGGCGAGTCGGCCAGCTTGGCCGCGCCGATGTCAACTATCCAGTGCTCGTTCTCGATGTCCGGATACTCGGGCGCAATCTCGTCGAAGATTTTGTGAAAGAGGCCGTCCGTGATCTTCATGATGTTGTCTTTGGTGAAGCACGTGACCTTCTTCCTGTTATTCCTGCGCGCGTACTCGAACGCGTAGCGCACGATCTTCTCTGTGCCCGGTCGCGAGATGAGCTTGAGACACTGCGTGACCTGTGCGGTCTGCCGGTACTCGATGCCGCCGTACACGTCCTCCTCGTTCTCGCGCACGATGACCACGTCCATCACCGGATGCTTCGTCTCGACGAACGGGTGATACGACACGCATGGCCGCACGTTCGCGTAGAGCCCGAACGTCTTCCTGACGGTCACGTTCAGACTCTTATAGCCTCCACCCTGCGGCGTTGTAATCGGAGCCTTCAAAAACACTCGCGTCCGCCGCAGAGACTCGAACGCCTCGGGCGCAACACCCGCCGGGTTCCCGGCGAGATAAACTCGCTCGCCAATCTCAATCTCCTCGATGTCGAGCCGCGCGCCCGCGCCCTCAAGTATCTTCAGCGTCGCGTCCATAATCTCCGGCCCGATGCCGTCGCCGCGCGCGACCGTAATGGGTGTGTTAGCCATGATGACAGGTTGTGCCTTTCGGGATTAGAAGATGAGCGCCGCCGTGGCGTCTTCTGAAACTGCCGGCGACGTGGGAACTGCTTCTGATGTCGAGGAGATATAACACCGCCGGGGCTCTCGTGACAATCGCCGGAAGATTCAGCCTGTGGCATGACCGAAGCGCATGCCATAAAAGCTCCGTTGTGAGAAGCCGTGCCGTGTGATAGCCTCACAGCCTCTAGCCCAATCTAAGGTTGTCGGCGCGGCTCCCCTGCAAAAGATTCAAGGCTGCGCCAACCGAACAAGTGAAAGTGAACCAGGAGGATCATTCATGCCCTATCTTTTTCGCCCGCGTCTCGTCGTGTTGGCCGTCGCGCTCCTCTTCGGCGCGGCGTTTGGCGCGCAGAGCATCGCGGCGCAAAACATCGCGGTGAAGCAGCCGGTCGGCCCCGGCGAGGTGCTCATCAGCGAGTTCAGGCTCTCGGGGCCGAGCGGGAGTACGGACGAGTACATCGAGTTCTACTGCAACCGCGACACCGACTGCGACATCAGCAACTACATCATTCAGGGATTCGACACCGATCTGGGTGACTACACCATCACGCTCGAAGGCTCGTTCGTCATCCCCACGCGCGGCCACCTGCTCGTCGGCAACAGCATCGGCTACAGTCTTTCGTCTTACGCATCGCTCGACGCCGACGTAAGCTCGGGCACCGATGTCTTCGTAGACAATCAGGGCTTCCAGTTGCGCGATAACACGGGGATGGTCGTCATAGACTCGGTTGGCTTCATTGACGGCGGCAACAACGCGACCTACATCGAGGGGACAGGGCTTGAGCAGTCCTTCTCTCGCCCCGCAGACCAGTACGCATACGTGCGAAAGATGGGGACGGCCAACGGTGGGCGTCCGCAGGACACGAACAACAACGCCAACGACTTCGTGCTCGTCTCGGTGACAGGCGCGCCGCACGACGGCATCACGGCCCCGCCCGTCCTCGGTGCGCCCGGCCCGCAGGGGCTCACGTCGGCCGCGGACTTCAACAACTCGACCACCGGCTCGCTCGTCGAGCCCAACGCCGATAAGTCCGCGCCGCCCAACCGCGTCCGCACGGGCAGCGGTGACTCGGGCACGCTCTCGATACGACGCAGCGTCACCAACAACACGGATCAGTTCATCAACTATCTCGCCTTTCGCGTCATAGACATCACGACGCTCAACAGCCCTCCGGTGGCGGGAGCATCGCCGCCGCAGGCACAACTGCGGCTCGTCACCTCGTCCGACGCCGAGACGTTCACCAACAGTCAGGGACGCACGGTCGTTATTCGCGGGACGGTGCTTGAGTTCGACGACGGGTGCGGCTGCGAGCCCGCGCAGCCCGACGGCGGAGGGCTCAACACCTCGGTCAACGTCGGCAACTTCGGCGGGCTCGAACCGGGCGCGACCATTGACGTGCAGTTTCTTCTCAACGTCGTGCAGGCGGGCACGTTTCGTTTCTACGTCAACGTCGAAGCGTTGACGGGTCGTGTCATGACCGACACGGTCATCTCTGCGCACACGGGTTCGGCCCCGCGCCGCGCGCGCCTCGCCACGTCGTTCAGCACTGTCGTCGCGCGCCAACTCGTCGTCAGGAAGGGTGTCGGCGCAAGCGCCAACGGCGTGCCCTTCTCGAAGTCAATCTTGAAGAAGGCGCTGCCCGTTAAGCCGAATGTGAGAGTGAGCGAGCCACCGACGAAGAAGGTGAACGAGACGCCTGCGCGGAAGGACTCGTCGCCGAAGCCGTTCGCCTCCGTGAAGCGCGCAGCCGCAACCGCCAAGAGCTTGAGCCGCGAAGTGACGCCGTCGTCATCGGCCACCGCTCAAGACCAATAGAGCATCGCGCGGCGTGCTGCACGCATGCGAGGGGCGTGCGGGCAAGTCTGCCCGGCACGCCCCTTAGCTTTTCACGCGGCGTCTGTAGCTTTGCTCACGCGGCGTCTATCTTTGCGGCGAGGATGAAGTCGCTCTCGCTGAGGCCGTCAATAGCGTGCGTGTAGATGCGTATGCGCGCGTAGCCCCAGCCGAAGTTGATGTCGGGGTGATGCCCTTCGGCTTCGGCGACCGCCCCCACACGGTTGACGAAATCAAGCGCCCCGGCGAAGTTCGCAAACTTGTACTCCTTCTCAAGGTGGTGCTCTTCGGCCGCCTCCCACCCTTCGAGTTGCCCGAGCAGCATCGTAATCTCCTCGCCGCCGAGACGAGGCACGCCTCCATGACAGGGTACACAGTGTTTGCTTGAAAGACTCTCCATAAAACCAGATCATCCTCCGTCCCTTGCTTCAACCGGCACGCCGCCGTCTATTAGAGGTTTGCCTTGATGACGGCGGCGAGACGATGCCCTGCCAGCTTGATGCGGCCGAGCGCAAGCGTGCGTGCGTCGGCGATGTATTGCGGGCCGACCTGCGGCGCGGTGGCGTGCTGGTCGGTGAGCGGCTTGTAGGCCGCCGACTTCGCGTCGCTGAAACTCTCGTTGATCCAGTCGGCTTCGTCAAGGTCGTTCGCGCTCTCCGTGGGAGTAGACGCCTCGGCCTCGTTGCCGAGCGCGCGGACGGCGACCAGCGTTGTGTCCGCGCCGATAACATCGTCCCAGAGCGTGTGCAGGTCTTTGACGACGAAGCCCACCTCCTGCAAGTGCAAGGGGGCGAGCACGAAAAGGTTGCCGCCGTGGTCTCCTTCGGGAAAGCTCGACGTGACCCGCGCTGCGCAGTGCAGAGGTTGATGCACGTCGCCGACGAGGTGTTCGAGCCACGCCAGAAAGTAGGCCCTGTGCGCCGCGCTCTCGCCGCTCGCCGTGCCGATGCGCTGCTCGAAGTCGTGAATCTTCGCCTGCGCGTTCTGGCCGCCGTCGTCGGGCAGCGTGACGCTTGACCCGTTGTCCCTGAACCCTTCGTCTTTAAAGTGCCACGGCCTGTGCTTCATCATGTCGGGGAAGCCCGCCAGTTGTCTGGTCGGCGTTGCGTTGGGCTTCGTCTCGTCGAAGAAGCGCGAGTCGCTGCGGATGAGGTCGGGCCAGCGCGCCGCGTGGACGAAGACGAGCATGCGGAAGTTGCTGCTCGTCGGCCGACCGGCAAGCTTCGAGAGCATGGGAAAGTCCGGATGTGACTTGAGCAGTTTGAAGACCTTTGTCTTCTCCTGCGCGGTCAACTGCTGGTAGGCGACGAAGGCGACGGCCATGTGCCCCTTGTGATTCCACGCAAGCGCCTGTGCCGAGGGCAGCAACATCGCCAGTGCGAGCACGCACGCCGCGAAACTTTTTTTCATAAGAATTTCTCCTGTTGACGAGAGGGGCGGTGAACGCCACGGGGCGGCGCGATGGGCGAGGTGGGGTTGTTCGCGCGCGAATATATTTCCGGCGGGCGCGCATGTCAACGATTCTTTGTCCCCATCGCTTATCGCTTTGATGAAGCGATAGCTCTGAAGGCTACAATTGCTTCCCCTACCAATTAACGCACCGTTTGCCCGTGAGAACTATCACCTCGGCTACGTGGTTTCTCCTGTCCGCCTCGCGCACCGCCACTTGCCTGAAAGCCCGAGTTGCGGATAGTCTTAGGTCTCAAAAGCTTCGCACTTATCCAAACGTTTTCGGAGGAGAGGTTACACCGTGGCCGCCATCTACCCTTTCCGCGCACTGCGTCCGCCCACCGCCAGAGTCGGCGAAGTCGCCTCTGTTCCCTACGATGTGGTCAACACCGAGGAGGCGCGCGCGCTTGCGGCAAGCAATCCCTTGAGCTTCCTGCACGTCTCGCGCCCCGAGATAGATTTGCCCGGAGGCACGGACATCTACGCCGACCAAACTTACGCGAAGGCGCGCGAGAACTTCGAGCGTCTCAAGCGCGAATGCCCGCTCGAAGAAGAGGCCGCGCCCGCGCTCTACATCTATCGTCTCGTGATGGGCGAGCACACGCAGACGGGCATCGCCGCCGCCTTCTCCGTGGACGAGTACGACGACGACCGCATACGCAAGCACGAGCGCACGCGCCCCGACAAGGAGAACGACCGCACGCGCCACACGCTTGAGCTTCGCGCGCAGACCGGCCCCGTCTTTCTCACCTACCGCGCCGACCGCCGCATAGACGCGCTCGTCGAGGCCGAGATTAAACGCGAGCCTCTCTACGACTTCACCGCCGAGGACGGCGTGCGTCACACAATCTGGCGCGCTCTCTCTACGGAACAACTCGCGCGCTGCTTCGCCGAAGTCCCTCTGCTCTACATCGCCGACGGCCACCACCGCGCCGCCAGCGCCTCGCGCGCACGCGCCGCGCTCCGCGAGCAGAATCCGCAGCACACGGGCGATGAAGAGTACAACCGCTTTCTCGCCGTCGTCTTCCCCGACGAGCAGATGCAGATTCTTCCCTATCACCGCGTCGTCAAAGATTTGAATGGACGGACGCCCGACGAATTCCTCGACGCGGTACGCGGGCGCTTCAACATCACCGGAGACGCGAACCCGCGCGGGCCCGGCAAGCCCGGCCACTGGCACATGTACCTCGGGGGCAAGTGGTACGGTCTCGGGCTTCGAGACGACGCGGCACGCACGCTCTCCGATGACCCGACCGCGACGCTCGACGTGAGCCTGTTGCAGCACAACCTGCTCGACCCCGTGCTCGGCGTCAAAGACCCGCGCACGGACAAGCGCATAGACTTCGTCGGCGGCATACGCGGCACCGAAGAGCTTGAACGACTCGTCAACGAAGGCCGTGCGGCCGTCGCCTTCGCGCTTCATGCGACTTCAATCGAAGACCTGCTGCGCGTCTCGGACGCGGGCGGCGTAATGCCGCCCAAGTCCACCTGGTTCGAGCCGAAGCTGCGCGACGGCATTTTGATTTATACGATCTAAAAAAGTAGTGGCTCGCTCTGTAACGAGAGGCAATCAAATTATGCGCGTGCTGATTGCGGACAAGTTTGAACAGACGGGGCGCGACGGGCTCGACGCCGCGGGCTGCGACTTCTCTTACCAGCCCGACGTGAAGGACGAAGCACTCGTCGAAGCCATCGGCTCGTACCGGCCCGACGCGCTCGTCGTGCGCTCGACGAAAGTGACCGAGGTGATGATTGATGCGGGCGCGCTCAAGCTCATCGTGCGCGCGGGCGCGGGCTACAACACCATTGACGTGGCGGCGGCCTCGCGACGCGGCGTCTACGTCTCGAACTGTCCGGGCAAGAACTCGGTGGCGGTCGCCGAGCTTGCCTTCGCGCTCATCCTCGCACTCGACCGGCGCATCGCCGACAACGTCATCCAACTCCGCGCGGGCCAGTGGAACAAGAAAGAGTTCTCAAAGGCGCGCGGGCTTCTCGGGCGCACGCTCGGGCTCGTCGGGACGGGACAGATAGGGCGCGAGATGATTGCGCGCGCACTCGCGTTTGGCATGCCGGTCGTCGCATGGAGCCGAAGCCTGACGGAAGAACTGGCGGCCGAGCTTGGCGTCGAGCGGCGCGAGAGCCCACTCGATGTTGCACGCGAAGCGGACGTGGTGAGCGTTCACGTCGCTTTGAAGCCCGAGACGCGCGAGCTCATCGGCGCGGACTTCTTCGATGCGATGCGTGAGGGCGCGTACTTCGTCAACACTTCGCGCGGCGAGGTCGTAGACGAGGACGCGCTTCGGCGCGCGATGCGCGAGAAGGACATACGCGCCGGGCTCGACGTTTACGCCACGGAGCCTGCGGGCTCGACGGGTGAATTCACCGACGACATCGCGCGCGAGCCGAACCTCTACGGCACACACCACATCGGAGCCTCGACCGAACAGGCACAGGAGGCCATCGCCGCCGAAACCGTCCGCATCATTCGCACCTTCAAAGAGACGGGGCGCGTTCCCAACGTCGTCAACCTCGCGCGCCGCACTCCCTCGACGCACACGCTCGTCGTCCGTCACCGCGACCGCCCCGGCGTCCTCGCAGCGGTGCTCGACCGCATACGCGCCGAATCAATCAACGTGCAGGAGATGGAGAACGTCATCTTCGAGGGCTCGGAGGCCGCTGTCGCGCGCATCAACCTTGAGTCCGCGCCACCCGCCGACGCGCTCGAACAGTTGAAGGCGTCGAACGCCGACATCATCGAGTTGAGTCTGCTCGACATCAGATGAGGCCGTGAATCGTGAACAGGAGAGAACGATGACCGAAAGAATCTTTAACTTCAGCGCGGGGCCGGCGGTGCTGCCGGTGCCGGTGCTGGAGAGGGCGCGCGAGGAGATGCTCTCGCTGCCCGGCGTCGGGATGAGCGTGATGGAGATCAGCCACCGCTCGAAGCCCTTTCAGGCAATCATAGATGGTGCCGAAGCGGGGCTGCGCGGACTGCTCGGGATACCCGAAGGATACCGCGTGCTCTTCCTACAGGGCGGCGCGAGCCTTCAGTTCTCGATGGTACCAATGAACTTTCTGCCCGAGGGCGGAAGCGCCGACTACATACTCACGGGGAGTTGGGGCAAGAAGGCTCTGAAGGAGGCGAAGAAGGAGGGAGCGGCGAGCGTCGTCGCCGACATGGCCGACTCGGGCTACAACCGAGTGCCAGCGCAGGACGAGTTGAAGCTCGACCCGGCGGCGGCTTACGTTCACATGACCTCGAACGAGACCATCGAGGGCGTCGAGTGGAAGGAAGACCCACAGGTCGGCAACGTGCCGCTCATCTGCGACTCGTCGTCCGACATCTGCTCGCGCCCCGTTGACGTGAGCAAGTACGCGCTCATCTACGCGGGCGCGCAGAAGAACTTGGGCCCCTCGGGCGTCACGGTCGTCATCCTTCGTGACGACATGCTCGGGCGCACGCGCGACGGTCTCTCAACGATGCTCGACTATCGCACGCACGTCGAAAACAATTCGCTCTACAACACGCCGAACACGTGGGGCATCTACATCCTCAATCTCGTGTGCGAGTGGGTGAGGGATCAGGGCGGCCTTGAAGCGATTCACCAGAGGAACGAAGAGAAGGCGCGCAAGATTTATGATGCGATTGACGCGACCGCCTTCTATCACGGCCACGCCGCGCCCGATGCGCGCTCGATTATGAACGTCACGTTCCGCTTGCCTTCAGAAGAGTTGGAGAAGAAGTTCGCGGCCGAAGCCACCGCCGCAGGGTTAGACGGCTTGAAGGGCCACCGCTCGGTCGGCGGCATCCGCGCCTCTATCTACAACGCCTTCCCCGTAGAGGGCGTGGACACGCTCGTCCAGTTCATGCGCGAGTTCGAGCACGCGAACGGCTGAGAGGTCGCGGCAGGTGACAAGTGGTGTGCGGCGGGTTTAAAGTCTCGGCTGTTTCCGCCGGTAGTTTAGACAATCATCAAACGTAACTTGTCACCCGTCACGGCCTTTATGAAACCCCTCTTCAAACTCTTCGCCGCGTTCTTCGCCTTCGTCACGCTCGCTGTATCGCTCGCCTTCCCGCGAGCCGCGCCCGTCGGCGCGCAGTCAAGTCAGACTCCCACACGTCCCGCTCAAAACGCGGCGCAGTCCGCCGTCGAGCTTGCTTCGGAGAAGCACTTGCGAGGCGTGCGGCAGTTGACCTTCGGCGGCGAGAATGCCGAGGCGTACTTCTCGGGCGACGGTCGCCAACTCATCTTTCAGTCGAAGCGCGACGGGCGCGACTGCGATCAGATTTACACGATGCGCACCGACGGCACGGGCACGCCGCGAATGGTCTCGACGGGGAAGGGCCGCACGACCTGTTCGTACTTCTTCCCGCGCGGCGGCCGCATACTCTACTCCTCGACGCATCTCGCGTCGGACAAGTGCCCGACTCCGCCCGACTACTCACATGGCTACGTGTGGGCCGTCTACCCTGCATACGACATCTTCACGGCAAAGCCCGACGGGTCGGACTTGAAGCAACTAACGAACACGCCCGGTTACGACGCCGAATCAACCATGACGGTTGACGGCAAGCGCATAGTCTTCACCTCGATGCGCGACGGCGACCTCGACATCTACACGATGGACGCCGACGGCAAGAATGTTAAGCGACTGACGAATGAGTTGGGTTACGACGGCGGGCCCTTCTTCTCGCGCGACGGGCGGAAGATAGTCTATCGCGCGAACCATCCACAGACGCCCGAGCAGGTCGCGCGCTACAGGAAGCTGCTGGGGGAGAATCTCATCGAGCCGAACGCGCTCGAAATATGGGTGATGGATGCGGACGGCCGTAACAAGCGACAGGTGACGCGTCTCGGCGTCGCCAGCTTTGCGCCGTACTTTCTGCCTGATGGGCGTCGCATCATCTTCTCGTCGAACTACCCCGACATACGCGGACGCGACTTCAACCTCTTCGTCGTGGGCGTGGACGGGACGGGGCTTGAGCAGATAACTTTCAACAATACCTTCGACGGCTTCCCTATGTTCTCGCCCGACGGCCGCAAGCTCGTCTTCGCCTCGAACCGCAACGCGGCGGTGCGCGGCGACACCAACGTCTTCATCGCCGACTGGGTTGAGTGAACGGGATGAAGTTTAAGAATTTGAAATCTCGAATCCGCAAACCACTGACCTGACCTTGAAAGCCATGCTGTACAAAAAAACTCTCCCGCTGCTCATCGCCCTCGCGCTCCTCATCGCTCCAGCCGCCGCACGCGCGCAAACCGCCGCGCAACCCTTCGTGCCCGACGTTGAGCGGCTGCGCGCGCACATCACATATCTCGCCTCCGATAAGCTCGAAGGGCGTCGCACGGGCACGCCCGGAGCCGAAGAGGCCGCACGCTACGTCGCTGCGGAGTTCATGCGTCTCGGGCTGCTTCCGGGCGCAAACGTCAACTCGAACGAGTTGACGGAGAAGGCTTACATGCAGGAGTTCCCTTACGTCGCGGGCGTCGCGCTCGGCAAGAGGAACGAGTTGAAGTTGACCGGGAGAGGTGGCGACGAACAGACGGGGGGTGTCTTTCAAATCGGCGAAGACTGGATGCCGCTCGGCTTCAGCGCGAACGGGCGTGTGGATGGAAAGCCCGTCTTCGTCGGCTATGGCATCACAGCGGCCGAACAGAGCTACGACGACTACAAGAACGCGGGCGTGGCGGGCAACGTCGCCGTCGCGCTCGCGGGCACGCCCGACGGCGATAACCCGCACGGGCGCTTCTCGCGAGCGGGCGAGATTCGCTTCAAGGCGGCTGCGGCGCACGCGGCGGGTGCGGCGGCGCTCGTCCTCATCGCGGCGGAAGAGAATTTTAAAGACGACAAGCTCTCCGCGCTCAAGTACGACAACGCGGGCGGAGACGCAGGGCTCCCCGTCGTCGTCATCTCACGGCAGGCGGCGTCGAAGGTGCTCGGCTTGACGCGCACGTCGGATTTCGCGGAGTTGGAGAAGTGGGCTGCGCGAGAAAGGAGTCCCGCCGCGCAAGGAAGCGCGGGCTCTGTTAACAGCGATCCTGTCGTCTCGTCGGCCGACATACTCAGGCTGCCGGTCAGTGGAGAGACGCTACACATCACGACCGATGTTGTGAGAAAGAACGCGCCCTCGGCGAACGTCGTCGGCATACTCGAAGGCTCGGACGCGAAGTTGAAAACCGAAGTCATCGTTATCGGCGCGCACTACGATCATCTCGGGCACGGCGGCGATGGGAGTCTCGCGGCGCGCGAGGGCGAGATACATCACGGCGCGGACGACAACGCTTCGGGGACGGCCGGGCTGTTGGAGTTGGCGCGACTCTTCTCGCAAGAGCGCGCGGAGATGAAGCGCACCGTCGTCTTCGTCGCCTTCAGCGGCGAGGAGGAGGGGCTGATAGGTTCGAGCTTCTACGTACAACATCCAGTGCGCCCTCTTGCGCAGACCGTGGCGATGATTAACATGGACATGATCGGGCGACTGCGCGAAGGCACGCTCAACGTCGGCGGCATCGGCACGGCCGCCGAGTGGCGCGCGTTCGTCGAAGAGGCGAACAGGGGATACAAAGTCACGCTCGGCCCGACCGTGACCGCCACGGACGCTACACGGACTGAGGCGGGAGCGCAGACGGCGACTGCGAGCGTTGTCACGCCCATCATCGTCACGGGCAGCGATGGGCGCACGGCCGTCACGGCCACGCCCGCCGCGCGCTTCACACTTCGGCTGAGCGAAGACGGCTTCGGGCCAAGCGACCACTCATCCTTCTACGCGCGCCGCGTCCCCGTCCTCTTCTTCTTCACGGGGTCGCACGAGGACTATCACAAGCCTTCGGACACGGCCGACCGCATCAACTATGAAGGCGAGGCGCTCGTCCTCCAGTTCGTGCGCGACCTCGTACAGGGCTTACAGGCAAGCGACCGGCGGCCGACCTACGCGGTCGCGAAGGCAGAGGCGAACTCGCGCACGACCTTCCGTGTCTCGCTCGGCACCGTGCCTTCTTACGCCGACTCGACCGACGGGCTCAAGCTCGACGCCGTGCGCGAAGGCTCGCCCGCGGCCATCGCGGGGCTGAAGGCCGGAGATAAGATCGTCAAACTTGCCGGGCACGACGTGCGCAACGTCTATGACTACACGCAGATTCTTTCGGAGTTAAAAGCCGGGCAGGAGTACGAAGTCGAAGTCGTGCGCGACGGCCAGCGACTCAACATGAAAGTCACGCCCGCCGTGAGAAAGTAAAAAGTCAAAAGGTAAAAGTGAAGATGAAGAAGGGCGCGGCTTTCATCCTTCTTCAATCTGAAATCAGCAATCAGAAATCCGCGCACGGGCCTCGCGCGACTTCTATCTTGAAAAGGCCACGGCTTTAGAGCAGAATACCCGCGCGCTCTCGAAGTGGAAGCACCCCGCCGACACACTCTCTCGGCGCGGCGCTTCGGACTAAAACGCCTTTTCCCTTTCGCGCCTCGGCCGCTCCTGACCCCGTATGATCGGCAAGACCATCTCGCACTACCGCATACTCGGCCAGGCCGGCGAGGGCGGAATGGGTGTCGTCTACGTGGCCGAGGATACGGTGCTCGGCCGCCGCGTCGCCATCAAGATTCCGCACGCGGGGCACGACGAGAGCCACTACCGCGCGCGCTTCCTGCGCGAGGCGAGGGCGGTCTCGAAGCTGCGCCATCGCAACATCGCCGCCGTTCATGACTTCGGCGAGACCGAGGAGGGCCAGCCCTTCATCGTGATGGAGCTGGTCTCGGGGCAGACGCTGGGCGACCTGCTTGCGGGCCCGGGCCTCTCCCTCGCGCGCGCCGTCGAGGTCGTGCGCGAGACGGCCGAGGCGCTGTCGGAAGCGCACCGCTGCGGCGTCGTTCACCGCGACATCAAACCATCGAACATCATCATAGACGAACGCGGCGAGGTCAAAGTCCTAGACTTCGGGCTCGCCAAGCAACTCCACGAGGAGTTCGCGGGGGCTACGGGCCCCGATGCGCAGACGCTTCTTTCGGCGCGCACGCGCTCGGATGTCGTCATCGGCACGCCGCTCTATCTCTCACCCGAGCAGGCGCGGGGCGCGAAGGTTGACGGCCGCAGCGACCTCTTCGCTTTAGGCGCGCTGCTCTACGAGTGCATCGCGGGACGCCCGGCCTTCTCCGGCTCGAACGTCATCGAGATTGGCGCGCAGGTGCTTCACTTCGACCCGCCGCCGCCCTCGCGTTTCAACCCGCGCGTGCCTTCGGAACTCGACCGCCTCACGCTCAAGGCGCTCGCGAAGCGCGCGGAAGATCGCTTCCAATCGGCCGAGCAGTTCGCCGCGGAGCTTGAGCGCGTGCGCGCTCGTCTGCCCGACTCCGACACGACGCGGACGCGACGGCTCGCCACAGCCGAGAACGGCCACCGCTCAAGCGCGCTCATCACGATGGCGGAGACGCTGCGCCGCCCGAAGTTCTCACCGCTCACGCTCGGCGCGTCGCTCAGCGCGCTGCTCCTGCTCATCTGGCTCGTCACGTACCTGAGCCGCCCTCCCCGCCACACGCCCACGCCGCCCGTCATGGCGCTCTACACGCAGGGCGTGGATGCGATGCGCGAGGGCGCGTACTACAAGGCGAGCGGGCTGCTCACGGAAGCAGTCGAGAAGGATAAGGACTTCGCACTCGCACACGCGCGGCTCGCAGAGGCTTGGATGGAGATGGACTTTCTCGAACGCGCTAAGGACGAGATGCTTGCCGCCAATACGCTCGTGCCCGACTTCAAGGTGCTCTCGCCCGAAGATGCGCTCTATCTCGACGCCGTCCGCTCGACCCTACAGCAAGGGCATGCGGGGGCCATCAACGACTATCAACAGATCGTCGCGCTTAAGCCCGACCAGCCGCAGGCTCACCTCGACCTCGGGCGCGCCTACGAGAGGAACAATCAGAGTGAGAAGGCGCTTCAGAGTTATACCGAAGCGACCACGCGCGACCCTTCATACGCGGCCGCCTTTGTCCGTCTGGGCATCCTTCACGCGCGGCAGAACAACGCGGCCGGAGCCGTCGCGGCCTTCGACCGCGCCCAGAAGTTATACGCCGAGAGGGCGAACAAAGAGGGCGAGGCTGCGGTGCATTACCAGCGTGGCCGCCTCTTCGCCGGGAGGCCGAACGAGGCGCGGGCAGAGTTCGAGCAGGCGCTCACGCTCGCGGGCGAGACACAGAACAAGTACCAGCAGGTGCAGGCGCTCCAGCAACTCGCGCAGGTGCAGGACGACGGCGAGCGGGGGCTGAAGATTGCGAACTCCGCAATTGATCTGGCACAGGCCAGCGGCATGAACGACCAGTTGGCGAACGGCTACATCAGCATCGGCAACGTCTTCCTCAAGCTGGGCAATTACGACGAGGCGGAGCACAACTACAATCAGGCGCTTCAGCTTGCGCGCAACTACAAGGTGCCGCGTCTCGTAGCGCAGGCGCTCTTCCAGATGGGGAGCCTGCGCGTCAAGCAGACCCGCCCCGAAGAGGCCGAGCAGTTCGTTGAGCAGGCGCTGGAGTTCTATCGTCAGGGAGGCTACCGCAGAGAGGCTGACCTATCGGCGATGGTCATCGGCCGGAGCAAACGGCAGAGAGGCGATTACGAAGGCGCGCTCAAATTTTTCGAAGAGCCGCTCCGGCTCGCGGAACAGGCGAGCGAACTCGGTCAGGTGGGCAACCTCCACCGCGAGTGCGGCGGCGTGCTCTACGCATGGGGCAGGTACCCGCAGGCGCTCGCACACTTCCGCGAGAGCGCGTCTGCCGCCCGCCTGCTCCACAACTCGACGTTGCTCACCTACTCGCTGCTCAATCAGGCGAACGTGCTCTGGCCCTTGGGACACTACGATGAGGCGGCCGACATGCTCGGGCAGGTGACGGGCGCGGATGTCCAGACGCTCGGCGTGGGCCCGGACGCACTGGCCTTCGCATACACCACCGAGGCGGACATGGCGCTCAGCCGTCGGCACTACCCCGAGGCTGCGGCGAAGGCCAAACAGGCGCTCGTCCTGCTAAAGGACTTGAAGGCCCCGTCGAAAGACCTGCTCGCCATGATTAATGTTGACCTCGGGCTCTCCGAGAGCTTTGCGGGCTCGCACGCGCGCGGCCGGGCCCTGTGTGAAGAGGCGGCGCAACTGGCCGACGAGAGCACAGACCCCTGGACGGTCTCATACGCGCAACTGGCGCTGGCCGAAGTGCTGCTCGAAGACGGCGACGCCGCGGGCGCGCTCAAGGCTTCGCTGCGCGCGCAGGAGATTTTCGCACGCACGGGACGCGCCGACTCAGAGTGGCGCGCGCTCGTTCTGGCGGGAAGAGCCAGTCGACGGGCTGGCGATGAAACAGGAGCGCGCGCGTATCTTGCGCGCGCGGCGACCTCGCTCTCGCAATTCGAACAGAGTCTGGACGCTGACGCTTCAGGCTACATGTCGCGCCCCGACGTACAGCTACTCCGCGCTGAACTCGGCGGCCAAGCGGTCGCCGCGGCCCGCTAACGTAGGGCCTCCACAGACCTCAACCCGTAAGGAGAAAGAGACATGTCATCACCAGGCGACCCCCCCATCATTATTACCGGCGGCTCCGTCACGATTGAGTTCGACTTGACTCAGCTCACACACGTCGGCAACGGCAAACACCATCACCCGAACAAAAAGATCAAGCGCGTCATCGTCAAGGGCGACGGCATTGACTTTGATAAGAACATCACCGACGGGCGCGTGGTCATTACCGTCCACTATGGCGACGACAACAAGCCGTAAGCGGCCCACCCTGGCTGCAAAGGATGAAGGATGAAGGATGAGGGATGAAGCGAAAGCTGTACAGCCCTTCCTTCATCCTTCATCCCTCATCCTTCATCACTTATCTTTTCCTCTCTCGCTCCACACCGCTTCTACCACATCGGCCAGCCAGCAGAGTGTGCCGCGCGCGCCGAAGTGCTCGCGCACGCGCGCGAAGATGCGCGGGTAGAGACGCGCGGTGCGCGCCAGAAGCCTCCGCAGCGCCCTCGTGCTCATGCGCCCCTGAAAGACCTCGCGCCGCACGCGTTCGTCCAAGCCTCCGAGCGCGGCCATCAGTGCGTTGAGCGTTTCGTTGACCGCGTGCGGCGCGCCTCCGGCCGCATGCCGCATGAAGTCGGCCAGACCCACCGCACGCGCCACACGCGCCTCGCCGCCATCACAAATTTCCGAGAGCGTGTCGGCGTCCGCCGCGCCCGACGCGAGCGCAAGGTCGGTCAATCGCGCCACGCGCCGCAGGTCGCACGCGTGTAAGCCTTCGCCGCGCGCGTTGAAGGCTCCGGCCGCGTGTCCCGCGCCGCCGCCGACGACCATCACGCGCTCGCAGGCCGCGCGCCCACGTCTGCGCCATCCTCCGTGCGCGACGTGCGCATAGCCGAACAGCGGGCGCTCGACGCGCCACCCCGCGCCCCTGCGCTTGTACGAGGGCAGCGACTCGAAGTAACGCTCGAAGAGCATGAGCAGAGACTTGTCGGCGGGCGAGTCGGTCGTGTCGTAGAAGAAGAGGCGCGTTGCGTAGTCGCCGCGCGCAGGGCTCCCGGCGAAGCCCTCCCACATGAGTTGACGATGCGCGCTCGCGTCCTCGGTGCTGACGAGAATCTCGCCCGTGCGGAAGTCGGCCTCGCCGCGCCCCTCGCCGCGCACGTACCCGCGCGCGATTGTGCCGACCGACGGTCGCACGTGCGATGACGCGCCCGCGCCGTTCAACTGCCGCGCGAGTGCCGAGTCAGCTCCCGACGCGTCCGCGAACAGCCGCGCCGCGAAGAAGCGCCGCCCGCTGCCCGCGCCCTCTGTCTCGACCGTCACGCGCGAAGGCTCGATGTAAGCTCGCACGAAGCGAAGTCCCTCAATGACGGCGCAGCCCTTCGCCCGCCCGAGCCTCTCGGCCGCGAGCGCGAGCAGACGCGTTGCGTCCACCGCCACGTCCAGCGCGCCGCTCACCCACAGCGGCTCGGCCTTCACGCGCGAGGCGTCATCGTGGAACTTTACGAAGCCGCCCCGGTAACGATTCAAGACCGCCGCCTCGGCCTCCTCGCTCGTAAACAGACCCGCTCCCTCAAGCTCCTTCAACTCCTCATCCGATAAATTCCAGACAGAGCCCTCGCCCTCGTCCGCGCCGCCCAAGACGAGCACGCGCCGCCCATGCCCGCGCGCGAGCATCGCCGCGTGCAGCAGCGCCGCAGCGCCGCCCGCATAGATCACGTCGAACTCGGCCTCGGCCACACGCCCGGCGGGCGGCGGCCCGTTGACGATTACTTCTTCACTCTCGGGCTCGCCGCCGCGTGTCTCCCACGCCGCGCGCCAGCGCGTCTCGCTCTCCCAGATGCGGCGAAGCCACTCTTCGCGTCGCGGCAGCGTGCCGAGGTTAGCGACTGTCTCGGGATAGCGATGGCGGAAGTATGCGAGGTCGGGCACGTCCGCGCCGCGAACCTTTGAGAAGAGGTGTGTGGATTTCGTCGGAGCCGTGGCGACCATCATCGTAAAGCCTCAGCGTGCGCGACGCCTTCAGTCGCACGGGCGTCCGCAGCGGTAGACGCGCAACGCCCGTGCGAGCCGTCGTGGCGGCGAGGAGTTCTTGTTGTCAGGGGAATGTCTGCCGGTGGAGTTTAGCCGAAGGCCGCGCGCACGGTCTAGCACTTCGCGGCGCGGGGAAGTGTTGAGATGAAAATGTTACCTCGCGGCCACACTTCGAGGCGTGGAGCGGCCCTACCGACGTGAGCGCGAGACGAGACCGATGACCGCGACAAAGAGCGCCGAGCCGATGATGGCCCAGACGACGGGGAAGGTCTGCTCGCCCACCTGCACGGGCAGAGGCTCGGGCAGCCCCGCGTGTCGCGCGAGCCACATCCCGATGAGCGCGCCGATGAAGCCGAGAGCAATCGAGACGAGACAACCACCGCGCGAGAACCCGCCGATGGCCTGCCCGACCGCACCGCACACACCCGCTACGAGCAGAAGCAAGAGCAGATCGATGAGAGTCATTACAGTCCTCCTCCTTCTCTGAATGCCTTCGCGACCCCGAGCATAATTCAACCGGCCACGGCAGGCAAAGTCCATTGCCCGCATGCCCTCGAAACTTTTGCTTCACAAGCACGCGCGCAACCCCTATACTTTTTAATGACGCGGGCGGACGCAAAGGCCGACCCGCTTTGAAAAGCGACACCGACAAAGGCCATCCGGCGCGAAAGCTCCGGAGCGCAAAGCCGTTGACCTAAACGCCCTGCGGGGCGCACGGACGCAGCGGTCGCCGAAGTGATGCCTGAAAGAGACGGAAAATTCCCGAGGCCGGAGGCGCGCATCATGAAGAGTGCGCGCCCCGGCCTTGCTGTTTTCGGCGCTTGCGGAAACCGTTGCGGCTGTACAGTTTACGGGCAACTTCCGCACTGCCTTGCGCGGGCTCGGCAAAGCAACTACGCCGCACCCGCGGACATCTTAGACTGGTACGTCGCGGCGATCATCGTCCCCTTCAGGTCACGCGGCCCGGCTGAATAAACCACGCACACAACTGGGTTGACCCGAAGAGAAATTTTAAGGAGAGTTACCGTCAATGCGTAAACTGATTATCGCCACGCTGCTCGTCGCCTCGGCCTTTGGTGCCGCGTCGGCGCAGACCGGCCAACACGCCGCCGATACAAATGACATCCCCAACATGGGCCGCGCGCCCAAGCAGGCTGATGGCGTGGGCCGTCTCGACCTTCGTGTTGTTGATGGCGAAGGCCGCCCCGTCGAGGGCGTCCGCGCCGACCTTCAGTCGCACCGCGCGGGTGGCTTCCTCTGCGAGTCGTGGAATTGGACGGATGCGCGCGGCGTCTCCGTGCTCCCGCCGCTGCACATGGGCAAGCTCACGCTCAAGCTCTCGGCCAAGGGCTACGAGACGCAGAAGATTGAAGTCAACGCCTCTGACCTTGACCAGCCCATCCGCGTCGTGCTGCAAAAGAAGTCGTAAGGTAAAGGCAAGCTTCCAGAACGCAGAAAGGTAGATGAGAGTCACGCTGACTCTCATCTACCTTTCTGCGTTCTGGACAAAGACTTCAGTTCGACGGCTCGCCCATCACAAACCTTTCGACTGTCGCCACTCGCGCACCACGTCGGCCGCAGCGCGCTTCTTTCCGTCAACTTCGTAGTTGAGTCGCCGCATCTCTTCGGTCGAGATTGCTCCGGCGAGACGCTGTAAGACTTCGCGCACCTGCGGCAGTCGTTCGAGCGTGTCGCGGCGAAGGAGCATGACGGCCTCGTAGGGCGGGAAGTAGTGCCGGTCGTCTTCAAGCTGCGTGAGCCCGAGCGTGGCTATCATCCCGTCGGTCGAGTTGCCCGCGATGATGTCCACCTCGCCCGAGGCCAGCGCGCGATAAGAGAGCGACAAGTCCATCTCGCGCGGCCGCCCCGAGAAGCGCAACCCGTAGGCGCGGGCGAAGCCTTCGTAACCGTCGGCGCGCGACATGAAGTCCTGCCCGAAGCCCGCCTTCCACTCGGGCGCATGCGGCACGGCGTCCGAGACGGTCTTCAAGTTCAGACGCCGCGCATCGTCGCTGCGCACAAGTACGGCGAATGTGTCCTCGAAGCCGAGCGGCGGGCCGACCTCTACATCAAAGCGCGTGGCGTACTCCGACTTCACCTGTTCGTAGACGGCGCGCGCGTCCGTGCCCGGCGGGTGTTTGAGTATCGCCATCAGAGACGTGCCCGTGTACTCGGGGTATGCGTCAACCTTGCTTGCGACGAGCGAGTCGTGCGCGAGGTTGCCGCCAAGCTCGTATCGCCGCTCGACCTTGAGCCCGCGCGCTTCGAGCGACTGCGCGAAAATTTCGGCGAGGATGACAGACTCGGTGAAGTCCTTCGAGCCGACCGCGATGTCCGCGCGCCCCGCGCGACTCCACAGCGCGAACGCCCCACCCGCCAGCACCGCGACGACGAGCGCCGCCAGCGCGACTCTTAACAAAAGCACGTTCTTCGCGCGAGCGCGTGCAACGCGTGCGCGCACGTCGAGTCGCGACTCGATGACTCCAATGCCTGCATCGGCGGCGAGTGCGAGCAAGGCGGCGGGGACTGCGCCCGCGAGGATGAGGTTGTTGTCGTACTGCCTCAGTCCACGGAAGATGAAAGTGCCTAAGCCGCCCGCGCCGATGGCCGCCGCAATCGTCGCCACGCCGACCGAGATGACGGTCGCCACTCTCACGCCCGCCAGTATCACGGGCGCGGCCAGCGGCAACTCGACCTGTCGCAGAACCTGTCCCGAAGTCATCCCCATCGCCACGGCCGCCTCGCGCACGCTGCGGTCAACGCCCTCGACTCCCGTCACGGTGTTGCGTATCACGGGCAGCAGCGCATAGAGGACGAGCGCGACGACGGCCGCGCGCGCGCCGAT
>JAVXWN010000016.1:0-43994 GCA_032230645.1 Acidobacteriota bacterium | reverse complement strand
CTTTCGTGTTCACGAAGCGTCCGCTTGAAGTAGAACATGAGCTTTTGAGATGTGACTCGGACGACGCATCCCGACGAGAGTTAATCAACGGCCAAGACCGGATCGGGCTCGAAAGCCGACCACCCGGCGCTATCTCGTCGTCAGGCGGCCGAGTAGCTCTACGAGACGGTCAAAGTCAATCGGCTTTGTAACGTACTCGTTACAGCCTGCGGCGAGAGCTTCGGCGTGGAAGTCTGCGGAGTCGTGAGCGGAGACGGCGACGATTGGAACCTTACGCATACCGTCCTGCGCGCGTATGCGCCGGGTGGCAGCCAGCCCGTCGAGTTGCGGCAGGCTCAAGTCCATCAAGATGATGTCCGGGCGTTCACTGATCGCCCGTTCGACGGCTTGATTGCCGTTGACGGCCTCGACCACACGGTATCCGCTCATTTCGAGTAAGCGTCTCATCATGAAACGGTTATCCTCGAAATCCTCTACCACGAGGACGACGGGACTTGAGTCCCTCTCATCTTCCATTCTGCGACCGGCCTCCTGCTCTCCGTTCACTGATAAAACACCCATCACAGCCTCTTTCACGTATGACTAGCAAACACTCAATTTTTTTGTTAAGATGCGCATCGAAACGCGACACAAAAAACAACGACACTTGGGTTTAATTAGTACATGACCCAAAGGCACTCGGCATCTTCTGTTCGGCGAACGTGTTCCCGTCGGAAGACTACACAGGCGGCATGAAGCCTTTAAAAACTGAATTACAAGATGCTGAGACGCTTCGCGACCTCGGGAGCGCGTCCGTGCAGATCGTGCACGACCTCAAAAATCAGTTGAACGGTCTCAAACTCTATGCCACGTTCCTGCGCAAGCGCATGGAGAAGAGCGAGCGCCCGCCGGACGAGCTTGAGACCATCGTGAAGCTGATTGCGGGACTTGAGCGTGCCGCCACCGACATGACCGTGCTCGTCCGCTTCGGCCGCGCGTTGGAGTTGCGCCGTCAGCCCCGTACAGACCTCGCACGGCTCGTCGCGGACTCGGCGGACGGCGCATCCGTGGAAGCGGAGGGCGGCCCATTTGAAGGCGACTTCGACCCGGTTCTGCTGGCGGAGGCATTGAAGAATATCACCGCGGGCGGGCGCGGCGAAGCGGCGAGCGACGGTGGGGGCGTGGACGCGTCGGCGGTTCGAGTGCGGCGCGAAGGCGCGGCGGCCGTCGTCGAATGGGTTCGAGCGTTGGAGCCCGATGCGGAGGGCGATCCCTTCCGCAGCCTTGCTGGCGCTGCGGGACTCCGCCTCGCGCTCGCGGCCAAGATTATTCGCGCGCACGGCGGCGAAGTCTCGCATGAAGGCGGCACCTTGCGCGCGCGCCTGCCTTTGCATAAATGATGAATGATAAATGCTTGATGATGAATGAAGAAAGACTCTCTGTCCTTCATTCATCACTTCCGCATTCCGCAATTCGCTAAAGGGGGAGACGAAGTGGAACGTAAGGAGATACGTATACTGGTGGTTGATGACGAGCCGATGATGGCCGACTCGCTCAAGCAGAATCTCGCTGAGGAGGGCTTCGCCGTTGACACTGCTTCGAGCGGGGCGCAGGCAGTCGAGCTGTTCGACGGCAGCGGGCACCACCTCATCGTCTGCGACCTCCAGTTACCCGACAAGGACATGAACGGCATGGACGTGCTCCGTCACGTCAAGGAAACGCGGCCCGATACCGAAGTCATCGTGATGACCGGCTACGGCACGGTCGAGCGCGCGGTCGAGGCGACGAAGGCCGGTGCATTCTGGTTCTTAGAGAAGCCCTTCGACTTCGAGGTGCTGCTGCCCTTAGTCGCGAAGGCGCTTGAGCGTCGCGACCTGATGGAGCAGACCGCGACGATGCGGCTGCGGCTCGCGACGCGCACCGAGTATTTCAACATCATCGGCTCGTCGAAGGAGATGCAGACCATCTATGAGACCATCGAGTCGGTGGCGAAGTCGGACGCCAACGTCCTCATCGTCGGCGAGTCGGGCACGGGCAAAGAGCTTATCGCCAACGCGATTCACTACAACTCGCTTCGCGCCAAGAAGCCTTTCATCAAGGTCAACTGCGCCGCGCTTCCCAAAGAACTAATTGAGTCCGAGTTGTTCGGCCACACAAAGGGAGCCTTCACAGGCGCGCACGCCGACAAGGACGGGCTCATCCAGCATGCGGAGGGCGGCTCGCTCCTTCTCGACGAGATTGCGGAGATGCCGGTCGAGCTTCAACCCAAGCTGCTGCGCGTCCTTCAGGAGCGCAGCTATCGCAAGCTCGGTTCGGAGAGGACGTATCCGGTTGACTTCCGCCTCATCACTTCGACGAATCGTCTACCGGCGGACGCCATTCGCGACGGGGCGCTGCGCGACGACCTCTTCTACCGCATCTCGACCATCACGATTCACGTGCCGCCGTTGCGCGAGCGGAGCGAGGACATACAACTCCTCGCCGAGCACTTCCTCAAGATGTACGCGCGCAAGTACACGCGCTCGATCAGCGGCATCTCGCAGTCGGCCTACCAGCGTCTCTTCTCGCACACGTGGCCGGGCAACGTGCGCGAGTTGCAGAACGTCTTGGAGCGCGCCGTGTTGCTCGCCAAGAACAACAAGATAGACCCCGTTGACCTGCCCTTCGACAACGGTTCCTTGCCGGAGAAGAACGCGGCGGGCTCGGGCTGGGACGTGCCGCCCAACATGACTTTGGAAGAGATCGAGAAGTTCGTCATCGAGCGCACGCTCCAACGCACGGGCGGCAACAAGCAGGCGGCGGCGAACCTTCTCGGCATCTACCGCCCTCGCCTCTACTCAAAGATAAAGAAGTACAAGATAGACATCCCCGCGCTCACGGCCACTTAAAAGCAGGAGTCCGGGTTAAGACGTAAGGCCGCGCGCTTATCATATAAGCGCGCGGCCTTACGTTCCAAGACTGCCGGATTACGTTATAAGATGGGGAAATTACGTTATAAGACAGCGAGATTATGACCTAATGGGGAGTGATTAGGTCATAAGATGACGAGCTTAAGTTCTAACCTCGTCATCCTAAAGCCTGAGCATGTCCGCTTAGCCTATAATCTCGTCGTCTTATAACCTAATCTCATCTACTCAGATCATCTGCGCGCGGGCTTACAACCTGCGCCGCCGTCTTTGGCCCAACTCCGCGTCTCTTATGTCCGACTCACGTTATTCCACCTGATAGGTCGCGACGCTCGTGGGCGTCTCGAAGCAGCGCACCTTGTAGACGCGGACGCGTTCATCGCCGACGCGTGAGGAGATGCGTTCGAGGATGTAGCGGGCGAGGTTCTCGGCCGAAGGGTTAAGCTCTTCGTCGAAGGGCGGCAGTTCGTTGATGTTGCGATGGTCGAGGTAGGCGACAACCTCGTCGGCCGCGTCTTTCAACTCGCCGAAGTCAACGAGCAGTCCGATGTTATCCAACTCGCTCCCGCGTACATAAATCTCTATTTTATAGTTGTGCCCGTGCAGGTTCTCGCACTTGCCCTTGTAGCCGCGCAACTGGTGCGCGCTCGAAAAGTTGCGCTCAACCATCACCTCGAATAAACCGGCCACTCTCTGTCTTACCCCCGCATGAACGATGTTATTTTGTGGCGCAAGTATAACACGGCCGCACTCATGCTAAAGGCAATGGGCGGGCAACTTCTTAAGTCGCCCGCCCATTGAAAATCCGACTGCCTTCACGTCCCGCGCTTACTTCATGCACGCCGTGTTATCGCCGTTGACAAGCACGGTCAGAGGATTGACGACGTTATCGCCAAGCAGGATGCCATCGCCGAGCAGGATGCCGTCACCAAGAAGGATACCGTCACCGAACAAGGTGCCGTCGCCAAGCAGGATGCCGTCGCCTAACAGTATCCCATAGGGCATGAAGACCGGCTGATCCTGCCACGGGTGGCCGTCGCCGAGCAGTATCCCGTCGCCCAGAAGTATTCCGTCACCAAGCAGGTTGCCGTCGCCTAACAGTATCCCGTCGCCCAGAAGTATTCCGTCGCCGAGCAGGATGCCTGTGCCGTAGACCTTCTGGTACTTGGTGATGAGGTTCGTGCCCCGCGTGTAGGTGTAGCTGAAGCCAAGCCCCTGTGACCACGCGAAGGTCGTCCCCGCGACCGTGGACTGCGGCGTGGGCGGCGTGGTCGTCGTCAGAAGCGGCGTGCCGAGCGGCGTCGCGTTCGTCAAGTCCTGCCGGATGAGCTTCGCAAGGCGGACTGCGCCCTCGACGTTCAACTCGCCCGCGCCCTGCTCCAGCATGTTGAAGCCCGCAAGCGGCTGCGCCGTGTAGGTGAGCGCAAGCTTGACCATGTTCGGCGTGAGCTTCGGGTTAGCCTGAAGCAGCAACGCCGCCGTGCCCGCGACCGCCGGAGCAGCCATCGAGGTGCCCGACAGATACATCATCCTCATGTTGTCGGTCAGGTACGCGCCCGTTTCAAGACGCGTGTAATTGGTGACGAGAGTGTTCTGGAACCCCTCGGCCGAGACGAGCTTGTTGCCGGGCGCGACGAGGTCGGGCTTCATGAGATTGTCGTAGTGACGCACGCCCGAGGCGTCGGTGTAGTAGCCGCGTGTGGGCCCGCGCGAGCTATAGGTAGTCACCGCGTCATCCCCGCGCGCGTCGCTGCCGAAGGTGTTCGACGAGCCGACCGTAAGCGCCGAAGGCTCGTCGCCCGGCGAGTGTATGAGCCCGTATGCCTTCTGTCCCACGCTGTTCTTGCCGTCGTTGCCTGCTGCCGCGACGACGACGACGCCTGCGTCCACGAGCTTGCGGACGGCAACGCAAAGCGGGTCGGTCTTGTAGGACTCGACCGCAGGTGCGCCGAGGCTCATGTTGACGACGCGCACGCCGTAGGTCACGCGGTTGACGAGCAGCCAGTCGAGCGCCGCAAGCACGTTCGATGTCTTGCCCACGCCCTGCCGGTTAAGCACGCGCAGATTGACGAGGCTCGCGTTGGGCGCGACGCCTTCATACTTGCCCGCGGTCGGAGTGCTCAAGCCCGCAGCGATGGCCGCGACGTGCGTGCCGTGACCGAAAGGGTCGCGCGTGGTGTTCTCGCCCGTGAAGTCTTTGCTGAATTTTATCTTGCCCGTCAGGGCGAACGACTTGTGCGTGTCGTCTATCCCTGAATCAACGACGGCGATGGTGATGCCCGTGCCGTCGAGCGTGTAAGCCTTCCCCTTCGAGTTGATCTGACTGCGCACCGCGCTCGCGCCGGTCGTCAGCGAGACATGACCCGAGGCCGTCAACTCTCTATCCGTGGAGACGGACGCGACTTCGGTGTTGAAGGCCGCCAACTCTTCGATGACGTCGAGCGGAAGCTCAACCGCGATTGAGCCGAGGTTCTGGAAACGGCCCTTGACGTGAACGCCGTTGCGGTTGAGGAAGGCTCGGAGTTGAACGCTCTCTTCGCCGTCGAGTTGGAGCACGACCTCGGCCTTCTCCTGCGCGCCGTGCGCGCCCCTCAGCCTCTCTCTCAAATCGGGCGAGAGCTTGTCGGCCTTTTCATGTGCCTGCTTCCCGCCCGCGTGAACCGCGTTCCGCGCGGGCAGCGCGAACAACACGGCAAGCGCGAGTGCGAGCGACAGCGCCAACAGACGACCGAAGAGTTTTGACATGGGGGATGTCTTCATCATCTTGATTCCTTTTCGTTACACCACCGTGAGGATGCGGGAGCTTTGCCGATGTCGGCGGGCGGCAGTCGCCGCTAGAATCCGTGTTGGATAAAGCACTGCCCGTGCCGCTCCGCGTCGCAACCGAAAAGAGTGAATTATTCAGTATTTAAGCGTGGAAAGTGCGTATCGGGCCGGCTCTTGCAGTCAGAATGAGAGGGGACGAAACGTCAGAATGAACAGGAGATGAATGATTTGACCGAAGGGCGTTTCGGCTTTCAAGGCTTGAGTGCGAGAGGCTTTTGAAGACTTTCGACCTTGAGGTTAACTCACCTTTGACTCGTCCGGCTCGAAGACGGCCGCCGCTTCCGCGAGGTCTGAGGTGACGCGGCACGGAGGCAGCGAGGCGAGAAAGAGTCGGCCGTATCCGGCGGTGCGCAGGCGCGGGTCGAGGACGGCGAGCAGCCCTCGGTCTGAGCCCGAGCGAATGAGACGACCCAAGCCCTGCTTGAGCGTGATGATGGCCTGCGGGACGCTGTAGTCGTAGAAGGACGAGCCGCCCTGCTCCTCTATGAAGCGCTGGCGCGCGGCCACCACCGGGTCGGTCGGGACGGCGAAGGGCAGCTTGTCAATGATGACGCAAGAGAGTTGTGCGCCCCGCACGTCAACGCCCTGCCAGAAGCTCGCCGTGGCAAAGAGCACCGCATGTGGGGTCGTGCGAAACTTATCGAGCAGGCCCGCCTTCGCCATGCTCCCCTGCACGAAGCATGGGAAGTTAACCAACGGCGCGACGCGCTCGTAGAGAGCGCGCATGCCGCTCAAACTTGTCGAGAGTACGAAGGCGCGACCGCGCGAGATGTTAAGCAGCTCGACGACTTCGGCCGCCGCTCTCTCTATCCAACCGGGGTTGCGCGGGTCGGGCATGCGCGGCGGAAGATAGAGCACGGCCTGCTCCTCGTAGTTGTAACTGGAAGACGCGATTAACTCGTCCGTCTTCCAAGCCCCTTCACGCGAAGCGTCATCTTCATCCTCCACGCGCGCGGCGAGCCCGAGTCGCTGCTTGATGAAGTCGAAGCTGCCCGCGCTGGCGAGCGTGGCCGAGGTGAGCACGACCGTCTCAACGCGGTCGAAGAGCTTGTCTTGCAGAAGCGTTGACACGTCAATGGGCGAGGCGCGCAGGAAGATGCCGCGCCCGCGCCGCTCGACCCAGTAGACGTAACGCTTATCATCACCAGCAACGATGAACTCAAGATTGAAGCGCGTCTCGCGTATGCGTCGGATGAAGTTCTCGACCTCGGGCGGCTTATCGCGCATCACGTCGAGCGTTGTCTCAAGACGTTGGAGCGCGCCGTCGAGCCCGAGATACGCGTCGCCCAAGGCCGTCGCCTCTACACGCCCCTCGCGGTCTTTGCGCGCGAAGGTTCCGGGCGCAAGCGGGAAGCGTCCCTCTTCGGCTCGCGCCTCACGCGCGAAGCCCATCCAGAACTGCTCGGCGAAGCGCGCGACACGGCTTGCGGCGCGCGTCAACTCGCGGTTGAGCCCCGCGTCCGTGACGGGGAGCATCTGCATGTCGCGCAGCATGTCTTCGACCTGATAGTTCGAGACCTGCGAGCCGAAGTATTCGGCGGCCACGTCTTCGACCTGATGCGCTTCGTCGAAGATGACGGCCGAGTAGTCCGGGATGACCTGCCCGTACTCGCCGCCGCGCAGCGCGAGGTCAGCGAAGAAGAGGTGGTGATTGACAATGACGATGTCGGCGTCAGAGGCGCGCTGGCGCATGCGCGTGATGTAGCAGGCATCGTAGTCGGCGCACTTCTGCCCCGTGCAGATTTCCGAGCGCGCGTCTATGTGACGCCAGAAGGTGAGATGTTCGGGTAGCTCTGTCAGCTCGGCGCGGTCGCCCGAGACGGAGTCGCGCGACCATTCGCGGACGGCGTCGAAGTGGTCTATGTCGTCGAGCCCTTCGAGGATGGGCGAGGTCTCGGCGCGCTTAATGCGGCTCAGGCAGACGTAGTTCGAGCGTCCCTTCATGTACGCGGCCGAGAACTTCTTCGGGAGCACGCGCTGAAGAAAAGGGATGTCCTTCTCCATCAACTGCTCTTGCAGATTCTTCGTCCCCGTCGAGATGACGACGCGACCGCCGCGCGAGATGGCAGCGGCAATCGCCGGGACGAGGTAAGCCAGAGTCTTCCCCGTTCCCGTGCCCGCCTCAACGATGAGATGGCGGTGCTCCTCGAAGGCGCGCAGCACGGCGTCGGCCATCTGGACTTGTCCGGGCCGGTACTCGTACTCGGGATGTGCGCGGGCGATGAGGCCGCCGGGGCCGAAAATCTCTTCCATAATGAAACGCCGGTAGTCAGTATAAAGGCTGCGCCTTCATGTTGACTACCGGCTATCGGGTTTGTGTCGGCGGGGCGCTCCGAGGCCCCGCGCGCTAATCGGAGATTTCCGTCTCTTCGTCCTGCTCATCGGCGTCGGCCGACATGGATTCCGCCTCTAGATTCTGTCCGCCGTCGATAGTCCTCTCGGACGGGTCTACTTCTGTACCGGGGGTGTTTGGGTTCGGCATTGATACTTCTCCTTTGATGAAGCGACACCGCGCCGCCGGGCGTGGTGGGGCAAGTTGCAAGAGTGCCCGTCCGTGTTCAAAGGCCGGGCCTGACGCTAACGAGTTAAAGCCTTTCGACGATGAGCGACACTGCTAGTCGGCTCCCATCGCCTCGGTCTCGGGCGCGCGTCGCCGCAGCCGCTGCGGGTAGAGCGGGAAGCGCGCCGCGAGTTCGTGGACTGACTGGTGGATACGATGCCTGACCTCTTCCGACTCGGGGTCGTGCAGCACCGCCGCGATAAGACGCGCGACCTGTCGCATCTCATCCTCGCCCATGCCGCGCGTCGTGAGCGCGGGCGTTCCCAGACGTATGCCTGAGGCGACGAAGGGCTTGTTGGTATCGAACGGGATTGTGTTCTTGTTGGCCGTGATGCCTGCGGCTTCGAGCGCCTTCTCGGCGACCTTCCCCGTCACGCCCTTACCTCCCATAAACACATCTACTAAGACGAGGTGGTTGTCCGTCCCACCCGAAACGAGACGAAAGCCCTGCTCCTGTAACTCTGAAGCCAACGCCTTCGCGTTCGAGAGTATACGCTGCTGATACTCTTTGAAGTCGCCGCGTAGAGCCTCGCCGAAGGCGACGGCCTTGGCGGCGATGATGTGGACGAGCGGGCCGCCCTGCACACCGGGGAAGACCTTTCTATCAACGTCCGCCGCGTGCTCGGCCTTGCACAATATCAGTCCGCCGCGCGGGCCGCGCAGAGTCTTGTGCGTCGTTGTCGTCACATAGTCGGCGTGCGCGACGGGCGAAGGATGAAGCCCTGCGGCCACGGGCCCCGCGATGTGCGCGATGTCGGCCATGACGCGAGCACCGACGGCGCTTGCGATTGCGCCGATGCGCTCGAAGTCTATGATTCGCGGGTAGGCCGATGCGCCGCAGACTATCATGCGCGGGTTGTGCTCCTGCGCCAGCCGCTCAAGCTCTTCGTAGTCTATCTGCTCCGACTCGCGCGAGACGCCGTACTCGACGACCTTGTAGCTGAAGCCGGAGAAGTTCAAAGGATGCCCGTGCGTGAGATGGCCGCCGTGCGAGAGGTTCATGCCGAGGATGGTGTCGCCGTAAGTGAGCGCCGCGAGGTAGACCGCCATGTTGGCCTGCGAGCCGCTGTGCGGCTGAACGTTGGCGTGGTCTGCGCCGAACAACTCCTTCGCGCGGTCAATCGCCGCCTGCTCGACCACGTCCGCAAACTCGCATCCGCCGTAGTAACGCTTGCGCGGGTAGCCTTCGGCGTACTTGTTCGTGAAGACCGAGCCCATCGCTTCGAGCACGGCCTCCGAGACGAAGTTCTCCGAGGCGATCAACTCCAGCCCCTCGGCCTGCCGCCGCACCTCGTCGTCGATAGCGCCGCCAATCAGCGGGTCTATCTCGGCCAAAGGTGCGTTCAAAAGGTCGCTCATCCTCTCAACTCCTCCCGGCTCGTCCCTGTTCAAGGCTTGTTCGAGTGGCTGAATGTTACATCAGCCCCCGCCCCGCCGCAACGCGGTTCAGGCCGCGTGGATGCGCGCCCCGAACGCACCCGTGCAAAGAAACTGGAACTCAACACCGACTCTGTCGTAATATCTGACTGAAATCCGGTTTCGGTCAGAAGTCAGGACGGCCGTCCTCTACAAGGAGAATGCACCAGATGAATAAGCTTAAAGTCCTTTTCGCCCTCGCCCTCTGTGCGTGCGTGATGCTCGTCGACCCAAACTCCGTCCCGGCGCGGCAGCAGCAGCAGGGGCCGCAAGGGCCACCCGAGCAACCCGACCTAACCGTTGACGCCCCGGCGCGCAACGAGGTCATTGACAACCTCCTCAAGCGTCTCAACGAAACGTATGTCTTCCCCGAGACGGCGGCGAAGATGGAGCAGGCGGTGCGCGCGCGCCTCAGCCGTGGCGAGTATGACCAACTCACGAGCGCGCGCAAGTTCGCCGAGAAGCTGACCTCGGACATTCAAGAGGTGAGCCACGACAAGCACCTGCGCGTGCGTTACTCGTACCAGCCTATACCCGTGCGCCCTGCGGGGCCGCGGGAGCCGACGGCCGAAGAGCGCGAGCAGTTCCGGCGCGAGATGACTCGCATCAACTACGGCTTCGTCAAGGTCGAGCGGCTGCCGGGCAACATCGGCTATGTTGACTTCCACAACTTCCTCGACCCCGAGGGCGGGGCCGACACGGTGGCCTCGGTCTTCAACTTCCTCGCCAACACCGACGCCATCATCTTCGACATGCGCAAGAACGGCGGCGGCGACCCGGCGATGGTCGCGCTCATCTGCTCGTACCTCTTCGGCGCGGAGCCCGTACACCTTAACGACCTGCACTGGCGCGAAGGCAAGGGCGAGCGCGTCGAGGAGTTCTGGACGCGCAAGGACGTGGCGGGCAAGCGTTACACGGGCAAGGACGTTTACGTGTTGACGAGCAACTACACCTTCTCGGGCGCGGAGGAGTTTACGTACAACCTGAAGAACCTCAAGCGCGCGACCATCATCGGCGAGACGACCGGCGGCGGCGCAAACCCCGGCGGCGGCAACCGTCTCTCTGAGCACTTCGGCGCGTTCATCCCGACGGGCCGCGCCGTCAGCCCCATCACCAAGATTAACTGGGAGGGCACTGGCGTCGAGCCCGACGTGAAGGTTCCCGCCGATCAGGCGCTCAAGACGGCGCAGATCATGGCGCTCAAGAAGGCCATCGAGAAGACGACCGACGAAGAGTTAAAGGGCGCTCTCCAACACGAGATCGAGATGCTTCAGAAGGAGACGGGACAGGCGCAGGTTAAGAATTAAGACGCTTCGTCGTTACCAAAAGTCATGCGCGGCGCGAATCGAACGGATTAGCGCCGCGCACTTTGTTTAAGCGACGCGGGTGACGCTTTCAGACTTCTACTTTGTAAGCGTCGTAGTCGAAAATCAACGCGAGCAACCTTGTCCCCAACGACTCGGGCACGGACGAGAGGAGACGACCACGCAGGCTTGTCGCCGCGCGCCCGTGCCATTGTCCAACCGCGCCGTAGAGCCTCGAATAGCTCGCGACGCGTGCGGCGCGCGTGCGCCTGCGTGACTCGTAAGCGCGCAGAGCCGCCGATGCGTCCCCCTCATACTTTGCGAGGCAGCGCGCCAGCACCGCCGCGTCTTCAATCGCCATGCAGCCGCCCTGTCCGAGATTGGGGGTCATCGGGTGAACCGAGTCGCCGAGGAGCGTGACGGCTCCGCGTCCCCAACGCGCGGCCGAAGGGCGGTCGTAAGCCGAGTTGCGCAGGATAGTCACGGTGGGCGTCGCTTCGATCAACCGGGTCACGGGCGCGCACCAGCCCTCGAACAATCTCGACAGCTTCCGTCCATGTTCGGACGCAGCCTCCGGCTCGCCCAGGGGTTCGTTCGCGGTCGCCCACCAGCCCGTGCGCCCGAGCCCAACCGGCCCGATGCCGAAGCGCCGTCCCTCGCCATAGACCTCAAAAGCTGTGTGCGGCTCAAGCGCAGCATGTTCGAGCGGAGCGATGCCGCGCCAGACGTTGTAGCCTCGATAGACAGGCTCGCCGTCGCCGAGCAGTTGCGCGCGCACGTGCGAGTGCAGCCCGTCCGCTCCGATGAGAACATCACACTCGACCTCTTCTCCATCGTTGAAGCTCGCACGCACGGCCTCGCCTTCCACGTCGAACCCCTTGAAGGTCTTCCCCAGATGAATAGACTCGGGCGGCAGAGCATGCAGGAGCGCGCTCTGCAAGTCGGCTCGATGCAGCGCGACGCCGGGCGAGCCCGTCGCGGAGAACGAGAAGTCTTTGTAGAGTCTCCCATCTCGCGCGAGCCAGCGCGCACGCTCGATGCGCCCCGCGCGCGCGAGCACGATGCTACCGAGGCCGAGTCGCTCAAGAACTCTCATCGCGTTCGGCCACACCGCGATGGCCGCGCCGACATCGAGCAGCGCGGATGCCTGCTCGAATACTACGGGCTCGAAGCCCTCGCGCCCGAGCGCCAGCGCCGCCGACAGTCCCCCGATGCCGCCCCCGACGATCAAGACCCTCATGCGGCCATTCTCGCATAGGAACAGTAGTCAGTAAGCAGTAGATAAACCTTTATCGGCCGGGTGGTCAGCGTAACCACACCATCCCGCGTAAAGCGGAGCCCACTGACTACCGGCTACTGACTACTGTTTACTATCAAACCTCTTCCCCCTTTGCGTTGCGGCGCACGCTTGGGCGAGAATGGTCGCTCACGTTGGGGCGGCGGCGACCGCTCGTCGCCAGAGGAGATTGAAGGCAACACTCTATGCGCTGGTCACAGTATTTCATTCCCACACTTCGCGAAGACCCCGCCGACGCGGAGGTCGTCTCGCATCGCCTGCTTCTGCGCGCGGGCTACATCCGCCAGTTGAGCGCGGGCATCTATTCGTTTCTACCCTTAGGCTGGCGCGTCGCGCAGCGCGCGATGAAGGTCGTGCGCGAGGAGATGGACGCGCTCGGCGCGCAGGAGTTCTTCCTGCCCGCGATGCATCCCGGCGAGCTTTGGAAGGAGTCCGGGCGCTGGGACGTGATGGGCGAGACTCTGTTCCGCTTGAAGGATCGCAAGGGCGCGGACATGTGTCTCGGGATGACGCACGAAGAGGTCTTCACCTCGATTGCGCGCCACGAGATACGTTCGTACAAGCAGCTTCCGCAGGTCTGGTACCAGATACAGACCAAGTTCCGCGACGAGGAACGCCCGAAGTCCGGCCTGATGCGCCTGCGCCAGTTCATCATGAAGGACGCCTACACGTTCGACGTGGACAAGGCCGGTCTCGACGTTGCTTTTGAGAAGCAGCGCGGTGCTTACAAAAAAATCTTCGACCGTTGCGGCATCAAGTACCACATCGTCGAAGCCTCCTCGGGCGCGATGGGCGGCTCGGAGTCTAACGAGTTCATGGCGCGCACTCCGGCGGGCGAAGACTTCATCGCCGTCTGCGATAATGGCGACTACTCCGCAAACTTAGAAAAAGCAACCTCTCGCCTGAAGTCACTGCCGCCAGACCAAGCGGGACCAAACGCGCCCGAAGAGTTTCCAACTCCCGGTGTAAGGACGATAGAAGATTTAACCTCTTTCCCGGGCGGTGCTCCTGCTGAGCGGCAACTAAAGACTCTTATTTACATGACCTCTGTTAGCGGGGATTCAAAATATCTCTCCAGTAAAGATAGAGTCGGTTCAAAAGAGCAGAAAGCATTGTTTGTTCTAGCCGTACTACGAGGCGACCATCAACTACATGAAACGAAGCTGGCTGATGCAGTCGGTGCTTCGGCAGTTCGCCCTGCTCATCCTGAAGAGATTCGCAACTTACTGGGTGCCAGTGCAGGTAGCCTTGGCGCTGTCGGGGCAGTGGAGCGCGCGCGAGCTTCAGGACATGAAATCCTCATCGTGTTGGATCGCGCTATAAATACCCGTACCAACATGACGACGGGAGCAAACAAAGACGACCATCATTTACGTGGCGTTGACGTTCAAAGGGACATAGTTGTAGCCGCTTCTCCTCGTGTTGAAACGGCTGATCTGCGTATAGTCAGCGTGGGTGAATGGTGCCCACGCTGTGATATGGGCACGCTCGACATCTTCAAGGCGATGGAGATCGGCCACATCTTTAAGTTGGGTACGAAGTATTCCGATTCGATGGGCGCAACCGTCTTGACGCGGGAGGGTAAAGAGGTGCCCATCGTGATGGGCAGCTACGGCATCGGCATCGAGCGCATCCTGTCGGCCGCGGTCGAGCAGAGCCACGACGCGGACGGCATCATCTGGCCGCGCGCAATCGCGCCCTTCGATGTGGTCATCACCATCACCAACGTCAAGCAGAAGGAGATTACCGACGCGGGCGAGCGGCTCTATGAAGAGTTGTGCCGCGCCGGACTCGAAGTCCTCCTTGACGACCGCGACGAGCGCGCGGGCGTTAAGTTCAAGGACGCGGATTTGATCGGAGTTCCCTTCCGCGTGACCGTCGGCAAGAAGGTCGCGGAGGGCAAGGTCGAGTTGTTCGAGCGCGCGTCGAAGCAGTCAAACGATGTCGGATTGGATGAGGTCGTCGGCAGGGTTCAGGGGCTCGCGCTGTCCGGGCTCTGAGACGGACAGCGGTTTGACGAAGAGAAGGGGGCGGCAATCAAATGCCGTCCCCTTCTTCTTTTTACTTCATCATGCTACTTCGTGAGCGGCGCGATGGTCTGGCCGAGAATGTCCGGCTTCGAGTTGTCGCGCAGGAGGTGCGGGTACTGCTCGCCGCCGTGATATTCGAGCGAGTAGGTCTGCAACGCGCCCTCGTTGTTGACGAGCAGTTGAATCGGCGTCTTGCGTGCCTTCGACGCGCTCACCGCGTCGCGCAGCACGGCGGGCTTGTAAGCCTTGCCGTCTACCGCGACGACCGTCATGCCGGGGCTCAAGCCCGCCTGCGCGGCTGGCATACCCGGCAGCACGTCCGCGATGAGCCCTTCAGTGTTCAATCTCAAACCAAGCGAGTAGGCCATCTCGACACGCTCGCGTGCGCCCTCCAAATCCTCGACGTGCTGGCTGCGCGTCGCGTCGTAAGCGAGCCGCCAGCCGCCGCGCTCGACGCCTCCCAACGGCGCGTGTACGTCCGTAGACCAGAGCCGCTGATTGAGGAACGTGCGCCAGTCGTAGGGTGCGACCTCGTTCAGAGCATTCACCACGTCGTCGAACGTGTAGGGCTTAACCTCGGGCGGGCCCGACTGGCCGCCGTGGAAGCGACGCACGAAGTCGTCGAGCGAACGCTTGCCGCCCGAGAGTTGTCGTATGAGCGTGTCGGCGTCGAGCCAGATGAGCCAGCCCTCGTCGTAGAAGTCAACGCTGCGACGCTCTGACTCCCACTCGCCCGGCGCGTTGTAGAGCAGCTGCGCGGCGACGGTCGTATCAATGAGCGGACGCCAAGTGCGCCCCGGCCTGTGTTCGAGCCCGGCGGCCACGAACGCAAGCTCGTCGTGATACTCGTCCGTCGTCCAGAGCCCGCTGCGCGCGGCAAGCACATTGCCGTAATACTCGGTCAGTCCTTCATAGACCCACAGCAACTCACCCTGCATCGGCTTCTGAAAGTCGGAGGTCGCAAGCCCTGTGGGGCGACGATACTTGCCGTTCCACGAATGCACGTACTCGTGCGGCAGCACGCCGAGCGCGAGACGCCCCTGCGTCTCGTCGAGGAGCGCACGCTCGGCAACGCGGCTGTCGTTACTCTGATGATGCTCAAGCCCGAAGTGCGCGACGCGGTCGCTCAAGGTGAAGAGGAAGTTGTAGTGCTCGTAGTGCTCCGCGCCAAAGAGCGCGCGCGCTTCGGCGACGAGCTTGCGCATGGAGTTTATAAACTGCGGGCTGGCTTCGAGCGCGGCGGGACTGTCGGCGGCGATGTCAATCTCAACCGAGGGCTTCGCCGTCGAGAGCGACACGACGCGCAAATACTCACCCGCGAGCACGGGCGAGTCAACGAGCCTCGTCAACGATACGGTCTTGAAGTCAATCATCCCGCGCGATTCGCGCTCGGTGTCGAGCCCCGTGCCGTACTTCCATCCGGCGGGCAGACGTATCGAGGCGTCGAAGGTCAGGTCGTCGGTGTGCGTGACGGCCGGGTAGAGCAGCAGCCAGTTCCAAGAGAAGATCGTGAGATGCGAAGTGGTCGCGGAGCCCGAAGTGAAGCCGCCCGAGAAGGTCGGCGCCAGAAACTCCAACGCCACTTCGACATTGCTTGCGCCCTGCGGCACTTCGATGTGGAAGGCGTACATGTCAACGGGGTCGCGTCGCCACTGGATGGTCTTTCCACCAGCCGTGAACCGCAGCCCCGAGAGGTTGATGATGGGCCCCGTCGGCCCGTGCTCGCCCGGAAGCCACGCCGGGTAGTAGAGCGTCAGCGGCCCGGGACTGGCCGGGATGGTCTCGGTCGCGCGAAAGAGCTTGCGCGGAGCCTCGGTCGCGTCCACCGCGAGCTTGACTGTCTGCGCGTTGCGCGCGTGCGCACCTTGCGCGAGTGCATCACGGCCTTGCGCAAGCGCGAGTAATGAAAAAACTGAGAGCAACAGCAGTGCGAGTCTTCTTCTCATTGGGCTTCTCCGGTGCAATCGAAAATCCTGACGCCGAAGCGAGCGCGAACGCGCACATGACACTCCCGCGTCGAGTCTTAAAGCTTCGGTAGTTATCTTTCGGAGGCGACGGCTGAATCTAAACCGCTCCGCCCTTTTTTTCAATACCAAACTCGACGGCCGCGCCCCGCTTCAACTCATCAACTCGTTGACGAGCAGCGTGAGCGCGTTGTCTTGCAGCGTCCTGTTGTTCTGCACTTCGCTGTGCAGGTCGCAGGCGAAGACGGCGTAGGCGATGGGAAGCGCGGTCTGGTAGAGGGCGCTCGCGCGCTCGCCCGCAAGGCCGACACCCATCAACGAGTCGCGCGTGACGCGACCATCGCCCGGCGCGTACATCGCGCGCACAACCTCGTCGCGCGAGAGGCGACGGCCGTCTGATGCCTTCAACGATTTGGGCCGCGTCAGCGTCAACCAGCCTCCGCCCTTCTCGTCGCGCAGGATGAGGACGGCCGAAAGCGTCTCTTCACAGTCGCCGCCGAAGGCGAAGAGCTTGACGGGTGCATCGGACTTGGCAGCTTCGGGCGCGTCAAGCGCCTCGTGAAAGCGGCGCGCGCGTTCGAGCACCGCGTCGAAGTATGCGTCCAACTCCGCGAGCGTGCCGTGTCCTGTGGGTGACTCCTGCCCGCGCACGACGCCACGCGCATAAGCGTTGCGGAACTCGGGGTCGTTCGCCGCAGACCAATGGTAGCGACGCCACACGGCCGGGTCGTAGAGGTCTACGCTTACCGGATGCAAGTCTCGGTCGAGGAAACGTGCCAGACCGGGATGCGGGAGCAGTTGAAAGATAGAGGGCGCGGTCATCACGTCCTCGCGCGAGAGCTTGTTAAGCAGGCGCACGCGACGGCGTAGGCCCTCCGTCACCGAGTAGCCTTCGAGCAACACCGACAGGGCATCCATCGAGCCCTCGTTCGGCGTGCCGAACATGAAAATCTTGTTGACGAAACTCGCCCCGGCCCAGTCGGGCTGCGGACGTGTGCCCGCGCTCGGCAAGTCGCGGTCGCCGTACATCGCCGCGTAGCGAGCGACGAGTCCACCCATCGAGTGCGCGACGACGTTGAAGCGAAGGTCGGGGCGGCCCAGCCGCAGCTTCAACGCCTCGACGCGGCGAGCGAGCAGCCGCGCACTCTCGACGTTGTCGCGCCGCCAGTCATACGCGAAGACGTAGAAGGTATCGTGGTCTCCGCCCTCGGGTGGGTTGTCCCAATCGCCCTCGCGGTAGCCGCCGTAATCTTCGAGCGCGCGCAACAGGTAGTGGTAGACGTAGACCTCGGGCGCAATCCGTGCCAGCTTCGCCGCCTCGACGATGCGCGCCGCGTCCAGCTCGTCGCGGTTGGCCGCGAGGTCTGGCGTCGTCGGCAGTGAGAGGCCGTCAACGTCCGACCGAAAGACGCTCGGCCAGACGATCTCGCCCGTAGCGCGGTTCACGATGCGCGAGCCGAGTATGCCGGGGATGACGATGACGGGACGCTTGCCCTTTAACCCGCGCGCGCCCGCGAAGACGCGCACGAGGTTCGGCGTGCGCCGCGCGCCACAACCCGGACTCATCATCGCTAACGCGATGATGAAAGGGATGAGGGCGGAAGGATGAGGGATGAGTGCCAGACGACGCCCCTTCAGTCGCATTCGCTTCATCCCTCCGCCCTCATGCCTCATCCCTTCTGTTGATGAGGCTAGCGACGAAGCCCGCGCCAAAGCCGTTGTCGATGTTGACGACCGTGACGTTCGAGGAGCATGAGTTGAGCATGCCTAAGAGCGCCGCGACCCCGCCGAAAGACGCGCCGTAGCCAATGCTCGTCGGCACCGCGATGACGGGCACGCCGACCAGCCCGCCGACGACCGAAGGGAGCGCGCCCTCCATCCCCGCCGCGACTACAAGCACGCGCGCCGCGCGCAGTCGCTCACGCTCGGCCATGACGCGGTGGATGCCTGCGACGCCCGCGTCCCAGATGCGCTCGACGCGGTTGCCCATCGCCTCGGCGGTGAGCGCGGCCTCTTCGGCGACGGGGATGTCGGAAGTGCCCGCGGTGACGACCATGACCATCCCTCGGCCGCGCTCGGTGCGGTCGCGCATGACGCGTATCATGCGCGCCGAAGGATGCCACTCGGCCTCGTTGCAGACGTTGCGAACTTCGCCGAAGGTCTCTTCGTCGGTTCGCGTCACCAGCACGTTGGGCGCGCGGCGCGCGAGTGCTTCGACTATCTCGACGACCTGAGAGCGCGTCTTCCCCGCACCGAAGACGACCTCGGGGAAGCCCTGTCGCGCGGCGCGCGCGTGGTCTACGCGTGCGTGCCCGAGGTCTTCAAAGTGCAGGTTCGAGATGAGGCGCGCGGCCTCCGTCTCTTCGAGTTCGCCCTGCTTGAAGGCGCGCAGCAGCCGCTCTAATTCCTTTGAGTCCATCTTGTTGAATGTGTCCCGCAAAGCCTTATCCGAGTCGTGCGTGGATTCTAGCACCGCACAAGCGCACGGCCGAAACGTGCCCGCTTGCGTGCGCGGGTGCGCGACCCTTAAGATTCAGAGTCGCGAATATGGAGTTAACAGTCGCAGTCACAGGGGCCTCCGGCTCAATCTACGCGCATCGCACGCTCTTCCACATGGCGGCGAGCGGTACGGTCGAGCGCATCAACCTCATCATGTCCGCTTCGGCGCTCGTCGTCGCGCGCGTCGAGATGGGTGCGAAGATCGAGGCGGGCGACGTGCGCGCAGTCAACGAGTGGGTTGGGCTTCCCTCGAACTCGAAGCTCATACAATTTCAACGGCTCGACAACATGGCGGCGAAGCCTTCGTCGGGCTCGCACCCGCAGACGGGGATGTGTGTGGTGCCCTGCTCGATGGGCACGCTCGGAGCCATCGCCTCGGGCGCGGTGACGAACCTCATCCACCGCGCGGCCGACGTGACTTTGAAGGAGGGGCGACGGCTCGTCCTCGTCGTGCGTGAGACGCCCTACAACACCATCCACATCGAGAACATGCTCCGCCTCGCGCACGCGGGCGCGCGCATCATGCCCGCCAGCCCCGGCTTCTACCACCGGCCGCAGACCATCGAGCAACTCGTAGACCACCTCGTCTTCCGACTGCTCGACCAGTTCGGCATCCCGCACCCGACGGGCACGCGTTGGAAAGGAGAAGAGGTAACAAGTGAAGAGTGAAGAGTGAAGAGTGATGAATATAACAACGTAGCCATATTCATCACTCTTCACTCTTCACTTCGCAAAGCTATGGAGTGGCATAAAGGCGAGTACACGATTAGCACCGAGCGGGAGCGGATTGACTTCGGCGTAGTCCATCGCTTTATCAGCGAGGAGAGTTACTGGGGGCGCGGTCGTCCTCTGGAGGTCGTGCGGCGCGCGGTCGAGCACTCTCTACCGTTCGGCATCTATCGAGGGGCGGAGCAGGTCGGGTTCGCGCGCGTCGTGACCGACTATGCGACCTTCGCGTGGCTGGCGGATGTCTTCGTGCTCGAAGGACATCGCGGGCGCGGGCTGTCGAAGTGGCTGATGGAGGTCATCCTCTCGCACGCAGAGTTGCAGGGCTTCCGCCGTTGGGTGTTGGCGACAAAGGACGCGCACGCGCTCTACAAACAGTTCGGCTTCATCGAGCTGCACCGGCCCGAGCGTTGGATGGAGCGACCCGACCCGCAGATGCGCGAGTCGCCCGACTACTGGGGGCCGCGCTGAAGCCGCACTTACGACGGTCACGTTTGGCGTAAAGCCACGGGCGCTGACCTTCGTTTGGCATTTTGCCAGCGCGGTTCGTAAAGGCTCATTGTTGCTCTGCGCCGTAGCTGTAACATCGTCTTCGCTTTCGCCGTGAATGTTGCTTCCGACATGGCCCGAGTTTTGCCTACTTTCACACCGAGATGAAGACCGCCGCCGACAACATCCGCACGACGCTCGACATGATAAAGATCGAGCACACGCTCTTCGCGCTGCCCTTCGCTTTCCTGGGCGCGTTGCTGGCGGCGCGCGGCTTCACGGCGTCGGGTCTGCCGACATGGTGGCAGGCGTTATGGATTACGGCGGCGATGGTCGGCGCGCGCTCGGCCGCGATGGCCTTCAACCGTATCGCCGACCGGCGCTACGACGCACAGAACCCGCGCACGGCCACGCGCGCAATCCCTGCCGGGCGTCTCTCGGTCACGTTCGTCTGGGGATTCACGCTCGCCTCGGCCGCGCTCTTCTTCGTCGCCGCCTCGATGCTCAACCGGCTGACGCTGCGGCTCGCGCCGGTTGCGCTCGGCTCGGTGCTGCTCTACTCATACACGAAGCGTTTCACGTCGCTCTCGCACGTCGTACTCGGTTGGTGTCTGGCGATTGCGCCGACGGGTGCATGGGTCGCGGTGCGCGGTGCCATTGACTCATTCGTTCCCGTGCTGCTCTCGGGCGTGGTGCTGTTGTGGACTGCGGGGTTCGACGTGCTCTACGCGTGTCAGGACTACGAGTTCGACCGGCGTGTGGGCTTGCGCTCGATACCGGCACGCTTGGGTGTTCGGCGCGCGCTGTGGGTCTCGCGTGTGCTTCACGCGGGGGCGTTCGCGGCGCTCGTTGGGTTATACTTTCTGACCGGTCTGGGCGCGCTGGCGCTCGCAGGCATCGCGGCGACGGGCGCGCTCCTAGTCTTTCAACACTCGCTCGTGCGCGCCGACGATTTGAGCCGGTTGAACGCGGCATTCTTTACGACGAATGCCTTCGTCAGCGTCATCCTGCTCGCCACGTTCGGCGGTGCTGTTGTCGCGGAATCGCTTTTAAGATTATGAACTTTTCATACGACCCCACGCTCAACGAACTTGCCGCCAAAGTCGAGGCGGGCGAGCGGCTCAGTTTTGCGGACGGCCTCGCGCTGTTCGCGACCTGCGACGTGCCCGCGCTCGGGCGTCTGGCCGACACCGTTCGCAGGCGGCTGCACGGGCGCGTGACGTACTACAACGTCAATCGCCACTTCAACCCGACGAACGTCTGTTACGCCGACTGCAAGTTCTGCGGCTTCTTCCGCACGCCCCGCGCGGCCGATGCCTACACGCATAACATCGAAGACAGTCTTCGCATCGCGGGCGAGGCAGTGACGGAGGGCGCGACCGAGCTGCACATCGTCGGCGGCCTAAACACCAAGCTCCCGTTTAGCTACTTCACAGACCTGCTCTCGTCGCTCAAGTCGAAGTACCCGCAGCTTCACTTGAAGGCTTGGACGATGGTTGAGCTTGACCACTTCGCGCGCTTCTATAAGATGACGGACGAGGAAGTAATTGAGAAGTTGAAGGCTGCCGGTATGGACTCGTGTCCCGGCGGCGGCGCGGAGATTTTTCGCGAGCCGACGCGCTCGATGATCTGCGCGCACAAGACCGACGCCGCGCGCTGGCTCGACCTCGCGGGCAAGGTTCATGCGGCGGGCCTCAAGACTAACGCGACGATGCTCTACGGCCACATCGAATCAATCGAAGACCGCGTAGACCACATGATTCGGCTGCGCGAGCAGCAGGACAAGTCCGAAGGCTTCCAGTGCTTCATCCCGCTCGCCTTCTACCCGCCCGGCTCACAGCTCGCGCATTTGCCCGGCCCCTCGGGCGTTGACTCCTTGAAGACGATGGCCGTCTCGCGCCTGATGCTCGACAACTTCGCGCACATCAAGTCCTACTGGGTGATGCTCGGCAAGCGGCTCGCGCAGGTCGCGCTCCACTACGGCGCGAACGACCTCGACGGCACGATCACCGAGGGCGGCGAACTCTCCGAGAGTTACTCGGTCGAATCAAACGGCGAGGTCAGGATGTCGAAGCAGGAGATCGTCGCGCTCATCGAAGACGCGGGGCTCGAAGCGTTTGAGCGCGACACTCTCTACCGGCCCGTCGAGCACGAGGAGGCGCACGCCTGACGAACTCTCTTCCGCCCACGCGGGCCGTCCCGCGCGAAACCACCCGATGACTCTCGGATGAGGAGACATTTATGACTAACGACGAGATTCAGAAGGTGATGGAGTTCATCATCAAGCAGCAGGAAAGTTTCTCGGAACGTCTGGAACAGATGCGTGAGTTTCATGAGGCACGCATCAGCCGTCTTGAGACTGCGACCGTACACCTCTACAACACTATGAACGAGATGGGTAAGGCGCAGAGAGACTTAACGGTGAAGATGTCTGAGTTGGCGGAAGCACAGGCGCACACCGACCAACGGCTCAACGCGATTATTGACATCATCGAGCAGGGGCGCAACGGGCAATCCAAAGGCTGACGGCTTGAGCCGACGCGGCGTCGCGCGGCAGGTGAATCTTGGGAGAGGCAGACACAGGGACAGGCTGGACGTGGGCGGACGACCTCGCGCTGATTCTCTCGTTCGCGGCGAGGAGGCGGGTTGGCGCTGAAGGTCTTGACGAGGAAGCCGCCGCAGGGTCGGACGACGACGCGGCCCCCGTGCTCATCGAAGCCGACGACCTCGGCGAGTTCGTGCGCTCGGCCGCCGACGCGCTCGCGGCTTCGGGACGTGAGGAGGTCTTGCGGCGCGCGCTCGCCTTTATGAGGCCCGTGCCCGGAGAGACAATCGAGCGGTCGTTCCTCGCGCTCTTCTCCGCGCTCGAATCCACGCTGACGTTTGCGCGCGGCGACGACGAGTACGAGATTATTCCGCGCGAAGAGTTCGCGTCGCTCGAACGCGAGTTGAAGTCTTGGCTCAAGCGACAGCCTGCGCTCGCCGAAGACGCCGAACGCCGCGCGCTCATGTACGAGAAGACGCGCGAGCTAAACCGGCTCCCCTTCTCTCGCGTGTTCGAAAGATTTTGTGAACGGCGTGGCGTCGAACTCTCAGACCTCTGGCCGCTCGTGGGCAGACTCGACGAGTGGCCGCTGCTTGAGATTCGGCACCGGCTCGTCCACGGCGACCCTCTCGCGCGCCGTCCCGACCATGCGCTTGAATGCGCGGCGCAACACCTGCGCTGGACGACGGAGCGAATGCTGCTCGCCGTGCTCGGCTGGCCGGTCGAACGCTCGAACGTCTCGCCCGAGCGACTCGCCTCCACGCGCGAGGAGTACCAACGCTGGCCCGCAGAGCGCGCGTGTCTCGAAGGCGAATCGGCGTGAGGTATTTAAGACCCGACATGATGACTGTCATTTTAAAGAGGGCCGCCGTCGCCGTGCTCGTGCTCTGCTCTTTGGCCGCCGCCTTCGGCCCGCGCACGTTGGCGCAGTCGAAGAAGGCGCGGCGCGTGACAACACGCGCTCCGCGCTTTGAGGATTACACGGTGCGCGAGGTCTACAAGGGACGGCCCGCGCGCATCCGTCTCGACAGCAAGAAGGCGCGCGAGTTCCGCACGCGCCTGCGCGAAGATTCGCGAGGGGGGCCGAACTTCGCCGGTCACTACACGGTTGTCGTCTGGGGCTGCGGTACGGGCTGCGCGCAGATGGGCGTGGTTGACGCGCGCACGGGCCGCGTCTACTTCCCGCCCCTTGAGTTCATGGACATCCCCGACATGGAGGACGAAGGTTCGCGCTCGCACTTCTTCCGGCTCGACAGCCGCCTGCTCGTCCTCACGCGGAATCACTACGACATGCAGTGGACTTACACGGCCTACTATTTTCTTTTCGACGACAACCGCTTCCGACTGCTGCGCAAGGCCGAAGAGCACATGCCGCCGCAGCCAGCGGACGAGAACTGAGATTTCATAAGCATGACCACAGCAACCGAAACACGCACCATCACCGTCGCGCACTCGCCCGACTCGGACGACGCCTTTATGTTCTACGGGCTGGCGACGAACAAGATTGACACGGGCGACATCCGCTTCGAGCACACGCTCGAAGACATACAGACATTAAACGAGAAGGCGACGCGCGGCATCTACGACGTGACGGCCATCAGCTTCCACGCCTACGCCTACGTCTCGGACAAGTACGTGCTGCTGCCGCACGGCGCTTCTATCGGCGAGGGCTACGGCCCCATCGTCGTCGCGCGCGAGCCGCACAGTGTCGAAGAGCTTGCGAGCTTGAAAGTCGCTGTGCCCGGAACGATGACCAGCGCCTTTCTCGCGCTGCGCATACTCGCGCCCGAGTTCGAGTACGTGGTCGTTCCCTTCGACCGCATCATCGAGGCGGTGCAGGCGGGCACGGCCGACGCGGGGCTCCTCATACACGAGGGGCAACTCTTCTATCAGCGGCTCGGGCTCCAGAAGGTCGTAGACCTCGGCGAGTGGTGGAAGGAGAAGACCGGCCTTCCGCTGCCGATGGGCGGCAACGTCATTCGACGCGACCTCGGAGCCGAGACCGTCGCACGCGTCTCCGGCTACCTGCACCAGTCAATTCAATACTCGCTCGACAACCGCCGCGACGCGCTGGCCTACGCCATGCAGTTCGCGCGCGACATGGACACGGAGTTGGCCGACCGCTTCGTCGCGATGTGGGTCAACCAGCTCACGCTCGACTACACCGAGCGCGGGCGCATCGCCGTTCAGCGCCTGCTTGACGAAGGGTTTGAGCGCGGCGTCATCCCGCACCGCGTCGAGGCCGAGTTCGTCGGTTGAAGTTGAGGGGCGCGGTGGCAACACGCGCGGCCTGCGCGGCATCGAAAGGGTTGCTCGGCGGGCTTTTAATCCATAATGTGAATGGCTCGCGCATCCGAATTTCAACATCCGGAAGAGTGTTTATGAAAAGAGTTCTCTTGTCGATTCTGGCAGCCGTCCTGCTCTCGTCGGCCGCTTCAGCGCAACAGACCAACGTGTCGGCGGGCGCGCCCGTCATCAACCGCTCGGGCGCACCCGCCGACGTTGACCGTATCATCCGCGCCTTCACGCAGAAGGAGACCGAGTTCCGCAAGGCGCTCAACGAGTACGCCTTCCACCGCGACGCGGTCATCCAGACCATCGCATGGGGTGGGCAGATTTCGGGCGAGTACCACCGCGTCTCAAGCTTCGTCTTTGACGACAGCGGGCAGCGTTACGAGAAGATTCTCCAGTTCCCTATCCCGACGATGACCGAGATTCAGGTGACGGCGGAGGATTTGGAAGACCTCGGCGGCGTGCAGGCTTTCGCGCTCGAATCATCGAAGATAGGCGAGTACAGCTTCGCCTATGTCGGCAAGGAGAAGATTGACGAGCTTGACACATACGTCTTCGACGTGACGCCGAAGATTCTCTCGGACGCGGGCCGCCTCTCCGCATTGAAGAAGTCGAAGAAGCCCGAGCGCTACTTTCAAGGTCGCATCTGGGTTGACGACCACGACCTCCAAATCGTCAAGGCGCGCGGCAAGGGCGTGCCCGAGTTCGATCAGCGCTTTCCGACCTTCGAGACCTATCGCGAGCAGATAGACGGCAAGTATTGGTTCCCGACCTACTCATACGCCGACGACGAGTTGACCTTCAAGGGCGGGCAGACCGTACACCTCCGCCTGCGCATCAAGTTCACCGACTTCGAGCGGCTGCGCGGCCGCGCCACCGTCATCGAACAGGGCGACGAACCCGATGACAAGGAGAAGGACAAACAGCCCGCCAAGCCTTCGGCCACACCTCCGGCGCAGAAGCCGAAGCCGTAAAGATTATCAAGACGACAAACAACTCAGGGCGACGTGAACAACCGTTTGTTCACGTCGCCCTGAAATCTTTTCCGACACTCTTTTCCGAACTCTCGGCTGCGAGTCTCGCGCAAACGCACTCGCTCCTTATTTCACTTCACGCCCAACTCCTCCGCGATGACCTCGCGCGTTCGCTCAGCCAGCCGCTTCACGTCGGCGTCAGTCATCCCCGCGGTCTCGATGGGTGGCAGGATGATCATCTCGATACGGCCGGGGCGCGCAACACCCGTCCCTTTCCCCATCAACTCGTCCGTGTACTTGATGGCGACGGGGACGATGGGCACACCCGCCTCGACCGCCATGTAGAAGCCGCCCTTCTTGAATGGAAGAAGTTGACCGGGCAGCGCCCTCGTCCCTTCGGCGAAGACGCCGAACGAGACGCCCGCGCGCAGGCGGTCGGTCGCGGCCTTCGTCGTGCGGAAGGCGCGCTCGCGGTTCGAGCGGTCAATGGCGAGTATGTTACAGAAGCCCATGCCGTAACCGAGTATCGGAACCTTCAACAGTTCCTTCTTCGCCAGCAGCCCGATGCGCCGCCCCGTGTGATAGAAGAGCGTGGCCGTGTCGAGAAACGAACGATGGTTGGCGATGAAGACGTAAGGCTGCTCCGGGTCGAGTTGTTCGAGGCCGCGCACGCGCACGCGCGCTCCGCTCAGACGTAGCCAGTTGCGCGCGCCGAAGAGCGCCCACGGATAGACCCATTGTGGCCTGCGCGCCAGAAGCGCGGCGGTGATCGATGGCGGCCCGAAGATGAGCAGAAGCATCGCGGCCACGAAGAGCGACCACCAGTACCAGAGCCTTCCGGCGAGCGTCCGTTCCGAGCCTATGCTAGACTCGGCGCGCTCTCGACTTCCGCTACGCTCTTGGCCTTCAATCTCTGTCGGAAGACTCTCAGGATGCATCAAGCGTTCCTTCGCCGCCGCCCTTTTCTGTTCATCGTCGCCGCGCTCGGGCTCTGCTGCCTGACGCTCAACGTAGCGCACGCGCAACGCCGCCGCACTCGCCCGAACGTCACGACCACGGAAGCGCACGACACGACCGCCGCCCGAGGCGTGCCTTCGCCGCGCGACGTGCTTGGCTTCGCGCCCGGCGACGACCGAAAGGTTGCCGACTGGAAGCAGATCAACGATTACTTCTCAAGGCTCGACCGCGCGAGCGACCGCGTGACAGTCCAGACCATCGGCGAGTCAACGCTCGGCCGCCCGCTCGTCGCCGCGTTCATCAGCGCGCCTGCGAATATACGCGAACTGGATAAATATCGCGACATCCAGCGCCGTCTCGCAGACCCGCGCCTCGTCGCATCAGAGGCCGAGCGCGACCGTCTGGTGCGTGAAGGCAAGACGGTGGTGGTCGTCTCCTGCTCGATTCACTCGACCGAGATCGTCGCCTCGCAGATGTCAATGCAGCTTGCCTACGAGCTTGCCACGGCACAGGACTCAGACACGCGCGAGATTTTAGACAACACCATTCTCATCCTCATCCCCTCGCCCAACCCCGACGGCATCAGTATCGTCGCCGACTGGTATCGAAGCTCTCTGGGCAAGCCATGGGAAGGAAGCGAGCCGCCCGAGATTTATCACACCTACGCGGGGCACGACGACAATCGCGACTGGTTCATGCTCAACCTCATGGAGACGCGCGCCGTCACGCGCCTGTTGTGGAAAGAGTGGTTCCCCGAGATTGTCTACGACATCCATCAGCAGGGGTCTACGGGGTCGCGCTTCTTTGTCCCGCCCTTCTACGACCCGCCGAACCCGCACATCGCGCCGCTGCTGCTGCGTGAGGTCGGACTCATCGGCCACAAGATCGCCGCCGACGAAGAGGCCGCTGGCTTCAAAGGCGTCATCACCAACGCGCTCTATGACACTTGGTGGCACGGCGGCTTTCGCACCGCGCCGTACTTTCACAACTCAATCGGCATCCTGACCGAAGCGGCGAGCGCGCGCCTGATGACTCCCATCCGCGTCACGCGCGAACAACTCTCGCGCGCCTCGACGCGCGGCATGCCCACGGCGCTCCCCGACAGCCCAACGACGAACTTCCCCAATCCTTGGCCCGGCGGCGAGTGGCGTGCGCGTGACATCATGGGGCTTGAGTTGACGGCCACGCGCGCCGTTCTCTCGATGGCGGCGAAGTATCGCGCGCGCTATCTGCGCAACTTCTACGACCTCGGTGCGCGCGCTCTCGACTGGCCGCCCGACGACAGCCACGAAGCTCCGCTCGCCTACGTCATCCCCGCCGGACAGGGAAAGGATGAAGCGGTCGCCAAGCTCGTCACGCTTCTCGTCGAGCAGGGCGTCGAAGTCCAACGGATGGACGCCGAGCTTCACCTGATGTTGATAGAGTCGCGCGGCAGCATCTACAACGATGCGAAGCAGCCGCTACCCGAAGAGTGGCCCTCAAACAGTTTTCTCGTCTTTCTCAAACAGCCTTATCGCACAAACGTGCAGGCGCTCTTCGAGCGACAGATTTATCCAGACCGTCTCTCAGGCGGTACGCCCGAGCGCCCCTACGACGTGGCCGGTTGGACGCTGCCGATGCAGATGGGCGTTGAAGCCTATCCCGTCAAAAGCATCCGCGAGCCCGAGGCCGCGCGACTCTCGCTCGTCAGCGACATCGGGGAGATGCGAAAGGATTTGGGATTGCTCTCCGGGTTGAAGAAAGCGGAGTGGGTTGACCGCTCGCGAGCCGTCGCCAGAATGTACGACGGCTCGCCGATTCCGAACCCGCTCAAACGTAACGTGCGGCTCGCGCTCTACCGGAGTTGGACGGGCTCGATGGACGAGGGCTGGACGCGCTGGCTCTTCGACACCTTCAACATACCCTACACGTCTCTGCGCGACGTGGACGTGCGCTCGGGGGACTTGCGCTCGAAATACGACGTGCTCGTTCTGCCTTCGATGCGGCTGCGCGAGATTGTCGAGGGGCGCGCACGTGACACCGCGCCGCCGGAGTTCACGGGCGGCATCACCGAGGCGGGCGTGGCGAACCTGCGACGCTTCGTTGAGGAGGGCGGCACGCTCATCTGTTGGGACGACTCGACCGAGCTTGCCATCAAGCGTTTCAACCTGCCCGTCCGCAACGTGCTCGAAGACTTGAAGCCTTCGGAGTTCTACTGCCCCGGCTCGGTTCTCCGCATCGAGGTTGACCAGACGCAACCGCTCGCGCGCGGGATAGCGTCACAGGCGGACGCATACTTCATAGACAGCGCCGCCTTCGAGGTGACTGACGGTCGCGCGGCGCGAGTCGTAGCGCGCTACGCCGGGCGCAAGGAGGATGTGCTGCGCTCGGGCTACCTGCTCGGGGCGGAGCGGCTCGCCGATCGCGCCGCGCTCGTCGAGGCGACACTGGGGAAAGGGCGTGTCATCCTCTTCGGCTTCCGCCCGCAGCATCGAGGGCAGACGTGGGGCACCTTCCCCTTCATCTTCAACGCCATCGAAAGCGCCGCGCGGTGAAAGGATGAGGGATGCAGGCGAACGGATGAAGGATGAAGGTAATGCTGAACAGTCTTCACTTCATCCCTCATCCTTCGTCTCTTCAAAAAAACCGGGCATCTGTTGACGCCCTCTGGTCGTCAAAGTGACGGCGCGAGCCAGCGCCTCCCGAGGAGAATTAACGGTTATGAAAAAGCTTGCCCGCCTGTCCCTGACTCTCGCCCTGTTTGCCGCCTTTGCCGTGGCGCTCGCTGCACAGACGCGCCCGCGCCGCGCCGGGACGGAGCAGGGTGCGCCCGCTGCGAAGACTCCCGCGCCGGTCGTCAACACCACGACTCCGGCGCAGCGCACGCCGACGCAGAGCGGCCAGCCCGCGCCTTCAACGCGGCCCGGCGCGCGCGGCGAAGTCTCGGAGGAGGTGGGCGAGGACGAGGTCGTGCGCGTCAACGCGGCGCTCGTGACCGTGCCCGTCTCCGTGCTCGACCGCGACGGCCGCTTCATCGGGGGACTGCACAAGGAGGACTTTCGCATCCTCGAAGACGGCACGGAGCAGGAGGTCGCCTACTTCGCTCCCGTCGAGCAGCCCTTCACCGTGGCTCTCGTCATCGACACATCGGGCTCGACCCGCTTCAAGCTCGAAGACATACAGGAAGCGGCCGTCGCCTTCCTCGACCAGCTTCGCCCCGAAGACCGCGTCATCGTCGTCTCATTCGATGACGAGGTGCGAGTCCTCGCCGAAGCGACCAATGACCGTGGCATGCTTCGCAACGCCATACGCCGCACTCATACCGGCAACGGCACACGACTCTACGACGCGGTTGACCTCATCATCCGTCAACAACTCTCCCGCGTGCAGGGACGCAAGGCCATCGTGCTCTTCACCGACGGCGTAGATACCTCAAGCAAGCACGCCAGCTATCGCAGCACGCTCGAAGCAGCCGAAGAGTTGGACGCGATGGTCTACCCCGTTCAGTACGACACATACGCGGACACGGCCGCGGCGGGGGGTGGTGGTGGCGGCGGAGGCTGGCCGGGTTCGAGCCGCTACCCGTCGAGGCGGCCCGGCATCGGCGATGTCATCGGGATCATACTTGGCGGTGGCGTCACGGTCGGCGGTGGCGGAGGTGGTGGCGGCGCGGGAACTACACGCGCCGACTACGAGCGCGCGGGCCAGTACCTGCACGGTCTCGCGGAGGAGACGGGCGGCCGTCATTACGACGCCGCAGACCTGCGCTATGTTGAAGAGGCTTTCACGAACATCGCGGAGGAGTTGCGCCGCCAGTACAGCCTCGGCTACTACCCCTCGCGCCAGTCACAGGCGCAGGAGCGGCGACAGATACGCGTGCGCGTCAAGCGCCCCAACCTCGTCGTGCGCGCACGCGACAGCTACGTCTACAGGCCCGACGGCAACGGTGGCCCCGCCTCCACTACAGCGCAGGACACGAACACTCCACGCCCCGCGCCCGAACTACGACGACGCCCCTTTACCTCGGAGCGCGGGCGCACGAGGGAATGATGAGCGATGAATTGACTGAATAGCAAAGACGGCGTGTAGAGACAAAGAGGCCGAAGGTTGAATGCTCAACTCTCCGGCCTCTTTGTTTTCAACTGACGACTGACACGACTCTTCAGTTCATCACTCATCACTCATCATTCATCATTCATCGCCTCAAACCACTGTGCCGTCGCGGACGATGCCGTTTTTGGGGATGATGATGATGCCGTCGTGGATGTACCAACTGCGGTCGGGCGCGACTTCGTCAGCGACGCGGCGTTCGTTGAGGAGGCGCACGCCCGCGCCGATGCGAGCGTTCTTGTCAATGATGGCGTTACGGATGACCGAGCCCTCGCCGATGCCGATGCGCGGGATGCTACTGCGCGCGTCCGTCGCCATCTCCTCTATGGACTGGTAGTAGTCCGCACCCATGACGTAGGTGTCATCTATCTGCGCGCCGAAGTCTATGCGCGTGCGCACGCCGATGAGCGAGCGATTGATGTGGGCGCGGCTGATGATGCAACCTTCGGCGATGATCGAGCCGTTGATGTGGCTGTTGTTGATCTTCGACGGCGGCAGGTAGCGCCCGCGCGTGTAGACGGGCGCATCCGTGTCGAAGAGGTTGAACTTCGGGATGGTCGCCGTCAAATCGAGGTTCGCCTGATGAAAGGCCGAGATCGTCCCGATGTCCTCCCAGTAGTCGTCGAAAATGTAGCCCTGCACGTTGCTGCTCTCGATGGCCGCCGGGATGACCTGCTTGCCGAAGTCCATCCACGTCGGGTCGCGCGCGAGCAGTTCGATGAGCCACTGGTACTTGAAGACGTAGATGCCCATCGAGGCGAGAAAGGGGCGGCGCGCGGCCTCCTCGACGCTGAGGCCGAAGGCCGTGGTGTCCACACGCATCTCTTCGAGCGCCTGACCTTTCGGCTTCTCGCGAAACTCGACGATGCGACCGGTCGGCTCCATCTTCATCAACCCGAAGTCTTCGGCCTGCTCGCGCACGAAGGGGATGACCGAGATGGTCACGTCGGCATCGGTCTCGAAGTGGCGCGCGATGAAGCGGCGATAGTCCATCCGGTAGAGGTGATCGCCCGAGAGAATCAGCAGCGTGTCAATGCCCCAAGCCGAGATGTGAGGCAAGACCTGCCGAACGGCATCGGCCGTGCCCTGAAACCATTGCGGGTTCTGCGGCGTCTGCTCGGCGGCGAGAATCTCGACGAAGCCGTTCGAGAACTGCGAGAAGCGATAGGTCGTCGCGATGTGCTTGTTGAGAGAGGCCGAGTTGTACTGCGTCAGCACGAATATCTTGAGGATGTCCGAGTTGATGCAGTTCGAGATGGGTATATCAACGAGCCGGTACTTGCCGCCCAACGGCACGGCCGGTTTCGAGCGCGTCAACGTCAGCGGCGACAGCCGCGTGCCCGCGCCCCCGCCCAGAATCACCGCGAGAATGTTCGGTCTCTTCGGAGCCATCGCCCACACCTTCCGTGTTGTGCTCAGTTCAGGATGGGCCGAGCATAGACGCAAAGCTTGCGCGTTTCAAGAAGCGGGTGTCGCATTTTTCTTACGGTCGCGTCGCGTCGTCCCTACCCTGTCGCATTGAAGAGGTGATGAACTCGACGGCCGCGCTGCGCGCAGACGAAAGGATGTGCTCCTGCGAGGTGCTCGCATCAATCATGACGACGACATGCAGCGGCTCGTTCGACTGTTGCGAGAGGTTGATGATCTTCTGCTCCAAGCCGTCTACGACGACGCGCAGGTCTTCAGGCTTGAGCGAAGTGGCGGGCCGCCCTTCTTTATCAAAGGCGATTATAGGAATGACGATTGGCGCATCGTCGGAGCGGCGCGCGCCCACGGCCGCATCCTGCCCCGAAGCGGCTTCGCTGCCAGAGACGAACGCCAGCAGAAGCGCCGCGAAGATAAGCGGCCAACGCCCGTGCTTCAGATTTCTCACAGAGAGCACCACGACTTTCAAGTTCGATGCGAAGCGGCCGTCCGTCTCAGTACGCGGCGGCCGGGGCGTTCGTCTTCACGCCCGCGGCCTCCTGCGCGATCTTGACGCCGACCGATGCGCCGAGGCGCGTGGCTCCGGCCTCGACCATCGCGCGCGCGTCGGAGATACCTTTGACCCCGCCCGCGGCTTTCACCCCGAGGTCAGGGCCCACCGTGCGGCGCATCAACGCCACGTCCGCGACCGTCGCGCCCGACTTGGCAAAGCCCGTTGAGGTCTTCACGAAGTCCGCTCCCGCGCGCTTGGCCGCGAGACATGCGCGCACCTTCTCTTCGTCTGTGAGGAGCGCGGTCTCGATAATCGTCTTGACGAGCACGCCGTGCTCGTGCGCCGCCTCGACCACGGCGCGTATGTCATACTCGACGGCGCAGTCGTCGCCGCTCTTCAAAGCGCCGATGTTGATGACCATGTCTATCTCGCGCGCACCGTCGTAGATAGCCCTCCGCGTCTCATACGCCTTCACGTCGGCGAGCGTCGCGCCCAAAGGAAACCCGACCACCGTGCAGACGGGCACGCCCGACCCGCGCAGCACGCAGGCCGAGGTCTTCACCCAGGAAGGATTCACGCACACGCTTGCAAAGTGATACTGCGCCGCCTCTTCGCACAGTCGCGTGATGTCGGCCTCGCTCGCCTCTGGCTTCAAGAGCGTATGGTCAACGAGGCTCGCCCAGTCGCGCGCCGTCGCCGCGTCGCCGAGAATCACCCCGATGCGCGACGCACCCGCATCCACCACGCGCTGCATCCTCTCAGGACAACGATTGAAGCACGCGCTCCCACACCCGCACGCGCCGTCCGACTCCGTCCCGTCGCCGTTCAGTCGCGCGACAATCACGTCCGTAATCTGTTCGACGAGCCGCTCGAAATCTCCGTTACTTGAATAAGCCATACTTAAATTTTAGCACCTGTACTGCCGTTCGACGGCTTCGATCTTGGCGACGCGGCGCTTGTGGCGGTCTTCGGTGATGTCGGTTGAGAGCCATGCGCGGACGATGTCGCGCATCTCTTGTGGGGAGATGATGCCGCTACCCAGAGTGAGGACGTTGGCGTCGTTGTGCTCGCGTGAGTTGATGGCGACACGCACCGAGTAGCAGGCGGCGGCGCGCACGCCCGGCACCTTGTTGGCCGTCATGCAGGAGCCGACGCCCGCGCCGTCGACGATGATGCCGAGGTCGGCCTCGCCCTCAGAGACGGCGCGCGCGACTGCATGTGCGAAGTCGGGGTAGTCAACGGCGTCGGTTGAATTGGTGCCGAAGTCGTGGACGCGATGTCCAAGCTCGACGAGCAAGCCTTTCAGCTCCTCCTTCATCGGGAAGCCGCCGTGGTCTGCGCCGACGGCGACAATCTTTTCGGCGTGCGAGCCCCGGCGGGAGACGCGGCGGACTAACTCGATGCGGCGCTCGCGAACGATGTCGGCGGCGAGCGGCGTCAGTCGCGCACCCTCCGCGATGCGCAGGCGTGCGCCCTCGGCGAGCCCGCGCACGTCGTCTTCGGTGATGACCGTCTTCGATGACTCGTCGCGCGCGTAATCCTTCTCCGCAGGCGCGCTCACTTCCGTAGCGACGTTGACGACGCGCGCGCGCGGCGGCGTCTGTTCGGCATCCTCATCGGCCGGGGCCGCGTTGCGGAGCACATCGCGCACAAGGGCGCGGACACGGTCGCGCGTTGATTCGGTCGGTTGTTCGTCCGGCATAGAGAAACCGTCAGCGTTCGGCAAAGGTCACAGAGGCGTTAGAGCCAAGTGACGGGTGCCCTGCATTTGACCTCGCGTGTAAAGCTCTCATAGTATGTCGCACCACGGCGGCGCGGTGCAAATAGCTCGCGCGGCTGCTGTCCCCGCAAACATTTCTTAATGCAAGAGGAGGCCGACTTTGTCTTCATCCGCCGTTGCCGTGTCGGAGTTTAGCAACCCCAACCTTGAGCCGCTCTTCACCGCCGAGCAGATACAGATGCGCGTTGCCGAGATGGGCGCGGAGATCGCGCGCGACTACGAAGGGCAGACGCCGCTTTTGATCGGCGTGCTCAAAGGCGCGTGCATCTTTCTAAGCGATCTGGTGCGCTCGGCGGACTTGCGTCTCGGCGTCGAGTTCATGGCGATTTCGAGTTACGGCTCGGGGATGCGCTCGTCGGGCGAGGTGAAGATCGTCAAAGACCTCGACGTGCCCGTTGACGGTCGCGACATCCTCATCGTTGAGGACATCGTTGACACGGGGCTCACGCTCTCTTTCCTCATTGGAAGCCTGCACCAGCGCGGCGCGCGCAGCGTCCGTCTGGCCGCGCTGCTCGACAAGTGGGAGCGACGCGAGCGCGAGGTCAAGATAGACTACTGTGGCTTTCGCATCCCCGACGCCTTCGTCGTCGGCTACGGGCTCGACTTCGCCGAACGCTACCGCAACCTCCCCTACATCGCCATCATCAAAGACCCCACACAGGGTTAAAGGATGAAGGATGAAGGATGAAGGTTAAGCAGTCTTCACTTCATCCCTCATCCTTTCGGAGCCGTCGGGCTTCTGCTCATTTAATGAGTGGTAGGAAACTCTCGCCCGCGCCAAGCCGGAGGCCGAAGTTGTCGGCGATGGTCTGGCCGATGTCGGCGAGCGAGTCGCGGTCTCCGAAGTTGACCCCGGCGCGTGCGCGCGTGCCGTAGACGAGGAGCGGTGCGTACTCGCGCGTGTGGTCGGTGCCGCGATAGGTCGGGTCGTTGCCGTGGTCGGCGGTGATGATGAGAAGGTCTGTGTCGCGCATCGCGGCCTCGATTTCGGGCAGACGCGAGTCGAAATGTTCGAGCGCGCGCGCGTAGCCTTCAACGTCGCGGCGGTGGCCGTAGAGCATGTCGAAGTCAACGAGGTTCGAGAAGACGAGCCCGCGCGTCTCTTCGCCGAGCGCGCGAATGGTCTCGTCTATTGACTGGTCGTTGTTCTTACCGGGTAGCTCGCGCGTAACGCCTGCGGCGTCGTAGATGGAAGAGATTTTGCCGACGGCTACCACGTCTAGGCCCGCGCCCGAAAGCACGGGCAGCAGCATGTCGCGTGGCGGCGGAACCGCATAGTCATGGCGATTCTCCGTGCGCCGGAACGCGCCGGGCGCGCCCAAGAAGGGGCGCGCGATGACGCGGCCGACTTCGTGCTCACCCCGTAGGATGTCGCGCGCCGTCTCGCAAATCTCGTAGAGACGCGCGACGCCGATGACCTCTTCGTGCGCGGCGATCTGAAAGACCGAGTCGCCCGAGGTGTAGACGATGGGCTTGCCCGTGCGCACGTGCTCCTCGCCCAACTCTTTGATGATTTCAGTCCCCGAGGCCGGATAGTTGCCGAGTATGCCCGGCACTCGCGTCTGTGCAACGAAGCGCGCGATGACATCGGGGGGGAAGCCTTCGGGGTAAGTGGGAAAAGCCTTCTCTAAGATGATGCCCGCCATCTCCCAGTGACCCGTCGTCGTGTCCTTGCCGTTCGAGCGCAGCGCGCAGCGACCGTAGGAGGCGCGCGGGTCTTCGACCGGCGCGACGCCGCTCAAGTAACGCACGTTCCCCAATCCCCAACGCCGGAGGTTTGGCATGCTCACGTCGCGCGACTCGCAGATGTGCCCGAGCGTGTCGGCGCCCGCGTCTCCCCACGCGGCGGCGTCGGGCATCTCGCCCATGCCGAGGCTGTCGAGCACAATCAAGGTGATGCGTTCAAACGCACGTCCGTCATTCGTCATCCGTTATTGAGTCCTCTTCAAGTTTAATGTTCAAGTCTTATTCAAGTTTAATGCTTGAGTTTAAAGCCTTGGGTCAACTCTTTGGCGCTTGATAACCTTCGCGTGCACGCACCTGCGCGTCTTTGAGTCCGCGCACGGTGACGCGGATGTTACGAAAGCTGCCGTCGCGCGCGGTGTTGGTCGAGTAGTAGCCGAGACTGTACTGCGTGCCGATGTCGGCGGCGACCTGTTGAAAGGCGCGGCGCGCATCGCGCAGGTCTGCCACCGCGAAGGTCTTGCCGCCCGATTCGCGCGCCAGCCGGTTCATCTCGGCGCGCGCAAGCTGGTAGAGCGTGCGGCTCGCGTGCATGCGCTCGAACTGACCCATGCGGCAGAAGTTCGAGAAGTCTTCGGCAGCCGCGCCGGGCGCGATGATGTTGCGGTATCGCTGAAGCTGCACGCGCGATAGACGCAACGCCCCGTCGTCCTCGCAGTCCTGCATCAGACGCTCTTCGACGTAATCTTCGGTGTTGACCTGCACGAAGTATGAGACGAGCCCCGCGCTCTTCAGAAGCTCGCGCGCCTCTTCAAAGTCGGACTCGCTCGTCGAATCTACGCCGTCGGTGAGCGCGACGAGCGCGCGACGGCCGCGCATCTGCTCCGAAGGCTTGTCGCGGAAGACATCCTTTGCGACACGTTCAAGGCCGTCGTAGAAGGGCGTGCCGTTCGACGCGCCGATGCTCTCGACCGCCTCCTGCAAAAGCTCGCGGTCATCGGTCAAGGGAACTTTTATCTCGACGGTGGCGAGCGCGTCGGCTCCCTCCTTCCTTGTGTTGAAGGCGAGGATAGCAACGCGGTCGCCGGGACGCAGCGCCTCGATGAAGGCGAGCGCGGCGCGGCGTATGAGTCCCACGTCCTCTCGCGTCGAGCCCGAGGTGTCTAAGAGCAGCGCCACCTCGAAGGGCGCTTCGGTCGTTGAGAAGTTGGCGAGCTTCTGCTGGCGACCGTCCTCGAAAATCTGGAAGTCGTCGGCGCGCAAGCCCGTCAGCGGACGCCCCGCATGGTCTGTGACGATTGCGGGAACTGAGACGAGCTGCGTCTCGATGCGCACCACGTCGTCCTCACTCACCTCTTCGCCCGCCGCTGTTATGCTCGTCCCCTTCTGCGCGGGTCGCTGCACGGGAGCGGAGGTCGGCGTGGGCGTCGGCGCGGTGTTGACGCGGCGCGGGCGCTTGTACGTATCCTGCTCATCCTGCGCGCGACCTACAGCGGTAGTGGCCGCGGCCACCGCGAAGAGCAGGAGCAGCGCGGCTGTCGAGCCAAGCGCGAGATGTTTTATGCTTGCCGTAAACTTCAGCACGGTCTTAAACTCTCTTAGAAAAACTTTCGCGGTAAAATATAGCCGCAAACGCGCGCGGACGGAAAGGACGGCCGAACGATGCCCGTCATCGGCAGACTAGACGGACAGGTTGACGACGTACTCATCTCGCCAATCTCGAAGAGGCAGCGAGATGAGCACTCATCGGCAAACGCGGACGGGCCAAGCGACGAGACAACCGACTCGCAACGCGAATCGCCCGCGCCCGCCGTACGCCTCGCCCCGATTAACACGCCACCCGAGGGTGAGAGTTCCGCCCGAGCGGACGAGTTGCCTGTCTGGCTTCTCTGAGCAAGTGAGCGCCGGGGCGCGGCGCTTGACAGTTGGGCTCTCTTCTCTTAAATTGTGGCTTCGGTTGTGGCGGTCTTTGCAGGCACGTATGTCAATGGTAGACGGCCACCCTTACAAGGTGGAGGTTGGGGGTTCGAGTCCCTCCGTGCCTACCAGATACGCGCCGGCCTTTGAAAATTTTAAAGGTTTGCGGAGTCGTAGTTCAGTTGGTTAGAACGCCGGCCTGTCACGTCGGAGGTCGCGGGTTCGAGTCCCGTCGGCTCCGCCACTATCATGTGGCAAACGCAGCACTAATGGCCTTCCTTCGGGGAGGCCATTAGTGTTTTTAGGCTCCGGGGACAGAAATGTAGACACGTGGCGGGACAACTGACCGGCGATGAGTTCGACGGTCAGTTGCTTAAAGGCGGGCGAAAGGTGCTTGTACCGCTCCAATTCCAACGTTGATGGTGTCATGCTGCCTTTTCGGATAAGAGCGATAGAAAACATTTATACGTTCAGGGAAATCAAACAGAATGTTAGATTCGATAATACGATATTTAACCCGCCCTCAAACTGCTTCACTCGGCCATGACGAAGCCGTATCAGACAAAAAGAAAGGGGGCGTGCAATGTGAGCACGTATCCCCTTACCCTGAAAGCAAGACTGCCTCGTCAGTAGCATGACTGTCCCTGAACGGCCTGTACCGCCCGCCGGATGATTTCGGCCCTCGTTTGACGACGGCGCACCAATATGACGGAAGGCACGACCGCCTCTATTGGATCAGTGAGCTTCTCGCGCCCACTCGGCAAGTGTGTAGGTCTCCGCCTAGCATTACAGGGCTGCGGCTGGTTAGTCAAATCCTTTCCGCGTTCTTGCGACAAGCTGAGTGCTGGCACCGTGAGGACGAGCGCGAAAGCACAGACGACTATTCTCTTCATTATTCAATTCCTCCAGGTTGAAGTTTTTGGCACTACATCCTCTCCGCAGTAATGCCAAAGCTCTCCTGAAGGACCTGATTAAAATTTGATTTACAAAGAACTTTGTATTATAAAGCAACCAAGTAAATCTGTCAAGGGTTCAGCAATCTGATGCCGCTTGACGAGCCTGCGATATTGCCCGCTTCGTTTTCTCGATAATTACCAGCAGAAATTGCATCCTTAATCCAACTCAGCAAATACAAGTGCTTAGAAATTCCGGTTGATTTAATAATTTGTTCGTTCATTATAAATGAACATAGCGGATTTGTGAACATAGTGATAAGCTGTACCTGTATGGGTCACCATTATAGAATGCGGTGAAATTCAAGTGACGGATAAAGAAAACGAGATATTCGAAGAGGCTGCTGCTGCGCTCCGCGAAACCAGCGGACTGGACGCTACCTTCGAGAAAGGGGAACGGCTGCCGCGTTTATCTACAGGCTGGCGACCGGACGCGGTCGTGCATATTAATCGAGAGAAGAAGACCTTTCGTTTCTACACCGAGATCAAAGAGAGGTTGACTAGTTCCGCGCTCGGCGATCTCGTCGCCAAATTACAAGGGATACACGGGCGCGCTCTTCTCGTCGCCTCTTACATCAATCCTGTACAGGCTGACAAGCTGCGCACATTTAACATCCCGTTCTTCGACGCCGCCGGTAACGTCTTCTTCAACGAGCCGGGCTTGTTTGTGTTCGTAAGCGGGAAACGACCTGCTAATGATCTTGCCGCCCGCCCACTGCGCGCCTTCCGCTCGACCGGACTGAAAGTCATCTTCGCGCTTTTAGCCGTCCCGCAATTAGAAGCGAGGACGCACCGTGAGATCGCCGCCGATTCAGGAGTATCGCTCGGCGCGGTCAACTGGCTAATGCAGGATTTAACTCGGCTCGGCTACCTTCGAGAGATGAAGACTGGCGAGCGTAAACTCGTCAACAAGGAAGACCTGTTGCGCCGCTTCGTCGCCGCATACCCGGAGCAATTGCGCCCCAAGCTGCTAGTCGGGCGCTTCAGCGCAACACGACAGGACGCGGACTGGTGGAAACACGCCGACCTGACTCCCTTTGGCGCGAGTTGGGGCGGGGAGGTCGGTGCCGCGCTCTTGACTAAATATCTCAAGCCGCAGACAGCAACCATCTACGCTGAAGGGAATACATCTCGCTTACAAGCCAAGTTTGGGTTGCGGCGCGACCCTGCTGGCGAGGTGGAAATCCTACGTAAATTCTGGAAGCTGCCGGACGTTGCCCCAATGGAACAGGTCGCACCGGTACTGCTCATTTACGCCGATTTGGTCGCCTCAATGAACGACCGCAACATTGAGACGGCGGGACTGGTGTATGAACGCTATATCGCTCGACTTGTCGGGGAAGCTGCCGCCTGAACAGGTCGCCATCTTCCGCCTGATCAATGAGGTTGCGGCGCGCGAGCAAGCGCAGTTCTTCGTTGTCGGGGCAAAAGCGCGTGACCTAGTCTTACATTACGCCTACGGAATTCCGCAGCAGCGCGCGACAAACGACATAGACTTCGGTCTGCTGATGAGTAGTTGGGAGGCATTTGATCGTCTCAAGCGCGCGTTAGTAGCTACGGGCAATTCATCGCGCACCCGCATATGGAGCACCGGCTGTTGAGCGATGAGTTATCGGCGATCATTGATCTGGTCCCGTTTGGCGAGATCGAGAACCCGAAAGGCGTGGTCGCTTGGCAGCCAGATTTTACGACGAGGATGAGCACCCTCGGATTCCGCGAGGCATGGCAGACGTCAGTCCGCGTGCGACTAGCCGAAGACTTAGAGGTCGCCGTCGCGTCCCCTGCTGGGCTTGCGCTCCTGAAACTCGTCGCGTGGGACGACCGCCATTATCAGCGTGACGCGCAAGACCTCGGACTTCTGCTTTCCACCTACATTGATGCCGGCAATGCCGAACGACTTTACGGCGAGCAGGCCGAACATGCAGACCTACTCGATGACCCGGAGTTCGATTACGAACATGCCAGCGCGCGGATTCTTGGGCGCGACATGGCGATGATCATGAGCGGCGAGAGCCGCAGCATTATCGAGCGTGTACTCGCCGAGGAAATGAACGAAGTCGGACAACTCAGGATGGCGACAGAGATGACGAGCGGCGCACATTTTCGCGGAGAAACGGAGCGGGCCTTAATCATGCTGCGCCAGTTACGGCAAGGCGTAAAAGATCGGGCGAGAAGGTAAAACCATAGCCAAGAGCGGATGTGCGCGGCGTCGAGCGCCGGCAGCGAGTGCTCGCCCGTCACGGCGCACGCCCGCCCGTACGCGTCAATCACGGCCACCCTGAAGGCACCCGCATGAGGTAGTGCTGTTCGTAGAAGTCGGCAAGGTCGTTGAAGGTGAGGCGGGCAACGTCAACGGCGCGGCTTCCCCCCTCGTCAAGTTGCCGTAGGATGGCTTTTAGTATCAGCCGAGCCTCGGTCTTATCCTTTGCCAGACGGATGATATTCCGGCGTTTGCCCTTCTCATCGGTGATGGTCGTGCGTGCGAAGTAACGCCCCTTTATGTCCTGTCCAACGTAGCCCTTCCGGTTGTTCGGCATCGTCGTATCTTTCCTTTCGGGAAAAACACGTTCAAAAACACTTTCAAGAAAACGATGCCGAATTTCAGTGAGTCGACCGGCTTGACGTGTGAAACGCTACCCGTATAATCCCTGTAATTACAGCGTTTCTCTATGGCGGGGTAGCTCAGCCGGTTAGAGCGTGGGATTCATAACCCCAAGGTCGGGAGTTCGAGTCTCCCCCCCGCTACCAACATTTTCAAAGACTTAGCGGTAGTCGTGGCAGTCGCGGAATCACCTGATTGCCACGATTTTGCCACGCTTCGTTTCCGCTGGTCTCTTAACCCACTTAATCCTGCGATTGCTGCCTGTCTGGTTTCAGATGTCGGGTGCGTGTAGTCACTGCTCATCCTCAGGTCGTGTGGCCGAGCAGGTTGCGAATCGTGAATGGGTCTACGCCCGCCCCGGCCAAACGAGTAGCAAAGGTGTGACGCAGATCGTGGAAAGTGAAGTTCTCAAGCCCCGCCTCTGCACAGCGGCCGCGAACCCCTGCTTGATCTGACTCAGTTGCCCGTCTGTGCGCGGACTAGCGAACACATACTCCCCGGTCGTGGCGTCGTTGCAGAGAACTTCCGCAATGCGCCGCGCAGTCCCGCTCAAAGGGATTGTGCGCGGCTTGCCGCTCTTGCTGTGTTCGACCAAGAGTTCGTTCAGTCTCAGGACGACCGAAGCAGGGCGTGCTTGGAGGATTGGTTGTTTGCGGCCCGAGTGTTTGCGCGTGGTGCGAGGAGCACTTATTATTGTCGGTGGCCTATTACTTTGAAAGTGAGTTTTGTGGATGTCTAATCTGGTTCATCGTCCGAGGCGGCTCAGACGGCGTGAGGGCGTGCGGGCGCTTGTGCGCGAGACGCGCCTGTCGCCCGAGAACCTTGTTCTGCCGCTGTTCGCGTGCCCCGGTGAGGGCGTGCGGCGCGAGGTCTCTTCGATGCCGGGCGTCTTCAACCTCTCGGTAGACCAGATCGCGCGAGAGTCGGCCGCGGCGTTCGACGCGGGCGTCCCCGCCGTCATCCTCTTCGGACTGCCCGAGTCGAAGGATGAGACGGCCACGGGCGCTTATGCCGACCGCGGCATCGTGCAGGAAGCGATACGCGCCGTGCGACGCGGCGTCCCCGAGATGGTGGTCATCGCGGATACCTGCCTGTGCGAGTACACGTCGCACGGACACTGCGGGGTTGTGCGCGAGGGCGAGGTCTTGAACGACGAATCGCTTGAGCTTTTGGCACGCACGGCTGTGAGTCAGGCCGAGGCGGGCGCGGACATCGTCGCACCTTCGGCGATGATGGACGGACAGGTGGGCGCGATACGCGAGTCTCTGGACGGGGCCGGTCTAGAGCACGTGGCGATTATGTCGTATGCGGTGAAATACTCTTCGGCCTTCTACGGGCCGTTCCGCGAGGCGGCCGACAGCGCGCCCTCTTTCGGCGACAGGCGCGCGTACCAGATGGACGCGGCCAACGCGCGCGAGGCGATGCGCGAGGCCGAGCTTGACGTGATGGAGGGCGCGGACTTCCTGATGGTCAAGCCAGCGACGCCCTACCTCGACATCCTGCGCATGGTGCGCGAGCGGTTCGACCTACCTCTCGCGGCCTATCACGTCTCAGGCGAGTACGCGATGCTCAAGGCCGCGGCGCAGCGCGGTTGGATAGACGAGCGGCGCGCGATGCTTGAGACGCTGACGGGCATACGCCGCGCGGGCGCGGATGTCATCCTCACCTACTATGCTGTCGAGGCCGCGCGCGAGTTGAGCAGGCGTTAAGCCCATGCATTGACGTTTGACGCCGCGACCTACACAGCCGACCTTAAAAGGGTCGGACGCGAATCAACAAAAGAGGAGTCCCTGCCGACTGCCAGCAGGGACTCCTCTTGTATTTAAGGACGCGAATACGAGTTGGCTAATCGAGTTCGGGGCTGGAGACGCCATCGCCGCGCGCGTCGTTCATGCGCATGAAGCCGACGACGGCGCAGATCGCTCCGAGCGCGACGAAGAGATTGAAGAAGGCGGCTACGCCGACCACGTTCTCGACGTTGTGCTCGTTCAGGCCGTAGACGGCGAAGACGAACCATTGCACGTGATAGAGCAGCAGGCAGATGGCCGAGACGGCGAACCAGCGCGGCGACTCGCCGTAGGCGCGCGCGCGCGCAAATCCCAGCACGGCCGCGATGAGCCAACCGAGGCCGCCGACGCAGAGCAGCCCGAGTGCCACCCACGGGAAGTACGCCGGGATGCGCATCGGCCCGGCCTGCGCCAGCACCGTCATGAAGGTGGAGAGCATCTAACGAATCCTTTCCTGTCTTTCAAACGAAGGGGAAAGAGCGAGGCGTCGCGCGCGTTGTC
>JAVXWN010000235.1:0-3106 GCA_032230645.1 Acidobacteriota bacterium | reverse complement strand
CCCGAGGTCGCGATAGACCGGGTCGCGGTCTTCCAGCAAACGGTCGAGCTTCTGGAAGATAAGCTCGCCCGCCGCGTGCGTCTGAAAGAGCTTCGTCTCAAGCAGGTTCGAGACCCAGTAACGCCGCCCCTCCCATTCAGTGTTGAGAAAGATTTCGTCGGCGAGCGCGACCATCACGTACTGCGCCTCTTTGTAGAACTCGGCCCCGTATGTGCCGCCGTAGCGCCACGCGTGCGCCTCCTGTCGCTCGAAGAGCGAGAGCAAACGCTGCCATACGAAAGTGCTGACGCGCGCGTGGTCTGAAGGCGCGAGCTGTTGGCCGAAGTCCGTAGCCACCGGCTCGCCGTTGCCATGAGGCTCGGTCGCGCTCCACGGAGGCGGCGCGGCGGCGCGCGGTGAACCGCTACGTGTTGAAGCGCCGCCACGCGTGCCCGCGCGTGAGGCCGTCGTGTCGAACTCGGCGTCGTGTTCGGGAATCACGTCGGGGAAGTAGACCCACGTTCCGGCGGCGATGCGCACGTCCTCCGACTCCGTCTCGGCGTGTGACGCGGCGGCATTCGAGACCCACGCGCCGGTTCCCACCATGCGCTTGAGCCGTATTACCTCCCTGTAGAACTCCCGGAAGGGTGCCAGGAGGAATGTGTCCCCGTATTCCCTCATGTCGGTAAAGCCCCTGGTTCGCGTGGGCGGCTGCGCCTTACGGCGTGTTACCCACGTAGAGCACTATCTCGGCGGGACGGCCGCCGCGACCGCGCTCGCCCGTGTTGAAGATTTGCAAGACCTCGTTCGGCTCGACAAATTCGGGGTCGGCCTTCAAAGAGAAGAGGACGACGCCCCTCGGCGGCACGAAGCTCTCGTCGTGCTCGATGGGCTCGCGTCGCGCCCCGAGGATTCTGGTCTCGCGCATCCACTGCATCCTGCTACGCGACCCGACCAGACACTCGCGTCCCCATCGCACGACCTCTTGCTCGCTCATCCCCGATTGCCCGCGCAGCCCGAGCGCCAGCCGACGTTGCGACCACCCGCCCTCGAACATGAGACTGTAGATGCCCTCTTCGTAGCGGAACGTGTGGGGCGTGAACGAAGAGGTCACACCCTCGTCAACCTTGCGCGTGACGAAGTCGAGCGCCTGCTCGAAGCAGGGGCGCGGATCGTTATGGTCATAGGACAGGAGCGTCGGCGGAACAGGGCTGCGGCCCATCACGGAGACGTGCCCGACGACGGAGAGCAGCGCGAGGTAGACGAGGTAAGGGTGCGCCACTCCCGTGTTGAGTACACCCTCGAAGAGCGGCAGCGGCGTGACGAGACTGCGGAGCAGGTTCTCGGTCTCCATGTCGAAGCCCGCGCGACCACCGCCCGCCGGCCCTCTCAACTGGTCGGCCAATGATGCAGCCTTCTCTCTCAGGCGCTTGGCGGCGGCCGAGCACATGACGCCGAGCGGCGACTGTCGCGGCACGCTTAGCGCCGGAGGGATGAAGTCGGTGAGTGCGAACGACTCGTCGCGGTAGACGACTTTGACGAGGGGGAAGGTGACGTACTTCGCGGGCGGCGCGTCCGTGACGAGCAGCGAGAGTCGCGGTCGCAGTCGCGGTATCCTGATCTGCCCCTCACCCGTGCTCTCGTCTGCTACGGGCTCGCCCTCGACCGAGTCATAGCGCGCGAGGTCGCCGCGCGTAAGTGCATCGGACTCGCGCGCAGGGACGGCGAGGTGGACGGCCACGGGGCGCTCTTTCATCTGCTCGGCGTAGGGCAGCAGATCAACCTGCAACTCTTCACCGCGCCGCGCGCCGCACGAGACGACGAGCGAGTCGGGCATCACGGCCTCGATTTCAAGCACGCGCAGCATCCCGCCGACGAGGCTCGCCTGATCCACCTTGAAGTAGCGCACGCCCCAGCCGAAGGGAGCGAGACCGGAAGCGACATATTGGAGGAGCGTCTCCTGACGCAGCGAGAACTGCTGGAAGTGCTGCGGCGTAAGCAGCAGCCCCTCGTGCCACTGAATCGCTTCTGGTATCTGGCGTGCGTCCATGCTTCGTGTCTTAGACGAAAGGCGCGCGTGTGCGCGGCCTCAATCTTCCGTTCAACGCTTTACCTGTGAGGCTTCGAGTTTGTCCTCGCCGAGCTTGATCCGGACATCTTTGCGAGGGTCAAGGATGGCGCGGTGTTCGCCGGGGTTGAAGTAGTTGGCGAAGATAACGGCGGCCCTCACCTCGGGCGCGACCTTCACCTCGTTGAGTTTGATGACCTGACCGGGCACCCACTCCCAACTGCTGACCACCAGCGCACCAACCTGCGGATGATCAAGGATGATCTGCGCGCGCTTCTCGAACCACTCGCCTGCGGTCATCCCCTGCAACTGCTTGAGCAGCTCCTTGTCCGACACGAGCAGGAGGTCGAGCGCCACGGGGTTGCCTCCGTTCGCATGCGGAGAGACCTGCACGCTGACCTCGATCTTGCTCTCCTTGGGGCCGCCGGGCAGACGCTTGGTGACGACCTTGGGAGCCTTCGGGCAACCCGTGAACACAACCGCGAGCGCCGCCACGCAGACGGCCGCCAACGCTCTCATCCAAAATGTATGTCCCCGGCGCATCTACGATCTTTGTCTCCGCAAGTCGGGCGGTACGAAAAGCACCGACGCGGTCGCTTAAGCCCAACGGTTCGATTTCAGCCGAAAGAGCCCCGAACGATTCACTTCTCAACTGGTGCCAGCAAGCGGAGAGCAAAAGAGACGGAAGTGCTGCCGGGTGAGTGCAACACGGAGTGCTTCTCATCAGCTATGACTTGGCGGCCGGGAAAATGTCGGAGCCGACAATGATAGGCGGCCCGAAGGAATTAAGGCCCTAATTCAAACTGTGTCTTCGATTTGAAGAATTCAGATGAGAGCTACCGTCGTAGCGGTACAAGCGAACGGCTCCACAACGGGAGTGCGCGAAACAATAATCCGGAAACACCAAAATGTCAACGATTTTGTTTCCTGTGTGTTACTGCTCAGGGAAAATGTCGCACTTAACTGCTCAGCGATAATGTCGTCATACTTCTCGGTATGAGGACACTGACTTTGAGCACTCGACAACAACGTCGCGCTGAAGTTCTGACCCGCCTCAGT
>JAVXWN010000197.1:0-5881 GCA_032230645.1 Acidobacteriota bacterium | reverse complement strand
GCTCGCCGGAAAGTGCTACGGGGTTGCCGGTAAATCTTGCGGCTGCGTAGGAGTTACCCGCACGCCTGTCAAAGAGTTCTATCAGGCCGTAGAAGCCTTTGGGCTGCCCGCGCGCGACTTGAGACCCGTCCCCGTCCCTCTCCCGCTCGCACGTGCCTCCTCGGGCAGTCTCGAAAGGAAACGCGCGCCGCCGTCAAGAAACTTTCCCAACTGATATGGTAGCCTCGGCAAGCCTTTGAAAGAGGCTCCAAAGTGAACGCTCGCGCTGATGGGGTCGGGCCAGCGCCGCCGCACCGCGCCGAGGACGCCCGCTGGCCGCCGCAGGTATGTGCGCATCAGAGGCGGCGATTCGTGCGCCGTCGCGTAAGGCGTCTCCCACTGCCGCAAGACCGCGCGCTTGAGCCAGCGCGGAACCCTCTCGACGAAGACGTGGGCGGGCACGCCCTCAACGCTCGCCCCCAGAAACTCGCGCGCAAGCCCCAGAGTACACGCGACCCAGTTTGCGCGCCTCGGGTCAGTGCCACAAAGACGCGCCCAGTTGAACGAAGCATCGCGCGTCTCAAGCGACACGGCTACGTCGCACAGCCAAAGGGGACGCCAAGCGCCGTGTCGCAGCAGATGCAGGCACAGTAGACGCAAATGGTCTTCCGCCGATAGCACACGCACGCGCGCACGCCCTACCCGCAAGACGCTCGAACGCTCGTAAAGCTCCGGCGTGCCGCAATCGAGCAGCCGCCCGAATCCTTCGTGCAGGTCAACCCAGAAGACGCGCCCTTCGGGGCTCGCCAGAACCTCGCGCGCCAGACGGTACTGCTCCGGCCTCACACACAAGTCAATGTCGCCCGTCGGCCTCAACCCCTGCTCGGGATAAGCGCGCCCCGCCGCCCAACCCTTCACCAGCACCGCGTCCACGCCCGCCGAGTTCAAGAGCGCGTAGAGACTCTCAATCTCGCCCTCGCGCACAGCGGCGCTCAGCGTCTGAAGCCTGTATGCCTGCCGGAACTCGTCTGCCGTTACGATCTCGCTTAGAGACGAGTTACGAATCTTCCACCATGCGAGCGCCCCCGCACCCGAGCCCGAGAGTAGCGTCGTCACCCGCGCCAGCGCGTCAGCCGAGACCGAAGACGCGCACGGCTCGCGTCGCCATGCGCCAACGAGCGACTCGGCAATCAAAGCCCCCTGCCAATTTGCCGTACTTTCAATCACATCTTTCTCGCACACTCAAAAATCGCACACGAACCACGTCTTGACTGCCCTAATGTCGTATCAAGAACAGGTGCCGCTGACACAAAGGCTCCCCTGGCAACACTGCGCCGAGTCGGTACAGGGAGCCCCCGATGGGCGGCAGCTCGCGGCGTCGGCCGCCCTCGGCGCGACTATCGAGGCGACAACCGGAAGAGTTATTGCCGCAGTCAGCCCTACGCGCTTTATCATCTCGCGCCGCGAGACGCCGACAAGCGCCGACGGACGACTCACGCGCTCGACGAGGAGATGGTCTTTGCCGAGTTGTTCGAGCGCGAGCCAGACCAACTCTTCGGGCACAGACGCCTTCGCCGACTTCTCAAGCATCTTCCTGATGTCAGAGGCGGTGCGGCGGCCGTCGCAGAGTCGCCAGACTTCGGCGGCCGTGCTGTTGAGGCAGACCGCTTTGTGCGTGTCGAGGTCGTAGATCAGCACTTCATCCGGCAACTCGCGCACGACCACTCCGTCAACGCGCGCCAAAGGGTTTGCCGGGACTGTTCTCTCTGCCATAAGTTCTCCGGGTTGGTTCGATTGCCTTGAAGCCTTAAACTCTCACGACGCCCTTTCAAGAATACTCCGCGCCGCCTCGGCCGCTTCGCCCCTCGCGCCGCTGAGGACAATCGCGCCGCGAACGACCTTTTCCAAAGTCTCAAGCACCTCGGCGGGACGCGTCCTCGCGGGCACGGCGTGTTCGAGCAGTGCGAGCGACCCGCGCCCCATCGAAAGAGAGCGCGGACGCCAATGCGTGCCGCCGCCCTTGTACTCGCTCACGACGACGAGGCCGACCGGCAGAGGCTTCGTCGCGCCGCGCCCGCCGAACTCTTCGACCGCGACCTTGCGTTGACGAGTCGAGCCGCCTTCGTCTCGCACCGAGAGCGGTTTGGCGTAAGGATGCACGCGCCCCTCGCGGTCGAGCACCGCGTACTCGTCCGAATAGTAGGTTGCACCCGCCCTGACAAGCTCGGCCGTGAGCGTCGTCTTTCCCGAGAAGCTTCGGCCGGGGACGAGCACAGCGCGACCGCGCCACCCGACCACACCCGCATGCAGAAAGACACGTCCACGCGCGGCCTCGGCGACGGTTAGTTGCAGGTCTGACTCGAACCTCTCAAACAACTCTTCCGCGTCCGTGGTGCGCGCAAGACGCACGTGGTTCGCGTAGAGAAGGTTGAAGCGGCGCACGCCCCGCCCGGCCTCGCCGCCCAGTCTTATCGAGTAGAGACGCTCGACTACGCCCGGCGCGGCCTCGCGTGTGCCCGGCGGGAGGTACTGCGTCAGATGTTCGAGAGAGCGCGGGTCGTCTGACCGCACGCCGAAGCGCACGCCGAAACTTTTGAAGGTAAGTCCTGCCGTCCAGCCCAGACGGTCGAGCTTCCGCATTCAAGTGGAAGTCGTCCGTAGACGCGGCAGTCGAGAGTCGTCTTTTGTCACAATCTTTTCGGGCCGGTGCTTGAGGCCGTAACCGCGAGCCTGCCGCTTAGAGGCGGAGGGTAGCGGGCGATGGCGCACCAGCAATATAGTTTTCAGAACCTGTCATTCGGATTAGAGCGGGTAGTTGCGCTTCGCACTCTCGGGCGCAGACGGCGCGAGCGGGGCTCCGGTGAAGGAGACCGGAAGGCCGGTCGGGTTTATCTGGTTTCCCCTTACTGTAAAACGGCGGGAGGAAACGACACGCGGCGCTGGCACCAAGAGAACGGGCGAAATGTAGCACCCCGCCCCGTCTCCGGTCAAACTAAAACACCGTCGTCAGACGACTCGATTGACGACTCCACGAACGCTTTACGCGAGGCTCGCCGCAAGGCGACGGATGGCACACGTCGGCCCTGTCTGAAAGTAACTCTTCACCCGACAATTCACGCTCCTGCCAAAACTATTGCATTCTGCGCCGCGCGGGGTTACTCTCCCGGCTGTGGGCGTCACCTCCGCATTCCGCCGCTCGCAAGATACACTAATACTGAGCCGCCCCGGGGCAGCTTGCACGGTCTGGAACGACTTGCTACTTAGAACAACGACTGCAAGGTCACGAGCAGGTCTAGCGTGGTTTGTGTCAGGAGGTCGGCCGAGTCGTCGGGCACGTCGCGGGCAGCAATCGCGCCTTTGGTCGTCGGCTCCTGAATGTTGTTTGTCAGCGGTGGCGGCGGTGGCGGCGGCGCTTGCTCGCCGTTGGGCATCCACCCGGCGCGCGCAGAGCAAGTCAAGGCCAAGATTAAGGCCGCGGCGCTGATAGCTTTTCGCATCCTTCTTTCCTCTCGCTTTGTTGAGGGTTTTACCGAAAGTCGCCGCCGTGTCCCGGAGACTCGACGGGTTTGGAGCTTATGACGGGAAATCGTCATATCCAAGGAAAGGCTTGTCTCATATGACTTTAACAGATGAGCGGCTACAGGAACTAGATAACCTTTCCCTGACTGAAGATGAGCGCGCCCGGCTGCGCTGCCGCGTGGCGACCGACCTCATCCACGCGGGGCAGTACGAAGACGCGCGCGCGGCTTTGGGTGAACTCTGGCGCGGAGTCGGCGTGAGTCCCGACGTGCAGAGTCTCCCGCCCTTGGCGGCGGCCGAAGTCCTTTTACAGTGCGGCGTGCTGACGGGCTGGCTCGGCAGCGCGCGTAACGTCTCGGGCGCGCAGGAGAGGGCGCAAGACCTGATAACGGAAGCGCTCCGCGAGTTCGAGTCTCAGGGAAGGTTGTCGAAGGTTTCAGAGGCTCGGTACGAACTCGGCATGTGCTACTGGCGGCTCGGGCAGTACGACGAGGCGCGCGTGGTGATGCAGGAGGCGCTCAAGCCGTTAGAGGACACCGACATTGAGCTAAAGGCGAAAATCCTGATCCGCCGCACGATAGTCGAGGTGTGGGAGAACAGGTATCACGAGGCTCTGAGCATTCTCAAAGAGGCCGAGCCGGTCTTTAAATCCGCGAACGACGCGCTCAAAGGCAGATGGCATGGGCAGATGGCCTTAGTCCTCATCAGGCTCGCCATCATGGAGGGGAATACCGATTACACCGACCGGGCGATCATAGAGTTTACCGCCGCCATCTTTCATTACGAACAGGCCGGGCACGAAAGGTACTGCGCGACGAATCTCAACAACCTCGCGATGACGCTCTACAAGTTGGGGCGTTACGGGGAAGCGCACGAACACTTAGACCGCGCGCAGTCCATCTTCACAAGGCTTAAAGACACGGGCAACCTCGCACAGATAGACGAAACGCGTGCGCGCGTGCTCATCGCAGAGCGGAAGTACCGCGAGGCGGAGCGCGTCATCGTCGGCGTGATTAAGACCTTCGAGAAGGGCGGCGAGTCGGCCCTGCTCGCCGACGCACTGACGGTTCAGGGCATCGCGTGGGCTCGGCTCGGCGGCTTTGACAACTCGATCAACATTCTCCGTCAGGCGATGCAGGTGGCGCAGGACTCGGGCGCACTGACCAACGCGGGACTCGCGGCCTTGACGCTGATAGAGGAGCACGGCGCGACGTGGCGTCTGCCCGAGTCGGAGTTAACCAAAGTCTATCGCCGCGCCGACGAGCTTCTGAAAGACACGCAGGACGCCGAAGACATCTCACGCCTGAGGGCTTGCGCACGCATCGTGACAAAGCGTCTGTCGGGGACGGAACTGCACGATAGGAACTTCTCACTCTTCGGTGCGGTGCAGGAGTTCGAGGCCAAGCTGATCGAGCAGGCTCTAGACCAGTCGGGCGGGAGCATCACGAAGGCGGCCAAACTTCTCGGCATGAAGTACCAGACGTTTGCCAGCCTCCTCAAGGCGAGACACAAACAGCTTCAGGAGAAGAGGACGCCCGCGAAGAAGCGCCTGCGGAGCATCATCACGAAGCCTGAAGAGTAGGCCGCTCCAAAACTATGAGGACGGAGCGCGGGACAAACATTTGGGGCCGCCGCTGTGCTTGCCACGGCGGCGGCCCCAAATGTTTGCGAACGGTCGTCCGCAAGTCCGAAGAGACTACGGGTTGCCGTAGGTGACACGGATGGTGATGTCTCTGCCGGTGGCGGCCGAGTCGTAGCTTGTGATGTCGCGGCCGGTGATCTCAACCCGCTTGATGACCTTCTCCTGATTAGAGTACGTGCCGCTGCTGCTGCTATCGCTGGTAAACGTGTTGGGGTCAAACTCGATGGTGATGGAACCGCCCGTGATGATGATCGGTGGGTCGTTCGGTGATGACATAGTGATGCTCCTTTGCTGATGAGGTTGATGGAGTGCGAAGAGCCCGCGTGCGAGGACGGTCTCCCGCGTTGAGTGACGGCGTCGCATCTTATCAACTGCTCCGGGGCATGTCTAGAAAATCGAAGAGAGTGACGGGGCGGTTTAAAAGTGGGCGGGCTTCACACTGTTAATTGTGAGGAGAGAGATTCTGATGAGCCGTAATATCAGGGCGAGCAATGCAGGGCATGGACGAGCCTCATCCGTTGACCGAGGCGGCCTGTGCGCGCTCGTGCTCGCGCCGCGCCTCAGAAGCCGAGGTCTTCGCCGACTTGAACCATTCGATCACGAAGCCCGCGGCGTTGAAGCCGAGCGCGGCGTCGAGTGTGAAGAGGCTGCGCGAGAGCGAGCGGCGGACGGTCGCCTCGAAGGAGCGTTCTATCTGCGCGCGTGCCGCGTCGAGTCCTTCGACGACCGTCGTGCCGAGGT
>JAVXWN010000104.1:0-15338 GCA_032230645.1 Acidobacteriota bacterium | reverse complement strand
GCGGGCAGAAGATAGCCGCGCCTTCCAGTCTGCGAACGCTCGAAGACGAGCGACTCGTTCTGCGTGATGTGCGTGGTCGCTTTCGTAATCGTCATGATTGCTTGAGCCCCGCGACGAGCGCGTCAATGTCCGCGCGCTTGTTCGTCTCGGTCACGCAGACGAGGAAGTCGTTCGGGCGTTCAGGGAAGTAGCGCGAGAGGGCGAGCCCGCCCGTCACGTTGTCACGCGTGGCGAGACGGCGCAGAAGCCCTCCGGCTTCGACGGGCGCGCGCACGACGAACTCGTTGAAGATGGGCGCGGAGCAGGGAAGCGTGTAGCCTTCGAGCGCGGCAATCCGGCGGCGGGCGTAGGCGGTCTTTTGCGCGCACTGCGCGGCGACCTCCTGAATCCCACGACGCCCCATCGTCGTCATGTAGATGGTCGCGGCCAGCGCAATCAAACCCTCGTTGGTGCAGATGTTCGACGTGGCCTTCTCTCGACGTATGTGCTGCTCGCGCGTGGCGAGCGTGAGGACGAAGCCGCGTCGCCCTTCTTTATCATAAGCGACGCCGACGAGCCGCCCCGGTATCTGGCGCGCGTATTTCTCGCGCGTCGCGAAAAGTCCGACGTAAGGGCCGCCGAACGAGAGGGGCACGCCGAACGACTGCCCCTCGGCGACGACGATGTCCGCATCGCACGCGCCCGGCGAACGAAGGAGCCCGAACGATGCGCTCTCGGTGACGACGACGACGAGCAGCGCGCCCGCCGCGTGAACCTCGTCGGCAAAGCTCTTCAACTCTTCGACACAGCCGAAGAAGTTTGGCGACTGGATGACGACCGCCGCCACCGATGCGTCGAGCATCGCCGTGTCGAGCGAAGTGCGCCCCGTCTTTTCATCAACTTCTAAACGCTTAAGCTCGATGCCTGCGTGCGCGACGTAGGTCTCGGCGACGCGCATGTACTCGGGATGCACCGCGCCCGAGACGAGCACGCGCGTGCGGCGCGTGACGCGCTCGGCCATCAGAACGGCCTCGGCCATCGCGGTCGAGCCGTCGTACATCGAGGCGTTCGCCACGTCCATGCCCGTCAGTTGGCAGACCATCGTTTGGAACTCGAAGATAGCTTGAAGCGTGCCCTGCGAGATTTCGGGTTGATAAGGCGTGTAGGCGGTGAAGAATTCTGAGCGTTGAATGAGGCTGTCTATGATCGTCGGCGCGTAGTGCGTGTAGGCTCCCGCGCCGAGGAAGCTCGGGCGTCGGGCGGCTGTGTTCTTCGCGGCCAACGTCTCGAAGCGTTCGAGCAGTTCGATTTCAGAGAGCGCGGCGGGCGTGCTGAGCGGCTCGGTGAGGATGATGTCGGCCGGTATCGAATCGAAAAGCTCTTCGGCCGAGCCGAGGCCCAGTCCGCGCAGCATCTCCTGCCGCTCTTCGGGCGAGTTAGGGATGTAGCGCACGTCGGTCTACTGCTCCACGTTCGTCTTGAGATAATCTTCGTACTCGGCGGCCGAGAGCAGGCTGTCAACCTCGCCGCGACCCGAGAGCCTGACTTTCAGCATCCAGCCGTCGCCGTAAGGATCGGTGTTCACCTTCTCGGGCTCGTCGGTGAGCGAGTCGTTAACTTCGACGACCTCGCACGCGACGGGAAGGAAAAGCTCCGAGACGGCCTTGACCGACTCGACCGAGCCGAAGGTGTCGTGTGCCGCGAACGTCTCGCCCGCCTTCGGTAGCTCGACGTAGACCACATCGCCCAGAGACGACTGCGCGTGGTCGGTGATGCCGACGGTGCCTGCGTCGCCCTCGACCTTCAGCCACTCGTGATCCTTGCTGTAGTACAAGCCTTCGGGAACGTTTGCCATGAAGTCTCCTCGATGAAACTGACTACGGTCTACTTATTCCTCTTATAAAACGGCACGGGGACGATCAGCGCGCCGACCATGCGTCCGCGCACGTCTACCTGAATCTGTTGTCCGACGTTCGCAAACTCGACGGGCACGTAGGCCATGCCGATGTTCTTCTTGAGATACGGCGCGGGGCTGCCCGAGGTGACGTGACCGACCCGTGTGCCCTCGACGTAGATGTCCTGACCGTCGCGCGCGATGCCGCGCTCGGTTACTTCAAAGCCGACGAGCTTGCGGCCGACGCCCTCTTCCTTCTGGCGCGCAAGCGCGTCGCGTCCCGTGAAGTCGCTCTTGGCAAGCTTCGTGATCCAGCCGAGGTTGGCTTCGAGCAGAGTCGTCTCCTCGGTTATCTCGTGGCCGTAGAGCGCCATGCCTGCTTCGAGCCTCAAGGTGTTTCGCGCGGCGAGCCCGCACGGCTGCACGCCCTCGGGTGTGCCATAGCTTCCGGCGTCCAACATCTTCTCCCAAAGCCGCTCGGCATACTCGGGCGCGGCGTAGACCTCGAAGCCGTCCTCGCCCGTGTAGCCCGTGCGCGAGATGATGGAGTCAACGTCGTCAACGCGCCCCTCGCGAAAGTGGTAATACTTAATCTCTTCGAGCGGAGTCCCGGTGAGCGTCTGAAGTATGCCAAGCGCATTGGGCCCTTGCAGAGCTATCTGGCACAAGTCCGAGGAGCGGTTCTTAAGCTCGACGCTTTCGTCGCTCCCGTGCGAGTTGAGCCAGTCCCAGTCCTTGTCGGTCGTCGAGGCGTTGACGACCAGCAGGAGGTGTTCCGCACCGAAGCGATAGACGAGCAGGTCGTCAACGACCGTGCCCTGCTCCGTCGTCAGCGCGGAGTATTGCGCCTGACCGTCCACAAGCTTCGAGGCGTCGTTCGAGCAGAGCCGGTTGACGAAAGCAATCGCATCGCGACCGCGCACCTCTATCTCGCCCATGTGCGAAACGTCGAAGAGACCGGCGCGCGTGCGCGTTCTCATGTGCTCTTCGACCGTGCCCGCAGGGTACTGCACGGGCATGTCCCACCCGCCGAACTCGACCATGCGGCCGCCCAAACGGCGGTGCGCCGCATTGAGGGGTGTCTGCTTAAGTGTGATCGCGCTCACACTCGTCTCCTGTGCTCTTTCATGCAGTTTGGCCGGACGAAATGTTAAGTGTATTGAACGAAACTGAAACCTAACACGCCGCCTGAGAACGCGTCAAGCGAGTGGTCGCGCGCACGCCGCAGCGCAAATAATTGTTGATGCAAGGCGCGGCGTGTGATAGTTTCCACGCCGCTTCAGCGTTACTTCGACCGGCCGGACGCGGCCACTCGCGGGCCACCTCGACTTGGCCCCAGCGCCGCGCTTGAGTCCGGAAAATGAACCTCAACTAAGCCACCAAGGAGAGCCCATGCCCGAACCCGCAAGCCGCCCGTTCCTCGCTGCACTCGTCACCGCCGCACTATTCTTAGCCTTCGCCTCGCCCACAATCACCGCCGCGCGCCAGAAGGACGATAAGAAGAAGGACGACAAGCCCGCCGCGCAGAAGGCCGCGCCCGCGCAGTCGAAGCAGGAGCGCGAGTATCAGAAGATCAAGCAGTTCAGCCTCAAACGCTACAACGAGAATCCCGATTTCAAGGACGAGGTTGACGAGGCTTTCCGCCAGAAGCAGCGCGAGCACAGCGAGTACGCCTTCAACATCAACACGCTCGACAGCGACGACGCCCAAATCATTCGCGGAGCCGAGCGCATGCGCATCCTCGACACGCTCTACGACAACCCGCTCGCGCAAGACTACGTCAATCGCGTCGGTCAGGCGATGGTGCCCTCGAACACAACGCACCTCTTCGCTTTCAAGATCACACTCAACCCCATCCCCGAGGCGCGCTCGCTCTCGACCGGCACGGTCTATGTCTCTACGGGGTTGCTCGCGCTCATAGACAACGAGGCGCAACTCGCCTACGTCCTCGGCCATGAGATAGGGCACGTCGAGAAGAATCATTGGTTCGAGGACGTTCTGGTCGAGCACGGCCTCGACGAATATAACGACAAGCAGAAGCAGACGCGCTCGCTCATCGGCGGCATCGCCAACGTCGGCACCAGCGTTATAAGCGGCGGCTTTATTCGCGGCGGCAACATGATGGGACTGACCGCCTCGGTGCTCGCGCAGTATTCAGTCCCGACGCTTCTCAAGATGGCCGTGCCGAACGCGGTCGTCACATGGGACAAGCAGCAGGAGGACGAGGCCGACCAACTCGGCCTTCAATACATGCTCGCGCGCAACTACGACCCGCGCGAGGTGCCGAAGTTCTACGCGGCGCTTCAACGCTCGTCGCGACGCGACCAGCGCACGGGGCTCGGCTTCATGGCGAGTGCCGCGCGCGTCGCCGACCGCATCGGCTACTTCGCGAACATGGCCCCGTTGGGCGGCGGCATGGAGACGACCGTGCTCGTCGGAGCTATCAATCTCAACATGCAGCGACAGGCCGACGCGATGGTTGCCGCCACGATGCCGCAGCCCGACAAGCCTGCCGACACGGGCAAGCAGATGGACCCAACGCGCGACGCGGCGCGACGCGGCAGCCTCGCCGAGCAGGCGATAAAGGAGATGTCGAAGGAGCTTGAGGATAAGCTCAACGCGGGTCAGATCATCGGGAGCCCGGCCGAGTTTCTCGCCGTCATGGCCGAGCTTAAACGTGACAACGGCATCCGCGCCTTCTACTACGATATGTTTCAGGTGGCGCGCGACAACCTCGACGAGTCGCTTCAGATTCGCAGCAATGACCCGGCCGCGCACTTCTACTATGGCAAGGTCTTGAAGCTGACGGCGCACACACCCGGCGACAAATCAATGGCGCTCAGAGAGTTCGCGCAGGCCATTGACCTCGACAAGCGACGCGTGCTCCCCGAAGCGTTTCTACAGCGCGCGCTGACACGCGTGGGTGGCCGCGACTCGGCGCAGACGCGCGAGATAGTGAACGACCTGAAGGACTACGTCACGCTCTATCAACGCCAGAACTCGGGACAGCTTCCGCCGAACATAGATGTCATCTACGACTACATGCAGGACGCAGGCGAGGTGACGTGGGCGGCGACGCCCGCGATGAACGTCTCGACCAAGAACATAGAACCAATCGGCGTCGCGATGGGCGGCGCGGCTCCGCGACCCACGCCCACGCAGGCTTCACAGCCCGCAACGCAGCAGCCCGAACCAAACCCCACGACGAACGCACCGCGCACGCAATCGCGCAAGCGGCCGTAGCCTCGTTTGCAAGGTACAAGCCGGGAGCAAGCCGGGAGCGCGGGCATGGAGGCCCGCGCTCCCGGCTTGCTCCTCCGTCAAACTCATATCTACCCGGACGGATTTCAAACTTCTATGCGCAGACTTCTCTTCGCCTCACTCTTCCTCTCGTTGCTCGCCGCCTCCGTCATGCAGCCGCGCGACGGAGTGACAAAGGCACGCGTCTCTGCCAAGGCTGACGACCGCCGCAGCCCGTTCGTGCTCGAACTCCCCGAAGCAGGCAATCAACCCATCACGGCTGCCGAAGCCATCATCCCTTCGACCGAGTTGACGCGCATCACGTTGCGCGTGTTGAAGCCCTACGCGGACGCGGTTGATTACGGCAAGATTCACACGCGCATCAACGGCGAGGCCGCCGACGTAATCTTCGACCGCAACTCGGACGCGCGCGGCTACGTCCTGCGCGGCGACCTGACGATGTGGCCGCGCTTCAAGCTCAAGCCCGGCAAGAACGTTGTCGAGATCAGCGCCGTCGATAAGAACAAGACGATCTACTACGCATCCTATGTTCTGCTTACCGGGCGTCCCGGCAGCGGCGAAGGCGCGGCGGGCGCGACGGTCGAGACCGTCCCCGTGCCTTCAGGCGACGACCGCCAGCCGCCCGAGGTTCGTCTTACGCAGCCGAAGGGCGCGGTGCGTCTCGCCGCATCCGGCGCGGGCAGGGTCACGGTCGCCGGATTCGCCTTCGACGACTCGGGTGTAGTCGCCTCGGTGAGCGTCAACGGACAGCCCGCACGCCTCACGCCCATCGCAGGCGCGCGCGGCATCGGGCTCGGCCCTTCGGTCAACAGTTCGGGCTCGGCAATGAAGGGCGCGGTCAACTTCGAGGCACCGGTTGCGCTCGGCGCAGGCACGTCGTCGCTCGTCGTTGAGGCGAGGGACAGAGCGGGCAACCTCACGCGTTTGACCGTGCCCGTCAGGAGGCGCGAGGCTGCGGTCTCCGTCGCATTCAGGGGGCGCAAGTTCGCGCTCGTCGTCGGCATCTCGCGTTACAAGTATCACGATGGGGGACTCAGCGACCTTGCATACGCGGATGTTGATGCGCGCTCGCTGCGCGACTTCTTACAGTCGAGCGAGGGCGGCGGTTTCTCGCCCGCCGACATCGTCTATCTTGAGAACGAGCAGGCGACGGTCGGAGCCGTTCGCGGTGCGCTCTCAACGCTATTGCCGAAGGCAGGGGCCGGCGACCTCGTGCTCATCTTCATCGCGGGGCATGGCGGGCCCGACCCTTATGCGCCGGGCGAGTTGTACTTCATGATGCACGACACGAAGACGGCCGACATGCGCTCGACGGCGTTGCCGATGCGCGAGCTTCAGGAGACGCTCGACCACGGCGTGCGCGCCGAGCGGCTGGTGGTCTTCGTTGACACGTGCCATAGCGCGGGGCTAAGCGGCGAGCGGCTGGTCTCGACGCGCGGTGTTGAGAACAACCTCGTCAACCTGTATGCGACGCGACTCTTCACCGAAGGCGGGCGCGCTGTTCTCACTTCATCGGACGTGAACGAGGTCTCGCAGGAGGGCACGCGCTGGGGCGGCGGGCACGGCGTCTTCTCTTGGGCGTTGCTCGAAGGCTTGCGCGGCGAGGCTGATGTGAACGGCGACCGCTATGTTACGGCGGGCGAGCTTTTCGACTATGTACACGACCGGGTGAGCGAAGAGACACGCGGCAGTCAGAACCCGCGCGTGCTGCCCGGCGCTAACAAAGACCTCACGCTCGCCGTCGCGCGGGGCAAATAGCCGACCGCTGTAGTATAAAAGAGTCGTGACCTTAATCCGTTTTGAAGGAGGCGAGCGGGTGAAGCGCGACTTCTTGAAATTGTTGACGGCCTGCGCCGCTGCACTGGCCCTGACGTTTGTCTGCTCGACAGCAACGCTCGCGCAAGAGGGAGACCTGACGAGCAGCGCGGGCGTCTTCGTCGAGCCCGCGCGCGCGAAGGCCGCCGCGCCGCACGAGCACAACGCATCGCCGCAGCGCACCACACCGCGCAGGACGAAGGCACGCGCTGGTACTCCGCCGACAAGGACTTCAACAGGTAAGGGAACGCCCGCGGTAACAGCCGAGTCGCTAAACGCGAAGGCCGAGAACGCGCTCGATGCTAATCGCTTCGCCGATGCAGTCGAGCCTTTGCGACAGGCGCTCAAGCTCAAGCCCGACTTCGCGGACGCGCAATACAATCTCGGCTTCGCGCTCTACTCGCTCGGGCAGACCAACGAAGCAATCGAGCCGCTGCGCCGTGCCGCGCAACTCAACCCGAACGACACCGACGCGGCCACATACCTCGGCGCTGCGCTCGCCAAACTCGGCCGCCACGCGGAGGCGGCGGCAGCTTACGAGCAGGCAGCGCGGCTCGCCCCGAAGAATGCTGCGACGCTCGCAACGCTCGGCGGCGAGTATGAAGAGGCGGGCGACCACGACCGCGCCATCGCCACTTACAAGCGCGCCGTCGCCATCAACCCGGACGACTCCGAGACGCAGTTCGATCTGGGCGAGGCGCTCTACGCGAAGGGTAACTACGCGGAGGCGGCCGAGGCTTTGGCGCACGTCGTCCGCGTCGCGCAGGTGAACGCCGACGCGCACGAGTTGCTCGGCGACTCGTATCGCGCGCTCAATCGTTTCACGGAAGCGTCGGCGGCCTATCGCGATGCGGCACGGCTCAAGCCCGACGATCCCGACGTGTTGCAGAAGCTCGGCTACGCGCTCGGCCGCGACAAGCACTGGCCCGAGGCGGCTGACGTTTTGAAGAAGGCCGTTGCACTCCACCCCGACGATGCGGAGGCGGCCGTCAATCTCGCATGGGTCTACAACAACACGGGGCAGTACAGGCTTTCAATAGACACGCTCAAGCCCGTTGTCGCGTCCAAGCCTGAGATGACGGCCGCGTTCTTCAACCTCGGCACGGCCTACGGCCACCTCGCGCAGAAGGGCGCAAAGGATGAGGCAGAGAGGAAGACTCTCTTCGCGCAAGCCGTGGATACACTCAACCGGGTCATACGCCTGAAGCCGGACTGGGCGGAGGCGCACAACAATCTGGGTGTCGCGCTCGGCAGCCTCGGGCGCTTCAAGGAGGCGGTCGCCGCGCATGCCGAAGCCGTGAGATTAAAGCCCGACTACGCGGGTGCAATCTTCAACCTCGCCTACGCATACAGGAAGAGCGGTGACAAGAAGAAGGCTCTTGAGACTTACAAACAACTTCAGGCCATCAACCCCGGCATGGCCGAGAGGCTATACCCGCTCGTGAAGTGAGAAGCGAATAAGGACGAAAGAAAGCCCCGCCGAGTTTTGAACTCCGGCGGGGCTTTCATTTGATAACTTGAGACGGTCGTCTTAGTAGCTGTTCTCGGCCACGTTCATCTTCTGGAGGACGAAGACGACGCGCATCGTCTGCGGGCGGCGGTCGAGCGAAGCGGGGACAAAGGCCGGGCTCTTGCGCAGAGCGTCTTGAAGGTCTTCGACCATGCGGCGGTTGCGCGGCGGCTCGACGACTTCGGCGAGCGAGGCGCTGCCGTTACCATAAACGTCCGCGACCACGATCATGTCATCATCGTCGGGGTTTCCGTCGCGCGGCGGCGCGAGCGTGAGTGCAGCCAACGCGCCGCGCGGGTTCAAGGTTGGAGACTCGGGGCCGAAGGGCGCGCGTGCGGCGGCCGCGAGGTCGGGCGAGAGCGGGCGCGTCACGTCGAAGCCGCCCCGGCCGTCAATCCATATCACGCTGTAGGGCTGGCCGCTCTCTAACGCCTGCGCCTCGGATAGATTCCGAAGGATTCTCAACTGCTGCCTGAGCCCGCCGAAGACCGCGATGAAGAGCGCGACCGAGTAGACCACTCCGACCGTGTAGGGCATCAGGCGCGCACCAAGCCAGCGCGAAGCGCGCTCGGTGGGAGTAAGGCGCGGGGCGGCATTGCGCGCGGCACGCTCGATGACGAGTGCGTTGCGGATTGAAGCCGCGAGGTTTGCGGGCGGCGCGGGCCGCTGGAGGAGCGAGAGACCACGCACGATGGCGCGCGTCTCCTCCAACTGATGACGGCAGACGGGGCACGCACCGACGTGCTCGGACAGCGCCACGCTTGCTTCATGCGTAAGCGCGCCGTCAAGGTACGGCGAGAATGTCTTCCGGGATTCAAGACACGTCATCATAATTTTGGAGGTCAGAAGTCGGAGGTCAGTGGAAGTCAATTACTGACCTCTGACCTTCGGCCTCTCTCTGGATGGCTGGCCGACCCCGGCTGCTCCCTTTTTGAAAGGAAGCAGTTGCGGCGCGCCACGCCCTGTAGCGACCACTTCGGCCTTCGGGGTTCGGTCATGCGGTGGTAGAAGAACGGGTGTTGCTGACCACGTTTTCAAAATCGCTTGCCGATGACCCCTCGGGCCTCCGCGAGCCTTGAGGGCGAGACCGCCTGCGCCGCTTCCTGACCCACATGGCACCGGGTTGTTGGTAGAAGCCGGGGCGGGGCAGCCATCCGAAACTTACAAAGAACCTTCGAGCCTTCGTCGAAGCTCGTTGCGGCCTCTCGAAAGCCGTGACTTGACCGTTCCGACATTGAGGTCTAAGGCGAGTGCGACCTCTTCGTAGCTGAGTCCTTCGATGTCGCGAAGCACGATGACTTCGCGATAGGAGCGCGAGAGCGTCTTGAGCGCCGCGTGCAGCGCACGTTCGCGTTCGCGCGCGAGAGCCTGTCGCTCGGGGTCTTCGGCCGACTCGTTGACGAGCCCGGCCGAGAGCGGCGCGTCCTGCGATTCGTTGGCGGGCGCGTCGAGCGAGAGCGTGCGGTCGCGCTGCCGCCTCTTCCACCAGCGCCAACGGTTGCGCGCCTGATTGACCGCGATGCGATAGAGCCACGTCCGCAGGTCTGCGTCGCCGCGAAAGCTCGCGAGGTGGCGGAAGGCTTGGAGGAATGTCTCCTGCGTCAGGTCGCGCGCCTCCTCAGGGTCTTCCGTCAGGCGGCAGAGCAGTGCGTAGATGTCGCCGTGCCGCTCTTCGACGAGGCGGTTAAAGGCCGCCGCCTCACCCGACTTGAGCCTTTCAAGGAACTGTTCTTCGGCCGAAGGGAGATGGTGTTGGCGGGCTTCCGCCGAAGCCGCCACGTCGGCAGCCCTCTCCAGTTCCGCTTCCATGCGGAGGGCGATTGGCTCTCCGAAGCTCACAAGCGTCCTCCGTCGAACGGGGAGGGTCTGTCGAAGGGCCTCTTCCCCTTCAACTGCATCCTTCGACACCGGCCCGACGTGATTTGTTCCCGGAAAAAATTCATGTGCTTAAGTTTGATGACGCGGCAAGCGCAAAGTGTTCGACTAAAATAGCCCGACTTCCCGGCAGCGACAATGAAAAAAACGCAACCCGCGCCTCTTTTTATAAGAATCCCGGCTTGCTTGACAACCCCCGTACCCGCCGTTAGAGTGAGACCTTTGCCTCTAACTCCATAACAGAGAACGCGCTCGACAGTGCGCTCTTGCACCGGAAAAAAGCAGTGGCCCGAACGACAAAGAAACGCGCTAAGCAGCTCAAGCACGACAAGTTTCGCGACACGACCTTCGACGCCTACGACCGTCTCTCGCATCGCTTCGAGGGACGCGGGCGGACGATACTCTACGCCGTGGGCGGCGTGGTCGCGCTCGTCGCACTCCTTCTGGTCTTCAACTGGTGGCGCGAGCGACGCGCCGACGAGGCACGCCACGCCTTAGGCAAGGCCATCGAGATTGCCGAAGCGCCCGTCTCGCCGACGCCGCAGGCGAATGAGACGGGCCCGACCTTCAAGGACGAGCACGAGCGCGCGCAAAAGGCGGTCGAGGCTTTCCAGAAGGTGCAGCAAGATTACGGCTCGCCTTACAGCGACCTCGCGCGCTACTTCGCGGCGGCCAACCTCCTGAGCGTTGACCGGCCGAAGGGCTTGAGCGAGCTTGAGTCGCTGGGGAAGGGCGGCGACTCGGAGGTGGCGGCTCGCGCGAAGTTTGCGCTGGCGCAGGCGCACGAAGCCGACGCTCAATATGACGCCGCAGCGACGCTCTATCAAGAGCTTCTGAACGACAAGAACAAGACCGTCTCGGAGAACACGGTGAAGCTGCGGCTCGCCGCTGTCTACGAGAAGCAGGGGAAGAAGGACGAGGCCGTGAACCTCCTCTTTCAGATGGTCGAGGCGGCGCGCAAGGCGCAGGGCAAGGACGGCAAGCCCGTGCCTGAGTCGTCGGTCACGCGCGCGGCCGCAGACAAGCTTCAGGAACTCAGCCCCGAACGCTACGCGCAGCTCCCGCCCGAGCCCGCCACGGGCGGTTCGCTTCCGTTCTGAGAGGAATGATGAATTAAGGAGTGATGAATGATGAATACGAACGCGCGTTCGTATTCATCATTCATCACTCCTTAATTCATCGTTTGCCTTCCGTGGACAATCTCACACACTCGCTCGTCGGACTGGCAGCCGCGAAAGCGGGGCTTGAGCGTCGAACGCCTTACGCCACCGTCGTGTGCGTCGTCGCCGCCAACCTGCCGGACATAGACATCGTCGCACTCGTCAAAGGGCCCTCCTTCTATCTGGCGAATCATCGGGGCATCACACACTCGCTTGTTGGAACGTTCGCGCTCGCCGTTGCATTCCCGCTCTTGTTCTTCGCGGCAGAGCGCATATCGGCGCGAGTGCGCGGGCAGAAGCCGCGTGCGAGCCTGAAGGGCTTGCTCGTCTGTTCGCTTCTGCTCTCGGCGACGCACCCGCTGCTTGACTGGACGAACAGTTACGGGCTGCGCCCCTTTCTGCCGTGGGACGCGCGCTGGATTTACGGCGACCTGCTCTTCATCGTTGACCCGTGGGTGTGGCTCGTGCTCGGTGGGGCGTGCTTCCTGCTGACGGCGACGACGCGTTGGCGCGTGGCGGCGTGGGGCCTGCTGGCGCTTGTCGGCACAATTCTTTTCTTCCGCGTGTCGCTCGGCACGGACTCGGGCGTCCCACTGCTCGCCCTCGGCCTCTGGTCGCTCGCGATCATGGCTCTCTTCGTCATGCACATGGCGCGGGTCGGCGCGCGAGTCGGCGCGCAGATGGCGACCGGCGCGCTCGTGCTGGTCGTCGTCTACTGCGGCGCGCTTGCGCTCGTACACACACGTGCGCGAGCGAAGGCCGAGCAGGTCGCAGGCGGACTCGCGGCGAGCGGCGGCGAGCGCGTGCTGCGTGTGGCGGCAACGCCCGTGTTGGCAGACCCTCTGACGTGGCGATGCTTCGCGGAGACCGACCGCGCGACTTCGCGTTTCGACTTGAGACTCGGCGGTGTGGACGTTGAAGAGCCGCGCGACCTGCTGAGCGTTGAGAAGCCCGAAGGCTTAGGGGCGGAACTCGTCAAGCGCGCGGCGGCCGACGAGCGAGCACGTGTGCTGCTCGACTTTGCGCGGTTCCCCTCGGCGCGCGTGGTGCGCGGCGCGGCGGGAGGGTGGGTCGTCGAGTTCGCAGACCTGCGCTTCACCGAGCCCGGCTCGCGCGCACGCGTCGGCGGCTTCGCCCTCGACGTTCCCGTCAGCGCCCCGTAAGTCGAATGCGGAATGAAGTGGTTGATTGATTGGTTCAATGAAGTAATGAAGCAACCACTTCATTCCGCATTCGATTTACGTCTTGAACTTTGAACGTCGAAGCTTTATTTTGGATGTCGCTTGCTCGCAAGATTTCTATCGCTCTCCTCTTCTCTGAAAGGAAGTTCAAAACGGCATGAGAAAATTTACGCCCCCGAGGCTGTTGCTGCCTCTCGCCCTGCTCTTCGCGCTCGCGCAGGCCGCCTTTGCGCAAGTGCCCGTAGACGCTCGCCGCGCGCTCTCGTCATTGCCTGATTCGCAGGCCGTGCTCTTCATCAACGCACGGCGCATCATCAACGAGATGCTGCCGCGCGTGATGCCGCCCGCCGATTATCAGAAGATGCTCACGCAGGCGCAGCAGGTCGGCTTTGACGCGCGCGGCCTTGAGTACTGTGTCGTCGGCGTGCGTCTCGCAGACCCTCCGCCCGCCAACTCGCTGCCCGATTTCGTCATCATCGTCAGGGGCAACTTCAACGCCGACTCGCTGCTCACGCTCGGGCGCGTCGCTATGGGAGCGCAGAACATGAAGAGCCGCAGCGAGAGCTACGGCTCGAAGACCATTGAGATCATAGACATGCAAAGCATGTCTAAGCCCGCGACGGACGGCGCGGCTGCCGGAGGCCAGAAGCCGACGACGATGACGTACCCGGAGATTGGCGTGACGGCGCTCGACTCAAACACGCTCGTCGTCGGCGTGCCCTCATACGTCAAGGCGGCGGTGGATTCGACGAGCGGGCGCGGTGGCCTGAATGCTTCGATGATTGATCTCGCCGCACACGACCCGCAGGCGCTCTGGAGTCTGACGGCCGAGCTGCCGCCCTCGCTTGCGGACTATCTGCACAAGGCGGGTGTCCCCTCAAACGCCGAGGCCGACCAGATGGTCTCATGGGTGAAGCAGATAAGCCTCGGGCAGGGGATGGACTCGCTCAACTACATCATGAGTGCGGCGGTGCTGACGGACGCACCCGAACACGCGAGCGCCTTCAGCGGCCTGATTCGCATGGGGCTGCTCGCCGCGCAGACCGGCATCAGTCAGGAGGTCGCGAAGATGACCCCGAAGGATAAGGACTATGCGAAGGCGCGCAGCGCGCTCGACGCCCTTAAGACTTTCGTCAACCGCACCGAGGGTAACAAACTCCTGCTCAGCGTCTCAGTCCCTCAGAAGACCGTCGCCGACCTCGTCCGTGACGAGATGTCGAAGAAGGAGACAACGCCGAAGGCCACCACGCAACCCGGCGGTCGCCGCCGGGGCCGCACGCGGAGAAGGTGAGTGAAGTGATGAGTGATAAGTAATAAGCGATGAGAGAAGACAAGCAGCCTCTTCTTCTTTCTTATCACTCATCACTCATTCTTGAGAGGTGCGAGTTTGGGAGCGACCCCCGAAGAGAAGAAGAGAGTCCGGCAGTTAATCAGACTGCTCAGGAAGGAGTACCCGGAGGCGCGTTGCAGCCTCGACCACACGAGCCCGCTCGAACTGCTCGTAGCGACGATTCTCTCTGCTCAATGCACGGACGAGCGCGTAAACATCGTCACCGCAGAACTCTTTCGCAAGTATCGCACGTGGGAGGATTACGCAGCCGCGCATCCGCCCGAGCTTGAGCGCGACATTCATTCGACCGGCTTTTTTCGTAACAAGGCCAAGTCCATACAGGGCGCGTGCCGTCGTATCGGCGAGCTGCACGGGGGCCGCGTCCCGGACTCGATGGATGAACTGTTGGAATTGCCCGGAGTAGCGCGCAAGACGGCGAACGTCGTTCTCGGCAACGCATACAACATCGCTTCGGGCGTCGTCGTAGACACGCACGTCTCGCGACTCTCTGAACGTCTCGGTCTCTCCGTCGAGAAGACGGCCGAGAAGATCGAGCGCGACCTTCTGGGGCTCGTCCCACGCCTGGACTGGATCGTCTTCTCGCATCTGCTCATCGCGCACGGCCGCAAGGTCTGCAAGGCGCGCACGCCTTTGTGCGGCGAGTGCGCGCTCGCGAAACTCTGCCCCTCGGCCTTCGCCGTCGAAGGCGCAAAGGCTTAATCCGTCCGGAGAAATTGGCCTTGTCAGACCATCTCCCGCTCACGGTTCTGTGCGTCGCCACCTTCGAGAAGGGGCAGGAGTTCATGCGCGAATGCAAGCGCCTCGGCTGCCGCGTCATCGTCGTCACGATGGAGCGTCTGCGCGATGCCGACTGGCCGCGCGAGTCCGTTGACGAGTTCTTCTACCTGCCGGAAGATTTCAAGCTCGATGACCTCGTGCGCGGCGTCAGCTATCTTGCGCGCACGCGCGAGATTGAACGCGTCGTGCCGCTCGACGACTTTGACGTTGAGACCGCGGCCGCCTTGCGCGAGCACCTGCGCATACCCGGCATGGGCGACACCACCACGCGCTACTTCCGCGACAAGCTGGCGATGAGAGTTAAGGCGCGCGACCACGGCATCCTCGTTCCCGAATTCGTCCACGCGCTCAATCACGAGCGCATACACGAGTTCACCGAACGCGTCGCGCCGCCGTGGGTCTTGAAACCACGCGCAGAGGCTTCGGCCGTCGGCATCAAGAAGGTCGCATCGTCAGCCGGACTCTGGCCGCTGCTGGAAGAGTTGGGCGACAAGCAGTCTTTCTATCTCATCGAGCAGTTCATCCCCGGCGACAT
>JAVXWN010000094.1:0-16255 GCA_032230645.1 Acidobacteriota bacterium | reverse complement strand
GTGTCGCCGTTCTCGACAAGGAAGCCGTCCGAGATGAAGAAGAGGATTTTGCGACCCGGCAGCGGGCCGAAGCCGCGCACGACCGACCCGAGCGTGTAGAGCGTGTTCGCGGCAACCGCGTTCGACTGCTGTAGGATGTTGGTTGCGCGCGAGCGAACTACTGACTCGGCCGTCTCGCGCTTCATGAAAGGGGTCTCGCGAATCAGTGCCTCGGCGAAGAAGTCAATGACGGACTGGTCATTGCTCTCGACGGCGGCGGCCTGCACCTCGGTCATCACGGGGGTCTGGCCGTCGCGTATGTTGTATGAGCGCACGCTTAGCCGACCGGCCGCCGCGCGCAGCACGATCTTGTTGTCGGTGAGTTGTTGCAGGAAGCCCACCTGCCCGCTCGCCGAGACGACCGCCGCCTCGTCGTTCTGCCCTATCTCGTCATCTATGAAGCGCAGAATGGTCTTGCGTATCTGGAGCGCGCTTGAAGGCGAGAGATGCAGGTCGTCAACGAAGAAGACGACCGTGCGGCCGCGGTCAAGCGGGAGCGCAACACCGCCCAATGCCTTTGCCGCTGCGCCGACTCCGGTGCCGCGCGCGGCAGCGATCTGCGCGTCCTCGTTGACCGTACCGGCCTCGACCCGCTCGAAGAAGACGACCTGCTGCGGCTTTCCGTCAACGCGCAGCTCGAACTGGTCAGGCTTGAGCCCGTCAACGAACTTGCCCGACTTGTCGAAGACCATCACGTCCGTCTGCACAAGATCGGTGCTGATGCGCACGACCTCTTCGTCGTCCTTCGCAGGCGGTGCGGGTTGCTGCGCTCGCACGGGCGCGAGCAGGTAGAGCGCGGCGATGAGCGCGTGGGCGATGCGCGGTCGGTAGAACGTGCGGGAGAGCATGACGGTGAAACCTCTGGAGTCGTCGGGGAGACGACGCGCGCAATCTTACCACGCGCACGCGCATGCGTGGAGTGTAAATCAGGCGCTAACCGAAAAGCAGCACCGAAACTTTAGCTCCGAAAATCCGTATAAACTCCCGAACTTTTGAACTCAGACACGCGGCGACCGCCCCCGAGCCACACAACCTTGAGCGAACAACAACCGACAATCCGACTTGAGCAAGTCACCAAGCGCTTCGGCGAATTCACGGCCGTAAACCAACTGAGCCTGACGGTGCGGCCGGGGCGCATCTTCGGCTTGATCGGCCCCAACGGCGCGGGCAAGACCACCACGATTCGCATGATCGTCGGCATCACAGCGCCAGACGAAGGGACGTTGGAGGTGTTCGGCCAAAGGCTCACGCCCGAACTACAGAACCGCATCGGCTACCTGCCCGAGGAGCGCGGCCTCTACAAGCGGATGAAGATTGGCGACCAGTTGAAGTTCTTCGCCGAGCTAAAGAACTTCTCGGGGCACGCGGCCGAAGAGGCCGTAGACCATTGGCTCGCGAAGGTGAAGCTCTCGGAGTGGAAGCGCAAGAAGTCTTCCGAGTTGTCGAAGGGCATGCAGCAGAAGGTTCAGTTCATCGTCGCCGTGCTGCACGACCCCGACCTCCTCATCCTCGACGAGCCGTTCTCGGGGCTCGACCCCGTCAACGTCGAGCTGCTGAAAGATTTGGTGTTGGAGTTGAAGACCGCGGGCAAGACCATCATCTTCTCGACGCACCAGATGGAGGTTGCCGAAAAAATCTGCGACGACATCTGTCTCATCAACCGCTCGCGCAAAGTCCTGTCGGGCAGCATCCGCGAGGTCAAGAGCGGCTTCGGGCGCAACGCCGTCACGCTCCGCTTCGAGGGCGGCGGCGACGTGCTCGAAGACCCGTCGCTTGTCGCGTCAGTCGAGCGTCATAGCGACGACGTGGAGGCTCTGCTCGCGCCGGGGGCTGATGCGCAGGAGCTTCTGCGTCGTCTGCTCGCCGCGGGCGCGAGCATCTCGCGCTTCGAGTTGGTCGAGCCGAGTCTGAACGACATCTTCATCGAGAAGGTCGGGGGTGTTGAATGAGAAAGTTCCGCGCCGTCGTCAAGCGTGAGTACGTCCAGCGCGTCCGCAGCCGCATGTTCCTCGTCGTCACCATCGGCGCGCCGCTCATGTTCGCGCTCTTCACGGTCGTCCCCATCCTCATCGCAGGTATCAAGTCGGGCGGCCCCACGCGCATCGCCGTCTTAGACGAGACCGACGGGGGCATGTTCGAGCGCGTGCGCGACTCGCTCACGAGCGGCGGCGTCAAAGCAGACGTTGAAGATGAGGGCGAGGCCGACGCCAACGCACAGCGCGCGATGAATCAGAACAACCGCGCGCGCATGGAGAAGGCGGCGAAGGCTTCGGAGCCGGGCTACGTGGTCGAGCGGGTCGAGACGGGCGGGCGCACACCCGAAGAGTTGAGGGCCCAACTCAACGAGCGCGTGAAGCGCGAAGAGTTGGACGCGTACCTCGTCCTTCCGCCGGACGTTCTCGCGGGAGGCGAAACGCAGTTCTTCGCGCGTAACCTCGGCGACGTTTTCACGCGCGGTCAGGTCAAGGACGCGCTTGTGAGCGCCGTGCGCGACGCGCGGCTCGACGAGCGGGGCATCAAGCCGGACGTGATGCGCGCCGTCAATCTCCCCGTCAAGATGAGGACGGCGCGCGCGGGCTCGGTCGGCGGCGAGGAGGACAAGGGGCAGGGCTTCTATCTCGTCTTCGGTGTGGGGTTCGTCATCTACCTGACGATACTCATGTACGGGCAGGTCATTCTCGGCGCGGTGATAGAAGAGAAGGAGACGCGCATCGCGGAGATTCTGTTCTCGTCTATCCGCTCGTTCCCGTTGATGCTCGGCAAGCTCATCGGCGTCTCGCTCGTGGCGCTGACGCAGTTCGCTATCTGGGGACTGGCCTTCGTGGGATTGGGCACGTACTTCGCGGCGCGCGGCGTGGCGGTCTCGATACCGCACGTGCCGCCGGGCGTCTTCGCTTACACCGTGCTCTTCTTCCTGCTCGGCTACTTCATCTACGCGACCATCTATGCGCTGGTCGGCTCGATAGTGACGACCTCGCAGGAGGGCGGGCAGCTTGCGATGCCGATCATCCTGCTCCTCGTCGTTGGCTTCTACATGGCGTTTCCAGTCATACGCAGCCCCAACTCTCCGTTCGCCTTCTGGGTCTCACTCATACCCTTCTTCGCGCCGATCACGATGTTGATACGCATCGTGACGCAGACTCCGCCGCTCTGGCAGATCGCGCTCTCGCTCGGGCTTGGCTTCACGACGGTCGGGCTGCTACTCTGGCTCACCTCGCGCGTCTACCGCGTCGGCATGCTCATGTACGGCAAGCGCGCCACCATCCCCGAAGTGCTCAAGTGGATTCGCCAGCCTTAACTCGCAGAGCAGATTTCCGTTGATAACAACCGCAGATTTCCGTTGACAACAACGCCGCGCGGGAATATCGTCTGGCTTCCTTGAGTGGGCTTTCCAAAGCCCCTCGCCTCTCTTCCACTTTCGGAGGTTTCGTTCCTATGAGATTCGACGATAACATCTTCTTCGAACGCTATCGTCAGTTCTTCGGTGCGCTCGGCCGCTATCAGTTCGACGGCCTCAAAAACATGCTCGAAGCCGCCTCGCAGGATGCCTCCTTCACGAGCGTCCGCCAGCTTGCCTACGCCTTCGCCACCGTCCAGCGAGAGACGAACGTCCCCGGCACGGTTAACGGCCAGCGCGTCGCGCTGACCTACAACCCGATTACTGAGCTTGGCAGCCGCGCCTACATCACCAGCCACTACGAGGGACGGCGCGACCTCGGCAACACACAGCCGGGCGACGGTTGGAACTATCGCGGGCGCGGCTACGTCCAGATTACGGGCCGGACGAACTACACCAAGTTCGCGCGACTGCTCGGCGTGGATTTGGTCGGCCAGCCAGACCTCGCGCTCCAACCAGAAGTTGCTTGGGACATCCTCTCGCTCGGCATGCACCGCGGACTCTTCACGGGGAAGAAGCTCGACGACTATATCCCGCTCGACGACCGCACACAGGCCGATTACTACAACGCGCGCCGCATCATCAACCCCGGCGAGTTGCGCGTGCGTCCCGACGTGGTGGAGCAGATGGCGCAGAACGCGGTCAAGTGGGAGGGCATCCTGCGCGCGGCGCTTGCTCCCGAGGCGGCCATCGTCACCGAACCCGTCATGCCCTCCGTCATTGGCGCGCTCCCGCCCGACAGCGGCGATGTGGGAGAGCCCGCGCCTTCCTTCGGCGGGATGGCTCCCATCAATGGTGGCGGCGGTCAGGGCACTTCGTTCACGCCCGCCGTTGTTGCGCCCGCGAGCTTCCCCTCGACCATCGCATCCACTTCGCTTGCGCCCTCTACAAAGCAGGACTCGGCCGTTGCGGTTGGCGGCGGTTCTCAGGAAGGCGTCAGCCACCCTTCGCCGATGCGACAGATCGACTTCCTACAGGCTTCGGTCGGCGGCGTCAAACGCCTCTGGGCTTTCATCGTCGGGATTGTGGCAACGGGGGTCAGCGGCATCTTCGGCTTCGCCAAAGACAACCCGTGGGTCATCATCGCCCTCCTCGCAGCGGTGGTCATCCTCGTCGTCTTCTACATTCACGTTCAACGCGACCTCGACAAAGAGCGCATGCGGCTTGCCGCCAACACGAACGCCGAGAACGTCCGCTGAGACTCTCAGACGAGCGGACACGGGCCGCGCAAAGCTTCATCGGCACATACAAAAAAGCGGCCACGTTCATTTAAGAACGTGGCCGCTTTTTCAGTCCGAGAGCAGTTGGACTCTTACATGCCCATGCCGCCGCCCATGCCACTCGGCATCGCGGGAGCCCTGTCGTCCTCGGGAAGCTCAGAGATGAGCGCCTCGGTCGTCAGCATCAGGCCGGCGATTGAGGAAGCATTCTGAAGCGCCGAGCGCGTCACCTTCGCAGGGTCTATGACGCCCGCTTCGACGAGGTCTTCAAAGGTCTCGGTGGCCGCGTTGTAGCCGTAAGACTCCTTCTTGGCATCGCGCACCTTCTCGACGATGACCGCGCCTTCCTTGCCCGCGTTCTGTACGATCTGGCGCAACGGCTCTTCGAGCGCGCGGCGGACGATGGTCACGCCTATCTGCTCGTCGGGATCGCCCTCGCCCTCTTCGTTCGCACGGAACTTGTCGAGCGCCTTCGCCGCGCGCACCAGCGCAACACCACCGCCCGGAACGATACCTTCCTCGACGGCCGCGCGTGTGGCGTGCATCGCGTCCTCGACGCGCGCTTTCTTCTCCTTCAGTTCGGTCTCGGTCGCCGCGCCGACGCGGATGACCGCAACACCGCCGATGAGCTTCGCAAGTCGCTCCTGCAACTTCTCGCGGTCGTAGTCCGAGGAAGTATCCTCGATCTGCGCCTTGATGGTCTTGACGCGTGCCGCGATGTCGCCGTCCTTGCCCCCGCCCTCGATGACAGTGGTGTTGTCCTTGTCAATCGTAATCTTCTTGGCGCGGCCGAGGTCTTCGAGCTTGACGTTCTCAAGCTTGATGCCGAGGTCTTCCGAGATGACCTTGCCGCCCGTCAGAATCGCGATGTCTTCGAGCATCGCCTTGCGGCGGTCGCCAAAGCCCGGAGCCTTCACACCCGCGACGTTCAAAGTGCCGCGCAGCTTGTTGACGACGAGCGTAGCGAGCGCCTCGCCTTCAACGTCTTCCGCGATGATGAGCAGCGGCTTGCCGAGCTTAGCAATCTGCTCAAGCAGCGGAAGCAAGTCCTTCATCGAGCTGATCTTCTTTTCGTGGATGAGGATGAGCGGGTTGTCGAGCGCCGCTTCCATCCGCTCGGGGTCGGTGACGAAGTAAGGGCTGAGGTAGCCACGGTCGAACTGCATACCCTCGACCACGTCCAACTCGGTCTGCATCGTCTTCGACTCTTCGACCGTGATGACGCCATCCTTGCCGACCTTGTCCATCGCTTCCGCAATCAATGCGCCGATGGTCGCGTCGCCGTTGGCCGAGATGGTGCCGACCTGAGCAATCATGTCGCCCTTGACCGGCTTCGCCATCTTCTTGATTTCGGCGGTGGCACGCTCGACGGCCTTGTCAATGCCGCGCTTGAGCGCCATCGGGTTCGCGCCCGCCGCGACCGTCTTGACGCCCTCGCGGAAGATGGCCTGCGCGAGCACAGTGGCGGTCGTGGTGCCGTCGCCAGCCACGTCAGAAGTCTTCGACGCGACCTCGCGCACCATCTGCGCGCCCATGTTCTCCATTGAATCTTTAAGCTCGATCTCCTTGGCGACGGTCACGCCGTCCTTGGTGATCGTGGGGCTTCCGAATTTCTTGTCGAGCACGACGTTGCGCCCCTTGGGGCCGAGTGTGATCTTGACCGCGTCGGCGAGTTGATTGACGCCGCGCAGGATCGCAGCGCGCGACTCCTCACCGTGAATAACTTGCTTTGCCATAACTGTTCTTCTCCTTCGATATCACGACTTCAAAGATGCTTCACAACCGAAAGGCGGCACGTGAGTCTTACGAGAGACTACTTGCCGCCCTTCTTGCTGCTGCCGCTCGCGGCACCCGCGCGTGCGATGACGCCGAGGATTTCGTCCTCGCGCATGATGAGGTACTCCTCATTGTCAACCTTGATTTCCGAGCCGCTGTACTTGCCGAAGAGCACGCGGTCGCCCGCCTGCACGTCTAAAGGGATGCGCGCGCCATCGTCCTTGCGCTTGCCCTCGCCGACGGCGATGACTTCGCCCTCCTGCGGTTTCTCCTTCGCCGAGTCCGGGATGATGATGCCGCCGCGGACTTGCTCGCCCTCTTCGATGCGCTTGACGATTACTCTGTCGTGTAGAGGTTTGATGTTCGTAGCCATAACGCTCCTTTCCGTTTTTGCCTTGGATGAGTTGTTTCGTTTGATTGCGTCGGGCACTTTACTTCGGGCCCGCTCCCGTCGAGAGTGGCCGCCGGGGCCGCACGCTAAATGCCTTGTTTTTACTAAGAGAAACGCGAATTTTTAGCACTCTCCTTACGGGACTGCTAAACATATAGCACTTGTGAACGGTTTGTCAACCCGCCGGTTTTTGCGCCGGTGTGTTTGTGTTTGAAGAGAGGTAGCTTAGCGTTTGCGGCGCGGGGCCGTCTTGCGTGGGCGACGGTTGTTCGGAGTGGCGGCGCGCTCCTGCATGCGATAGCTGGCGACGCGCTTCGAGAGGGTGTTGCGGTGGATGCCAAGCGTGGCGGCCGTGCGCGAGAGGTGCTCCTTGTGGCGTGCAAGCGCCTTCTGAATATAGAGCTTCTCGAATTCGTCGAGGGCCTCGTCGAGCATGATCTGGCCGTCGAGCATTTCGTCAATCAGGGCTTCGAGTCTGGCGCGCATCGGCATGGGGGTTTCGGCTCCGTCAGTCTGTTTATAAATTATCAATCACGGATTAATTCCTTCTTCGTCTCGCAGCCGCTTAGGCGAAGAGGTGGTGATACTGTGTGAGGAACCGTGCGCGCACGTCACCCGAGGTGCAGAGCGCAAGCAGTCGCGCACCTTCGGCGAGCGCGGGCCCTGTGCGTGCGCGCGCGACCGATTCGAGCCTGACGGGGAAGGCCGTGAGCGCGAGGTAGACGACCGAACAGACGGCCACGCCCCGCACGAGACCGAAGCCTGCGCCGAGCACGCGGTCGAACCACCCCAGCTTTGCGCGCCTGAGCCCGGCGCGCGCCGACGCACCGAGGACGAAGCCGAGCAGCAGCACGACTCCCACCACGAGGAGGAAGCCACACGCATGCGCAGCCTCGACCGACTCGACGACGCCGAGCTTTCGCAGCAGCTCTCCCGAGGGCTCGTACGCGTAAGACGCTGCCACGAACCCGACCGCAAGCCCGAGGCTCGCGATGAGCGCGCGCACCAGACCGCGCAGCGCACCGGAGACCACCGACGCACCGACGATGGCAAGCACGAAGAGATCGAAAATCGTCATCGTCTTTTAAAAAGTCTGGAGTCTGGAGTCAAGAACATAGGGAGATGAAAAGCGTGCTGTCTTAACTCCACACTTCAGACTTCGGATTCCAGACTCTCTCCCGTGAGTAGGCGGTAAGCCTCAAGGTAGCGCGCGGTCGTAGCGGAGGCGACCTCGGGCGGGAGCGGCGGCGCGGGCGGTCGCTTGTCCCAGTCGAGCGTTTCGAGGTAGTCGCGCACGAACTGCTTATCGAAAGAGGGCTGCGGATGTCCCGGCTCGTATATTTCCGCGGGCCAGAAGCGCGAGGAGTCGGGCGTCAGCGCCTCGTCTATAAGAAGGACTTGTCCCTCTCGGTCGAGCCCGAACTCGAACTTGGTGTCGGCGATGATGATGCCGCGGCTGCGTGCGTAAACCTCGGCCTCGCGGTAGAGCGCGAGCGAGGTGTCGCGCAGGCTCTCGGTCGCTTCACGGCCTACGATGTCGCGCATGCGTGCCTCGCTGATGTTCTCGTCGTGACCCGTCTCGGCCTTGGTCGCGGGCGTGAAGAGCGGCTCGGCGAGTTTGGCCGACTCGTTGAGTCCCACGGGCAGGCGATGGCCGCAGACCTCGCCCGTGTTCAGGTAGTCCTTCCATCCGGAACCTGCGAGATAGCCGCGCACGACGCACTCGACGGGGAAGACCTCGGTGCGGCGCACGAGCATCGAGCGGCCGCTGAGCAGGTCTGCGCTTGTGCGCACGGCCTCGGGCATTCGCCGGACGTTTGTAGTAACGAGGTGATGCGGTGTGACGCGTGCGAGGCGCTCGAACCAGAAACGTGAGAGCGCGGTCAGCACTTCGCCCTTGCGCTCGATCTGTGTCGGGAGGATGCAGTCGAAGGCGGAGATGCGGTCGGTGGCAACGATGAGAAGCTGCTCGTCGTCAACTTCATAAACGTCGCGCACCTTGCCGCGCCGAACGAGCTTGAGCCCGGGGAGGGAAGTCTCGGCGACTGTTCGCGTGCCGGTCATGTCGGTGGTCAAAACTGTCGGCGCTGGTCTGTTTGTGCGAAGCGGCGGTTCGTGGCGAGCCGGGATTGTGCTCGCGCCTCTCGATCTTTGTCAAGGCCGTCGGGTTTGATAAGAATGTCCGGAGTTTGGAGTCGAGACAGCGCCGCTCTCATCCGTCTTTATTTCAGACTTCAGACTCCCGGTTCCAGACTCTTCTTAACTCATCACTTCCGTAGTGCTTCACGCAGGTTGCGAATCTGCGCGGCGTGGTTGTGCGCGTGCGCGGCGTAGATTCTGAGCCAGTCTTCAGTTGTGTAGCGGCCAGACTCGGAGTGCGTGCCCTCGCGCGTCCATTCGTCGTCGCTCATCGAGTCGAGGAGCTGAACAGTCGTCGAGCGCGAGCCGCGCAGGGCGTCAAGCGCGGGTGCGATGTCGCGCTCGTTGTAGCGCAGGCGCGCGGCGTAGTCGTCCTGATCGTAGCCTTGAATCCACGGTGCCTCTTCGGTCAGGAGCTTGCGCAGGCGGATGGCGCTCGTCATCTCGCTGTCGGCGAGGTGCTGGACGATTTCGCGTGCGCTCCACTTGCCTGCGAGCGGATGCGCCGAGAGTTTATCGTCGGGGAAGCCTTCGAGGCTGCGCGCAACCTCGTCGTATCCCGCCTTGTACTGTGCGACGAGCGCCTGCCTTTCTTCGTGTGTCATGTAGCTCCTTAGTCGCTCGGGGTTCGGCGTGTCAGTAACGCCTGCGTTATTGAACGTACTTCAAAAACGGCTCTGTAAATATCACACGAGCGGTCTCTTTTTAAAGCGCGAAGATGCCCGAGACCAACCATCGCCGCGCGCCCACGCGCAGTGCGGTTGCCGTCACCGCCAGTCGAATGTCCTGTGCCGGACAGAGCCCGGACGAGAGAAGATGATTTATTGCTTGAGTTTAGTCGTCCGGTTCGTTATAGTTCTGAATGTCCCTGGGGAGCGCGCCGCGAGCGGCGACGGCTCCGGCGGCGGGCCGCACAGCCTCGACCGTATCACCTTAACTGTTCCACGATGACCACAAATTCTGTCGCCACCATTCCCGACGTGAAGGATACAGGTGAAGAGAAGTTCGAGGCGGGCGACCGCAAGCTCAACCTCCTCGTCATCGAAGACGACGAGAAGATTCTCGAAGCCATCACCGAATATTTTTCGCGCGCCGGATACACGGTGCATACGGCCGAAGATGGGTTGTCGGGCGTTCAGGCGGCCTTGAACGACCGCCCCGACGCAATCGTCCTTGACCTCATGCTTCCCAAAATGGATGGACTGGCCGTCTGCCGCGAGTTGCGAGAGAAGGCAGCTTACATCCCGATTCTGATGCTGACGGCCAAAGACGATGTGGTTGATAAAGTGCTCGGCCTTGAGATGGGCGCGGATGATTACATCACCAAGCCCTTCTCTCTGCGTGAGCTTGAGGCGCGCATCAAGAGCGTGATGCGCCGCGTCCGCGCGGCCTCTCGCACCGAGTCGAACGAGGACGCCCCGATTCTGCGAGGCCGTCTGCGCATTGACCCGGCCAAGCGCGAGGTAACGGTCGGCGACCGACAGGTCGAACTCACGCCCAAGGAGTTCGAGCTGCTCCGGCTCTTCGCCTCCAACCCCGGCCGCGTCTTCCCGCGCAAGTACCTTCTGGAGAAAATCTGGGACTACTCCTACGAAGGTTATGACCGCACCATTGACTCGCACATCAACCGCCTGCGAGCCAAGATCGAAGATAACCCTGAGAACCCGCAGATGGTTCTGACCGTCTGGGGCATCGGCTACAAGTTCAGCGACGAACAGCGCTGAAGGGCTCACCCGAAGAAGGCCGCCTGTGCCTTCGTCAAAAAAGGGCGACGAGCAAACGCCCCGCTCGCGACCCTTAAATCCCAAAGACTCCGAACGACTCACCCACCCACGGGCTTTTGAAGCGCCCGTCAAAGTGAAAAATATGAAGAAGGAATTGACCGGACTCGACTTGGTTGTGCAGAAGAACGTGCGCGGCTTTGACGCGCTCGGCTCACGCTGCGTGCGTCTGGGACTCGTCGCCGCGATGGGCGCTTCGCTCGCGCTGAGCATATCCGATGCGTCGCGCGCGCAGCAGCGCTTCAAGGAGCCCGCCGTCAAGGTCACGGACGTGACGACCTCGGGCAACGTCGTTACCATCTCGGCAGACGGCTCGCTCAACCACGCGCAGACTTGGCAAGACCCCGGCGGTGACTTCCACGTCGTGCTGGTCAACGGGCAGGCCGAACCCGGCGCGGCACGCGGCGTCAAGGTGCAGCACGTTGGCAACTCGCTTGAGTTGGTCGTACCCGTCAAGCGAGGGTCGAGCGTGACCGTTGAGCCGCACGGCAACCGTCTCAACCTCGTCGTCACGGGTGGCGGGGGCGGTGCGCTCAGCGTCGAGAACTTCCCAGTCGAGCAGCGTCAGGAGCGCGTGGCAGCGAGGCAGGAGACGCCCGCACAGCGCGAGCAGTCGCAAGAGTTCGAGCGCGAGCGTGCGCAGATGCCGAAGACCGATGTGCGTCGAAATAACGCGCTTGAGACGGCCGCCAACGGGCCCGCGCAACAGGTCGCACAGGCTCCCGCCGCACCATCGCAAGCGGCGCAGCCGCAGTCGGCAGCACAGACGCCCGCCGCGCAGCAGCCTCCCGCGCAGGAGCAGAAGGGACAGCCCGCGCAGTCGGATGTCGTCAACATTTCGGGTGCTCCGCAGGCAGGCGCGGCACCGATGGTACCAATCAACTCAGTCGGCCAGTCGGCCTCCGCGAATTTGGAGACGGGCGGGTTCAACCTCCTCTCGTTCATCTTCTCGTTGCCGGCAATGCTCGTACTGGTCGGCGTCGCGCTGGCGGGCGCGGCGGCTATCTTCGTGCGCCGCGGTCGCAACGCCTCGGGTGATGGTGTGGCAGGCTTCGACTCGCGTGCAAAGGGTGTCGAGGCTGAAGAGCACGCTGACGAGAAGTCCGCGAAGCCTTTCCAACATTTCAAGGGCGACCGTCGTCAGGCGAGCCTGACCGTTCCGTTCGAGCGTCGCACTTCCGGGCGTGGTGCCGAGGATGAGGCGACACGTCGTTCGCACACACTGACCGTCGAAGGTAACGGCTCGGCACAGCCCGAGCGCGCCGAGTCGAAGGCGCTGGCCGCGACCGGCGCGGCGTCAGTCCTCTTCGGCTCATACCGCATTGAACAGGAGGTCGCACACCTCATCGCGGGCGAGCCGCACAGCACCGAAGTCCTCTCCTCGCGCGCCTCGGCTGACCGGCGCGCCGTCGAGACATCTCTGCTCAAGGCGTTGCGCGCGCCTGAGGCGGATGATGATGGAAGGCGTCGTGCGCGTACCGCGCTCGAAGACTACGGCTTTGTCGCACGCTCCTGCGCCGCGCTCGTGCTCGGCGGCGAGACCTTCGAGCGTGTGAGCGCCGCGCGCACGCTCGCCGACATGAAGTCCGCGCAGGCGCTCCCCTTTCTGACCGAGGCGCTCTACGACCCCGACCCCGTCGTTCGCAACGAGTGCGTCCAGAGCCTCGGTTCGCTCGGTCTGCCCTCGGCCATTGGTGCGCTGCTTGACGTGGCGCGACGCCATCAGGACGTGCCCTCGGCCATCCTTAGCCCTGCGCTTACGGCCTGCTCGGTCGAATCGCTCGAACTTAGTTGGGATTCGCCAGCCCTCAGCCGCACCTTCGTCGAAGCGGGCGATGAGTCGGAGTCCGGCGGCGACGTGCGCATGCTCGTACCCGCGGTTGAGAGGTACGAAGAGCTGCCCGAGTTCGTCGAGGACGAGACGCTGAGCGCCGCGCTCGTGCGGCTCCTAAGCACGGACGCGGAGTCGCGCGTGAACGCGGCACAGCAGCTCGCGCAGTTTCAGGTGCGGCGCGCGGTCACGGCACTCGCTTCGGCGGCGCGCGATGATGCGGAAGCAGCGGTGCGCTCGGTCGCAGTCACGAGTCTCGGCCTCGTCAACCACGAGTCGGTCTTCGCGCCCGTCATCATGGCGCTTGCGGACGAGGCGCGCGAGGTACGTGCGGCTGCGGCGCGTGCGCTCTCGCGTTTGAGCTTCGACCGCGCCGACGCATACGTGCGGCTCGTCGAGGCGGGCGACGCGCGGATGGTGCGCGACGTGGCGCACGCGTGCGTCAAGGCGGGGCTCGCCGCACAGGCCATCAGCCGCCTGACGAGCGAAGACCGCCGACAGGCATACGAAGCTTTCTCGCTGCTCTCGCTCTGTGTGAACGGCGGCGAGGCGCAGCCCATCGTTGATGCAGTCGAGTGTCACCGCGACCTGGACACGCGCCTGACCTGCATCCAGTTGCTCGGCGACTCAAGCGACAGCGAAGTCTGCGAGCAGCTTCGCCGTCTCGCGGGCAATGGCGGCGTCCCCGAGCGCGTGCGCCGCTCAATCCTCGACACGGTCGAGCGCGCCGCCGAGCCGCAGCCGGTCGCGGTCGGCTGAAGTATCGGAGAGAGGCAATTGTTATGGTGACAACCGGACGCCGCTACTGCATAATGGCGGCTGCCCGCGACACTTGTCCGAGACACTGCGATGCCCCTGAAGTCATGCTCACAAATGCTTAAAGAGATGCGACCGAAAACATTCACGACGCTGCTCGTCGCGGCGCTTACGCTCGCGGCCTGTCTGTTCGCCGCAAGCGCGAGCGCGCAACGCGGCGGTGCGCGCTCGGGCAACGACAACGCCCCGCGCGGCGGCGACCAGCCCAAGCACGTCTTCGTCGGCCGCGGCAGCGATTCGCAGCAGGGGTCGCGCGTCACTATTAAGTCGGACAATCCGCTTAACGATTACTCGGCTTACCGCAGCGGCGACCGCTTCTACGTCGTGCTGCCGAAGGCGGCCGCGGGCTCGGTCGCGCGCGGTGGCGGCGGCAAGGGCTACTCGGACATGCAGGTGCAGCAGCGCGGCGACTCGGTCGTGCTCTCCTACCGCGTACAGCCGGGCGCGAAGCCGCGCGTCGAACAGAAGTTCAACCGGCTCGACATAGTCTTCGACGTGCCCGAGGGTGGAGGACAACAGGCGGCGGCCAACAGTCAGGGTGATGCGGCGAGAACAAACCCGCCCGCCGAGAACAGGAACCCGAACGCCTCCGGCCAGCAGACGAACCAGTCGTCTGCCTCTTCTTCTTCGCAGAGCGCGACGAACGTGAGCGAAAGGCGACCCGCGACAACGCCCGACGCCGCGCGCGAGCAGGCCGCGTCTACGGCCGCGACTGCGAACACGGCTCCGACAACTGCCGCGATAGTACCTCCGGCAGCGGGAACGGGGCAGGGAGCACAGAACGGCGCGCAGCCCTCGACCGCTCCGACGCAGGAGCCCGCAACGGCCTCGACACCCGCAGGCGAGCCGCAGGTCGCGCAGGCACAGCCGCCGACCGCGATTGCTCCGATCACGAACACGCAACCGGCCGCGAACTCACAGGCCACCGGCACTTCGCTCGGCACGTTCCTTATACGCAACTGGGCGCTTGCGCTCGTCTTCGCGCTCGTTGTCGTCGGCCTCGGTCTCATCTTCGCCGCACGTCGCACCTCCTCAACACACACTCCCGCCGATGACCTTGCTTCGGACAAGGCGGGCAGCACGACGCTCAACGAGTCTCGCACGACGCGGCTCGCTACGGCGTCTACAGTTGCAACGCAACCCATAGTCGAAACCAAGACCGCGACCAAGATTGCGACCAAGCCTGAGCCCGAGGTCAAGACCAAGACCGAGGTGAAGCTTGATTCCGTCGGTGAATCGAATCTGGATGCCACGCCGCTCGCCGCCGCTTCGTTGCTCGCGACTGGCGCGGCGGTCGGGAAGTCTAGAAAGAAGTCGAGGAAGGAAGCGAGGCAGGAAGCCAAACGGAAGAAGAAGGGCGCGCGCCCCGACGAGGTTGTGCGCGATGATAAGACGGCCGCCGCCGATGACTCGTTCACGGAGTCGGCCGCTGATAAGCCGTTCGCGGAGCCGGTCGCCGAAGAAGCATCCGCCCTTGAGCCCGTCAACGAAGTCACGGAGTCACCGGCCGCCGAAGCGTTCGAGCCTTCCGACATCGCCGCTACCGCCGAACTGATTCCCGCAACGACGGAAGCGGCTCCAACGACGGAAGCGACTTCCACCGAGACCATTGAAGCCGCCTTCGACGAGACTGAAACAATCGAGGCCGCACCGGTCGAGGCTGCTGCTGTCGAGGAGATGCCCGCTGCAATCGTTGAAGAGGTTCCCGACGAAGCCGTTGCCGTCGAGGAGACTGCTGCGGAAGCCGCTGTGGGAGTCAAGGCCGTCGAGGCTGCTGCTAGTGAAGCGTCTGTCGGCTCGCCGGTCACGGAGATTGAACCGGCCTTCGCGCCCGACTCCGAGACGGTGCAGGCCGAGACAAGGCATCTGCTCGAAGGCGAAGGTTACGACCGCGCCGTCGTCGGCTCGCATGACCCGATGGCGCGACAGATGATCGCTGCCGAACTTCTCTCCGCGCTCGCCGGTCGTAACACGGCTCGGCGCGCGCGCGCGGGTGCGGCCTTCGTCGAGCAGGGCTACTACGACGAGACGGTGCGCGACCTGCGCTCGGCCGACGCGCCCGCCGAACGCGCCGCAGCCGCACGCTCACTTGCGCTGCTCGCCGACCGCAGCGCCACGTCGCATCTCGTCGTCGCGCTCGAAGACTCTTCAATGGATGTTCGGCGTGCAGCGGTCGAGGCGTTGGGTACGCTCCGCGACCCTTCGGCCGTCGCGCCGCTTGAAGCACTGCTGGAACGTGAGAAGAAGGAGAGGAATCGCATACCCGGCCGCGTCATCCGCAACGCCGTCGAGTCATGCCGTGAGGGCTTTGCGGAAGTTCACGCCGAAGCACCCGCCGCCGCGCCATCCGTCGAGACGCACGAGCCTGCGGCTGTCGTTGAGCCAACGCCCACGGTCGAAGATGCACAGGCCATCGAAGTCGCCGCCGAACCCGAGGCTGTCGCGGCTGTGGCAGTGGAAGAAACTCCTTCTGAGTCCGTTGAGGCATCGCAAGTTTCATTGACGCCGTTTGTTGAAGAGCCCGTTGTCGAATCCGCCGCCGATGTCGCACCGCGCGAAGAGGAGCGCGCTGTCGTTGAGACGGGGCTCCAACCATTCGGCGAGGTCGAAGAAGCGACAGTGGAAGTGGCAAAGCAGGGCATCGCGGAGGTCGCGGAAGAGGTCGGCATCGAGCCTTTCGGCCAACTCACAGACGAAGCTGCTGCGCCACAGGTTCGGGAACCTTTCGCATCGGTCGCTGAGACGGCACAGCCCGCACTGTTCGACGATGCGGCAGCCGAAGCCACTCGCGAAATCGAGCCGACACAGGACGCATACGCGGACAAGCAGACAGCGGCGGTTGATGAAGTCGCTCACGGCGAGTGG
>JAVXWN010000160.1:0-17159 GCA_032230645.1 Acidobacteriota bacterium | reverse complement strand
CGCTCACCTTTGAGCTTGAGTACGCCGATGAAGCTATCGAGCGCACGAATCAAGAAGCGGCAATCAACACGGAGACCGAAGAGTCCTTCGAGCACAGGACGAAGAAGGAGCAGATCGTCTCGCTCTTCGAGTCCGGCACGAGAGACATCGCGGAGATCGTGCGCCGTGTGAAGGCGCGTCCCTCTTACGTCGCGCAGGTCTTGCAGCATGCGGGCCACCTCGACGGCTACTTCGACCTCTATACGACGACGGGTCGAGAGCAGAACGTCTACACGCGCTACTTCCGCAACGTGCTCCACTTCCGCAACACCGATGCGGCGCGCGAATCCGTAGCGCGCATAGACCGGCTCTACAACTACTTCGAGCGACTGGGCGACCGCGCCGGTCAGCATCAGGCGATGATTCTGGCGCTGACAGGCAAGAACCGCGCGCGCTGGTCGGGGAAGCTCGAAGAGTCGCGGATTTTCAGCGAGTGGCTCGGCGCGCACTGAGCGCCGAGCCCAACACGCTCCGATACTTTTTAAGTGAATGGCCCGCCGGATTAAGGGCCGAGCAGTTTTAAGAAGGAACAGAATTTCCCCTCGCTACGACTTCCGTTTTACGAACGAGCAAAGGGTTGGGTTTGAAAGGTGAGTTTTCAAATGTTTGAAGACTCACCTTTCTTTTTTGCCGCCACGTCTTTATCGAAGTACAGCTTTCGTCAATCTAACACCTCGCAGATTTCTTTCGACCGAACATCCGAGAGGAGACTGAAGCGATGTCCGAATATAAGATGCCCGCGAGCGGGGCTTTCTGCTGGAACGAGCTGGCGACCACAGACCTTGAGTCCGCGATGACATTCTACAAGGAACTGCTGGGCTGGCAGATCAACGAGTCCAAGGGGGCCGGGATGATCTACAACGAGATAGTCGTCGGGGGCGCGCACGTCGGCGGCATGTACAAGATGGGGCCCGAGTTCGGCGGCGCGCCCTCGCACTGGATGGCCTACGTCGCCGTCGAGGACGTGGACGAACGCGCGCGGCAGGTCTGGGAGCTTGGCGGCAAGGTCTGCGTCCCGCCGACCGACATCCCCAACGTCGGCCGCTTCTGCGTCGTCAACGATCCCACGGGCGCGACCATCTCGCTCATCACCCTGAAGGAACCGCGCTCCTAAAGAAGAAGGCGAAAGGCAAAAGTGAAGATGAAGGGCGTACCCCCAACTTCACTTTTGCCTCTTGCCTTTTTACTTTTGCCTTCAACGCGCGCGGCCCGGCATAATCGCCAGCGACAACCCCCGAACAGATTCATTACACGGGAACGAACAAGGGGAGAAGTATGCCTGCGAAGAACGAAGACCTGCACGGCAACGTGCCGGACAAGTCGAACGTGGCATTGTTGCTCATAGACGTTATCAACGACCTTGAGTTCGAGAGCGGCGGCGAGCTTCTGCGCCACGCGCTGCCGATGGCCGAACGGCTCGCGGAGCTTAAGCGGCGCGCGAAGGCGGCGGGCGTCCCTGTCATCTATGTCAACGATAACTTTGGCAAGTGGCAGTCGGATTTTAAAAAGATTCTTGAGCACTGTTTGAGCGAAGACGTGCGCGGCCGTCCGCTCGCCGAGATTCTGTGCCCGGAGGATGAGGATGACTACTTCGTCTTGAAGCCGAAGCACTCGGGCTTCTTCTCGACTACGCTCGACATACTGCTCAACTACCTTGAAGCCACAACGCTCATCCTCACCGGTCTGACCGGCGACATCTGCGTGCTCTTCACGGCGCACGACGCTTACATGCGCGACTTCAACCTCGTCATCCCTTCGGACTGCGTCGCCTCGACCGACCCCAAAGAGAACGAGTACACGCTGCGCAAGATGGCGGAACTGATGGACGCCGACATACGCCCCTCGACCGAGATTGATTTCGAGAGCCTCAAGCAACAGTCAGCGCGCGAGCGCGAGCCCAACCTCGACCCCGAGCCGAAGCAGGCGGCGCGTTAGAAGTCCCGGCCGCGTGCCGCCCGCGTAGACGCTGACTGTCGCTCGCCCACATGCTGTGAACTTCTCGCTTGACGAACGGGGCCGCGCGGCATTAGTTTTACACGCCGCCCGCCGCAGGGGCCGCTTTCGTACACCGGCCGGAGGGAGCCGAGGAAGGCTTCCCCTCTCGCACGTAGTCGGGCTTTCAAACACACCTCGCCGCAGTTGTCTTCCGGCGGGCCGCCCCGTGCCCCGCCTTTCCGAAGGAGAAAAAACTTTCCGATGACCAGTAAACTTCTTTCCCTCTTCTCTGTCTGCCTCGTCCTGAGCGCGGTCATGCTTGCGTGCGGCGGCGGCGACAACGCCAACACCGCCAACACCGCGAACGTAACGAACACGGCCGCGAACAACAGGAACGCGGCGGCGAACACCTCGGCCGCGAACACCTCGACGGCGAGCACAAGCGGCGACAAGATCGGCGTGCCCGAGTGCGACGACTTCATCGCGAAGTACGAAGCGTGCGTCAACGGGAAAGTCCCCGAGGCCGCACGCGCGACCGTGAAGACTTCGCTTGAGACGTGGCGCAACTCCTGGAAGGAGCTTGCCAAGACCGCACAGGGCAAGGCCGGGCTCGCACAAGCCTGCAAGGCTGCCTCCGATCAGGCCAAGGCGTCAATGAATGCCTACGGCTGTGGCTGGTAGAGACTGCGCCTTCCGCGCCGCTTCCCGGTAGAAGATAAAAAAGAGGCACGGTGAGTTTCATCAACTCACCGTGCCTCTTTTCGCGTTTGTCGAGTCGTTTCGCGCCGACCTATTCGAACGACTTGCTCTGAGGATTGCGCCCGCGCATGGCGGCCGTGGCGAGGTCGCGCGCGCGCGGCAGCGAGTCAATTCCCTTCACTACCTGCGGGTCATCGAGCATGAGCACCTGCGTGGCCTTGACCGAGCCGTAGGCCGCAGTCGTCAGGTCGTAACGAAGCTGTCGAGTGATGAAGTCGCGCGCGTGGTCAAGCTGCGCTTCGGTCAGCTTGTAGTCGTCGGCGTGTACGGCGACGAACTCCTTGAAGGACTTGAAGACCTTATCGTCAACGACGAACGCACCAGCCTCGACGTTGACCTCGAACTCGGGCATCCCCGCCACCTTGAAGCTCACGGGCAAGCCCGCCACGCGACCGTTCACGGCCTCGCGCGCGAAAGCGAAGATGGGGTCTATGAGCCGCACTTGCTGCTGCGAGAGCGTGCGCGCCTTCACCCCTTCGTCGGGCGAGATGCCGCCGCCGCCGTAGAGCGGGCGACCGGTGTCGGTGTGCGTCTCGGGGCCTTTCGGCTTGTCAACCTGCGCCTCGTCCTGCGTGCCGTTGACGCGGCCGTAGATGTAGTCGTAGAAGCCCTGATTCGAGTAGTCGCGCTGGATGAGTCGGCCCGAAGGCGTGTAATACTTCGAGGTCGTGAGCGTCAGAGCCGTGCCGTACTCAAGCGGCATGATTGACTGGACGAGCCCCTTGCCGAAACTCGTTTCGCCGACGATGAGAGCGCGGTCGTGATCCTGCCACGCGCCCGCGACGATCTCCGAGGCCGAAGCCGTGCCGCGATTGACCAAGACGACGAGCGGCGTGTTGTCGGGGCTGCGATTTTCCGACTTGTACTCGCGCGTCTCGCCGCGCGTGCCGCGTCCCCTCTGCGTCAGAATGGTCTGCCCGCTCCCGAGGAACTGCTCGGCCACGCGGACGGCCTGATCGAGTATGCCGCCGCCGTTGCCTCTTAGGTCAACGACGAGCCCGGTCATGCCGTGCGAGCGGAGGTATTCGAGCGCCGCCGCGAACTCGTCACCGGTCGTGTAGTTGAAGCCGCGCGTCATGTCTATGTAGCCGACGCCGGGCTTGATGAAGTATGCATCAGGCACGGTCGGCTGCGCGACGGCGTCGCGCGTGATCTCGACCGTCTCTTTAGTTCCGTTCGACGCACGCTCGACCGTGACGCGCACGGTGGTGTTGCGCGGGCCCCTCAACATGTCGCGTACGTCGCCCGATGCCTTGCCCTTCACGGGCTTGCCGTCAATCTCGGTGATGCGGTCGCCGAAGCGCAGTCCAGCGCGGAAGGCGGGCGTCGCCTCGAAGGTGGCGAGGACGTATGTGTCCGTGCTCCCTCCGACCTTGCGGTCGCCGATGGTCGCGCCGATGCCGTAATACTCCGAGCGCCAGTCGGCGCGCTGCTCCTCGAACTCTTTCGCATCGTAAAAGTTCGAGTGCGGGTCGAGCGTGCGGAGCATGCCGATGATTGACGACTTGAAGACATCGTCGTACTTGACCTTGTTGCCGTCAACGTAATTGTCCTGAATGACCGTGAGCGCTTCGGCCACGTCGGTTTCGAGCCCTTCGGTGGACGGCGAGCGCGGCTTACGCGTGCGGGCCGAAGAAGGGTCAACGGGAACGGCTTCGGTAACGCGCCCGAGGTCGCCACGGCGAGCAGGCGGAGGCGTCGGCTTATTGCCCTGCTGTGCGATGACGAACGCCGGGAGCGAGACGGCGAGAAGGAGGAGCGTGGCGAGCGCGGTTGAAATTCTCTTTTTCACGAAGACAAACCTCAGTTAAAACTCAAGACCCGAAAGGGACGCCGGGGTCGCTTCCACGGCGCGTGTTTCAAGTTGTGTGTCCGCCCCATCCGAGGCAGGCCGGTGTAGTGTAATTGATGAGCGGACGGGCGGCAAGGTTGCACTTCGGGGAAAGGGTGCCGCCTTGCGCTCGTTTGCGGCGCGCCCTTAGAATGCTTGCAAGCTGTCCGCCGAAAAAAATCAGCGCCGGGGCCCGCAGAGGGTTTCCGGCACAGGAGCCTTCGACTCGCGACAGCAGAGTTGATTGCAGGAGGTGATCGAAGCAGATGAGTACCCCTAACGATCCGAGAGACCCGGAAGTCCTCGACCCCATCGACGACCTGATGCTGGCCGACCCCGAGGACGAGTCATCGCACGAGGAGCGCGCTCACGTCTCGTCGTCGGTGCGCGACATCGCCTCGCGCATCCCCGAGTCGCTGGCCTCCATCGGCCGCGACATCAGCCGCACGGTCGAGCGCGCGCTCGCGGCCAAGGACGACTACGTCGTCGCCGTCAAGGTCTCGCACGACGCGCAGGAGCGCCTGGAGCAGCTTGTGCAGGCCGGAGTCTTTCGCACGCGCGCCGACGCCGCCGCCTTCCTCATTGACGAGGGCATCAAGGCGCAGACCGAACTATTCGACCGCGTCTCGCTCAAGCTCTCCGAGATCGAGCGCCTGCGCGCCGAGCTGCGCGGGATGATTACCAAGGAGGGATGAGGGCGGAGGGATAAGGGATGAAAGTTTATAGCTCGACTTGAGTTTTTTCTACTTCATCCCTCCGCCCTCATCCCTTCCAAGAGCTGGAGGTTCATTTGTCGTCCACTGTCAACTTGCCGCGGATTCCTATTGAACAGTACACGCTTACGAACGGCCTGCGAGTGGTCTTGAGCGAAGACCACTCGGTGCCGGTCGTGTCGGTCGCCGTCTATTACGACGTTGGCTCGCGCAACGAGCGCGAAGGTCGCACCGGCTTCGCGCACCTCTTCGAACACATGATGTTTCAGGGCTCGGAGAACGTCCCCAAAGCGGGCCACTTCCAGTACATCTTCAACAACGGCGGCACGATGAACGGCACGACCTCATCGGAGCGCACCAACTATTTCGAGACGCTGCCGTCGAGTCAACTCCCGCTCGCGCTCTGGCTTGAGAGCGACCGCATGCGCTCGCTCAAGGTGACGCAGGAGAATCTCGATAACCAGCGCGACGCCGTCAAAGAGGAGAAGCGGCTCTCCTACGACAATCGCCCTTACTCGAACGCATTCCTGCGCTTGAACGAGTTGGTCTATCGCAACCCGCGCAACGCGCACTCGACCATCGGCTCGATGGAAGACCTCGATGCCGCCACGGTCGAAGACGTGCGCGCCTTCTTCCGCGTCTACTACGCGCCGAACAACGCCGTGCTCACCGTCGCGGGCGACTTCGATTCGCAGGAGGCGCGCGTGCTTGTCGAGAAGTATTTCGCGTCCATCCCGTCGCAAGCGCCGCCGCCACCTGTTGACGTGAGCGAGCCCGAGGAGGTCGCCGTGCGCGGTGAACTCTACCGCGACCCCTTCGCGCAGCTTCCGGCCATCATGCTCGGCTGGAAAGTCCCCGCGCGCCGCACGCCGGACTTCTACGCGCTTTCGCTCGGCACGGATTTGCTCTTAGACGGCGACAGCTCGCGCCTCTATCAACGGCTCGTCAAGGATGAGGAGTCGGTCGTCGGCATACAGGGCGGCCTCGGCGAGCGGCGCGGGCCTTCTACCCTGTACGTCTTCGCCATCCCGAAGCCCGGCCATTCGACCGAAGAGATTCGCGCGACCATTCAAGAGGAGGTCGAGCGGCTCGGGCGTGAAGGCCCGACGACCGACGAGATGGAGAAGCTGCGCAACACGCTCATCAACGACGCCGTGCGCAGCCGCCAGTCAACGCTCTTCCGCGCGCAACGGCTCGCCGAGTACGCGCTCTACGACGGCGACCCCGGCCTCCTTAACACTGAGCTTGAACGCTATCTCGCCGTCACGCCCGAGCAGATCAGGAACGCCGTCAGCAAGTACCTGCTCACGGACAACCACTCGGCGATGGAGGTCGTCCCCGCCGCGCATGCGGACGGCGAGAGCGAGCCCGCGCCCGCTGAGCCGCCGCCCCCCGGCGAGCCGCAGCAGCCCGGCGCACCGCCGCCGCAGGTTCCCGCTCCGCCACCCGCAGACCCCGCGCCCCCGACCGAACCGGCGCACCCCGTCGCCGACGCCGCGGTCGCACAGCAACAGGAGCAGGCATCACCGACTAACGACTGAAGATGAATGATGAATGATGAATGATGGATGATGAATATCTCAACACGGCGATATTCATCATTCATCATTCATCACTTAACTTATGACTCAGAGCAACACAGAAGATTTCCGCCGCCAGCCGCCCGCGCCTCTGCCGCCGCGTGCGCTTAACCTGCCGCTGCCCGAGGAGACGACTTTGAGCAACGGCCTGCGCGTCGTCGTCGTCGAGCAGCGCCGTCTGCCGCTCGTCAGTTTCCGTCTGGCCTTTCGCGTGGGCGATGCTTCAGACCCGCCGGAGATGACCGGCCTGACCGACATCATGACGGACATGCTCGTCGAAGGCACCGACTCGCGCACCAGCCGACAGATCGCGGAGGAGACGGCGCGCTACGGCGCGGCGCTCAGCGCGGGCGCGTCATCAGACTATCTGACCGTCGCCGCCTCTTCGCTTGCCTCATACGCCGATGAGGTGCTCGAACTACTCGCCGACGTGACGCTGCGACCCACGTTCCCCGAAGGCGAGCTTGCGCTCGCCAAGGCCAACGCGCAGCAGAACCTCATCGCGCAGCGCGCACAGCCTTCGTTCCTCGCCTCCGAAGCAGTCGCGCACGTGCTCTTCGGCTCGCACCCTTACGCCATCGTCGCGCCCACGGCCGAGTCCATCGAATCACTCACGCGCGACTCTATCGTCCGACACCATCGCGCGCTGCTCGTGCCCAACAACGCCGTCCTGCTCGTCGTCGGCGATGTGAGCCGCGAACACTTCGTCGCGCGCGCCGAAGAACTCTTCGGCGGCTGGGCCGCGGGTGAAGTCACGGAGCCGCACTTCCCCGCTCCGCCTGCGCGCAACGAGCGCACGGCCTATCTCGTAGACCGGCCGGGCTCGGCGCAGACCAACATCCTCGTCGCCAACACTTCGATGACGCGCACCGACCCCGACTACTTCCCGCTGCTCGTCATGCACACCATTCTCGGCGGCAACGCCTCGGCGCGACTCTTCATGAACCTGCGCGAGGAGAAGGGCTACACCTACGGCGCTTACACGCAGTTCGACGCGCGCCGTCACGCAGGAAGTTTTCGCACCACGACCGAGGTGCGGGGCGAGGTTACGGGAGTCTCGCTCAAAGAGATTTTCTACGAGCTTGAGCGCATACGCGCCGAGGACGTGTCGGACAAGGAGCTGACGGACGCGAAGACATATCTGACCGGCATCTTCCCCATTCGACTCGAGACGCAGGAGGGACTCGTCGAACAGCTTGTGCAGATACGCATGCACGAGCTCGCGGCTGACTATCTTCAAACCTATCGCGAGCACATCCAGCGCGTCACGAAGGAGGAAGTGCGGCGTGTGGCGGGGCTTTACGTCCGCCCCGACAGCGCGGCTGTCATCGTCGTCGGCGACGGCGCGCAGATACGCGAACAGGTCGCGCCCTACGTCCAAAGCGTCGAAGAGTTCGCCGGGGCGCGAGGCGCGCGCGCCTGACTTTTATCAACACGGTCATTAACACGGCGGCGCTCGTCTAAGAATGTCGCCGCGCAATCATCCGACAGGGGGGAGACGTTTATGAACTTGGTTGGCACATGGAATCTGGAAGTGGCGACGCCCTTTGGCAAGCACCCGGCAACGCTACGCTTCGAGGGCACGGGCGGCGCACTCTCGGGCAACATCAACTCGCGCCTCGGCGACGCTCCGCTAGAAGGACTCACCGTCACGCACGACGGCTTTGACGCGCGCGTCATGATGGACTTTCAGGGCAAACCCTACGAAGCGAGCATCACGGGGCAGGTCGCCGACGACTCGATCAACGGCACCATCAAAGTCAAGATGCCCATCGCGCCGCCCATCCGCTACACCGGCACACGCGCGGGATGAGAATGAAGGATAAAGGATGAGGCATGAAGGTTATGCAGTCTTCGTTTTATCCCTCATCCCTCATCCTTTATCCTTTCGCCATTGATGCCGGGGCCATATGGGTATATTTTAGACTACTGATGCGACAGTTCTACGCTTTACATTTCCGACCGCTCGACTCGCGCGCGAATCTCTTCGCGGACTAGTTCCGGTTCGTCCTCCGACGCTTCCATCCCTTCACCTCGCAGCTGAAAGATTTAACCCGCCCTCGCTTTTTGAAACGGAGGAGAATCATCATGTCCGTTATAGCTCCCGCGAAGAGACCTGAAATCAAAACCGAACTGCCCGGCCCAAAGGCCCGTGAGATAGTCGCGGCCGATGCTCAATGGGTCACGCCGTCGTACCCGCGCCCCGCTTACAAGCTCGTCGTAGACAAAGCTTCCGGCGTCTGGGTCGAGGACGTTGACGGCAACACCTTTCTCGACTGCAACGCAGGCGTCGCCGTCTGCTCGACGGGGCATTGCCACCCCGAGGTCGTCCGCGCCATTCAAGAACAGGCCGCGCGACTCATACACATGTGCGGCACGGATTATTACTATCGCCACATGCCCGACCTCGCGCGCAAGCTCGACGAGATCGTGCCCGTGCCTTCACCGACGAAGACGCACTTCGCCAACAGTGGAACCGAGGCGGTCGAGACCGCGCTCAAGCTCGCGATGCACGCGACGGGTCGCGAGAAGTTCATCGCCTTCTTCAACAGCTTCCACGGGCGCACGCTTGGGAGTCTCTCGCTCACCTCGTCGCGCGTCGCGCAGCGTGTCGGCTTCAAGCGGCAGGCGCTCGACGTTGTACACGTCCCTTACCCGAACGTCTTTCGCCACCCGTTCACGGGCGAGTTGTCTGACGGCGAGACGGTGAGCCGCGCGTGTCTCGACTGGATAGAGCGTCGCCTGTTCTTGACGACGACGCCGCCCGAAGAGGTCGCCGCCATCGTGGTCGAGGCCGTGCAGGGCGAGGGCGGCTACATCCCCGCGCCGCGCGAGTTCCTACACGGCCTGCGGCGTATCTGTGACGAGCACGGCATCCTGCTCATCGTTGACGAGGTGCAGTCGGGGATGGGTCGCACCGGCAAGATGTTCGCGTGCGAGCACTACGACCTCAAGCCCGACATCGTCACGATAGCGAAGGGCATCGCGTCGGGCGTTCCGATGGGGGCGTGCGTGGCGCGCGCCGATTTGATGGACTGGAAGCCGGGCGCGCACGCCTCAACCTTCGGCGGCAACCCCGTCGCCATCGCTGCCGCCTTGAAGACCATCGAGTTGCTTGAGCGCGAGCTGGTTGCTAACTCGGCCTCGGTCGGCGCGTACTTGCAGGAGGGCTTGCGCCGCCTGATGTCGAAACACGACTGCATCGGCGATGTGCGTGGCTTAGGGATGATGGTCGGCGTCGAGTTCGTTGCGGACAAGGCTTCGCGCGAGCCCGCGCCCGAGTTGCGCGACCGCGTCGAGGTCGAGTGCTACAACCGCGGCCTCATCGTGCTCGGCGCAGGCTACAACACCATCCGCTGGTCGCCGCCGCTCATACTCACGCGCGAGAACGTTGACGTGGCGCTCGAAATCTTCGACGAAGCCATCGCAGTGGCCCGCCCCGCGAAAGGATGAGGGGTAAGGGATGAAGGATGAGGGCTGAAGTGAAAGCAGTTTGTATTTCCTTCATCCCTCATCCCTCCAACGCGGCTTCGATGTGTAATCACCAATCTCTATTTGACTTGCAACACTGCTGCCTTTAAAGTTTCAGGCGGCTTCCCGCCGTTTGGTGCGGCATCGGCTTAATCTTTATTAGGGTCACTTCGGAACCGATCCGCGCTCCCTGCACTGATTCCCTTTCATAAATGACGGAGTAGTTCTTAATGCGTTACCCCCGGAAATGGCAGTTGGCGGTCGTGTGCCTGCTCGTCCTCTCGCTCTTACCCTTTGCGCCCGTGCGGCGCGCTGAGGCACAGGCAGCCGCCGCCTACACCGTCACCGACATCGGCACGCTCGGCGGTACGCGGAGCGCGGGCATGGGGCTCGACGAATGCGGGAGAGTCGTGGGCGATGCCGAGTTGTTAACCGCCGGTTCGAGCCATCCCTTCTTCTGGGACAACGGGCAGATGACCGACATCGGCACCTTCGGCGGTCAGACCGGGACTGCCTCCGGCATCAACAAGAGCGGCAAGGTCGCGGGCGAGGCACGCAACAGCGCGGGCGATCAGCGCCCTTTCATCTGGTCTGCGGCCGGAGGTAAGACCGACCTCGGCACACTCGGCGGCTCGGTCGCAGCCGCCTACGACATCAACGAATCGGATCAAATCGTCGGTCAGTCGGAGATCGCTCCGCTGCAAGACCGAGGCTTCATCTGGCAACAGGCGACGGGGATACAGAGCCTTTCGGCCAGCGGCGGCACGCCCATCGCGGCCTTCGGCATCAACAACTCGGGTAAGGTAGTCGGCACGGCGCAGACCCCTTCGGGCGGGGTACACGCTTTCATCCTGAGCAACGGCGTGTTGACCGACATCGGCACGCTCGGCGGCAGCACGAGTCTCGCTTACGGTATCAGCGAAGCCGACCACGTCGTCGGCTATGCCTTCCTTCCATCGGACAACGCCGACTCGCCCTTTCACGGATTTCTCTACACGGTCGCGGGGGGCATGACCGACCTCGGCACGCTCGGCGGGACACGCAGCATCGCCTATGACGTTAACTCTAGCGGCGAGGTCGTCGGCCTTTCGCAGACGGTCGTGGGCAGCAGCGAGCTTCACGCATTTCTATGGACACTGGCGGGCGGCATGCAAGACCTCAACCTCCTCGTACCGGGCACGGGCTGGACGTTCACCGAGGCGCGCGCCATCAACGACCGTGGGCAGATAGTCGGCACGGGCACCAACCCCGACGGCGAGGCGCACGCCTTCCTGCTCACGCCCACGAACGTCGGCCCCTCGCCCTGCGCCGCGACGCCTACACCGACACCCACGCCTGACCCGACGCCGACTCCTACACCCGATCCGACACCGACACCTGACCCGACTCCCACACCAACGCCGACACCAACGCCGACACCGACTCCCACGCCTACTCCCACGCCTACTCCAACACCGAGTCCGAGTCCAACGCCTACTCCGACTCCTACACCTACTCCCACGCCGACGCCTACTCCGACGCCCACACCGACACCGGTTCCGACGCCCGGCACGCTTCAGTTCAGCGGCCCCGCTTACGGCGTCGGCGAGGGCGACGGCACGGCCACGATAACTGTGAATCGAACGGGTGGGAGCGACGGCGCGGTCTCGGTCAACTACTCGACATCGAACGGGACGGCGACAGCCGGACAGGACTACACGGCCATCGCTTCCGGCACGCTCAACTTCGCCAACGGCGAGACGCAGAAGAGCTTTACGGTCGCCATCACCAACGACTCGCTCGACGAGCCTGATGAGACCATTAACCTCGCGCTCTCGAACACGACGGGCGGCGCTTCTCTCGGCGCGCAGACGACCGCGACCTTAACGATTACCGACGACGACCCGCCGCCCTCTCTCTCAATCGGTGATGCGACGCTCAACGAAGGCAACAGCGGGACGACGAACGCCTCCTTCACGGTGACGCTCTCGGCGGCAAGCGGTAAGACAATCACGGTTGGCTACTCGACGCAGGACGGCACGGCCTCGGCCACCGCCAGCGACTACAACGCCGTCGCCAACGGCACGCTGACCTTCAACCCCGGCGACACGCAGAAGACCATCACCGTCCAAGTCGTCGGCGACACGCTCAACGAATCGGACGAGACCTTCTTCGTCAATCTCTCCGGTGCCGTTGACGCGACGTTTACCGACTCGCAGGGGCAAGGCACGATCACGAACGACGACGCGCTGCCCTCGCTCGCCATCGGCGACGTGACGGTCACGGAAGGCAACAGTGGAACGACGAACGCTACATTCAACGTCACGCTCTCAGCCGCGAGCGGGCGGGGCGTGAGCGTTAATTACGCCACCGCGAACGGCACGGCCTCGTCAGTCAGCGACTACACGGCGGCATCGGGAACACTGAGCTTCGCCCCCGGCGAGACAACCAAAGCGGTCGTTGTTCAGGTCATTGGCGATACAAGTAACGAAACTGACGAGACCTTCTCCGTCAACCTCTCGAACGCATCGAACGCGACGATAAGTGACTCGCAGGGACAGGGCACGATCACGAATGACGATGCGCCGCCGTCGCTCTCAATCAATGACGTGACGTTGCCGGAGGACAACGCGGGGACGACCAACGCGGACTTTACCGTGACGCTCAACGCCGCGAGCGGGCAGACCGTGACGGTTGGTTACACGACGGCCGACAACACGGCCGCCGCGCCGAGCGACTATACGACCGCCAGCGGCACGCTCACTTTCAACCCCGGCGAGACGCAGAAGACAGTGTCGGTGCCGGTGAAGGGCGACATGCTCGACGAGACGGACGAGACCTTCTTCGTCAACCTCAGCGGCGCGACCAACGCAACCGTCTCCGATGCTCAAGGCATCGGCACGATCACGGACGACGACGCGCTGCCCTCGCTCGCCATCGGCGACGTGACGGTCACGGAAGGCAACAGCGGAACGACAAGCGCCGTCTTCAACGTCACGCTCTCGGCCGCGAGCGGGCGAGCCGTAAGCGTTAATTACGTCACCGCCGACGGCACGGCCAACGCGACGGGCAGCGACTACAACGCGGCGAGCGGCACGCTCAACTTCGCCTCCGGCGAGACGCAGAAGACAATCACAATTCAGGTCTCAGGCGATACGCACAACGAACCGGACGAGACCTTCTTCGTCAACCTGTCGGCGAGCGTGAACGCGTCCGTCTCCGACGCGCAGGGGCAGGGCACAATCTCGAACGACGACACACCGTTGTTGCAGTTCGCGCAGGCCGTCTTCCTCACAAGCGAGGGCGCGAACTTCGTCACCGTTACCGTCACGCGTTCGGGCGATGCGTCGCTCCCGGTCAGCGTGGACTTCGCGACGAGCGACGGCACGGCCACTGAGCGGAAGGACTACACGGCGTCTTCGGGTACGTTGCGGTTTGCTGCGGGTGATACCTCGAAGAGCTTCGACGTGCTGCTCACCGACGACGCCTACAACGAGCCCGATGAGACGATCAATCTCGCGCTCTCGAACCCCACGGGCGGGGCCAACGTTGGCGTGCAGAGCACGGGCGCGGTGGTCGTCGCGGCCAACGACAACCCGCCGCCAGCGTCGAACCCGATAGACTCATCGTCGAGTTTCGTCCGCCAGCACTATCACGACTTTCTCAACCGCGAGCCCGACGCTTCGGGTCTCAACTTCTGGACTGGTGAGATCGAGGGGTGCGGCTCGAACACGCAGTGCCGCGAGGTGAAGCGCATCAACGTCAGCGCGGCCTTCTTCCTCTCAATCGAATTTCAGGAGACGGGCTATCTCGTCTATCGCACGTACAAGTCCGCTTACGGCGACGCGACCTCGCCGAACGTCGCGGGCACGGTGCCGGTCGTGAGGCTTCAGGAGTTTTTGCCGGACACGCGGCGCATCGGGCAGGGCGTGGTCGTCGGAGTGGGCAACTGGCAGCAGCAGCTTGACGCCAACAAGAACGCGTACATGGCCAAGTTCGTTCAGCGACCGCGTTTCATCTCGGCCTACCCGCTGTCGCTCAGCGCGGAGCAGTACGTTGACCGTCTCAACCTGAACGCAGGCGGCGTGCTCACGCAGTCCGAGCGCGACGCGGCCGTCTCACAGTATACGACGAGCGGGGACGTGAATCTCGGGCGTGCCGCCGTGCTCCGGGCGGTCGCCGAGAACGCGGCGCTCCAGCACAACGAACTCAACCGTGCCTTTGTGCTGATGCAGTTCTACGGCTACATGCGCCGCAACCCCGACGACCCGCAGGACACGGACTTTCGCGGGTGGAAGTTCTGGCTCGATAAGCTCAACCAGTTCGGCGGCAACTTCGTCGCGGCCGAGATGGTCAAGGCCTTCATCACCTCCGACGAGTACCGCCAGCGCTTCGCGCCGTGATGGGAAAGGATGAAGGATGAGGGATGAATAAAGGGCAAGCTACCTCTTATTAATCGCTCATCCTTCATCCCTTCACCTACATCTTTCTCTTCAAAATCTCTGCTTGACGCCGCGTATCAGGCGCACGGTGTCGCGCGCGATGAGCAGTTCTTCGTCGGTTGGGATGACGTAGACGGCGAGGCGCGCTTCCGCACGGCTGATGAGCCCCTCGCGCCGGTTCGTGTGTGACTCGTTGAGCGCGGGGTCGAGTTCTGCTCCCATCCAGCCCAGCCCATCGCACACGCGAGTGCGCACCTCCGCCGAGTTCTCACCGATGCCGCCCGTGAAGATGAGCGCGTCCGCACCATTCATCGCCGCCAGATACGCGCCGACGTACTTGCGCACGCGGTAGCAGAAAATCTCGACGGCGAGTGACGCGCGGCGGTCGCCCGACTCGCGCGCTTCGTCGAGAAGTTCGCGCATGTCGTTCGTCAAACCCGAAATCCCCATCAGCCCCGACTGCTTGTTGAGCACCGTGTCCACCTCCTGCGCCGACAGCCCCTCCTTGGCCGCGATGAAGTCGAAGATGGCCGGGTCAATGTCGCCCGAGCGCGTGCCCATCACCAGACCTTCGAGCGGCGTCATGCCCATCGAAGTATCAACCGAGTCGCCGCCACGGATGGCCGCCGCCGAGCAGCCGTTGCCGAGATGAAGCGTGATGATGTTGGTCTGCGCGCGCTCCAAACCGCGCAACTTGCGGTAACGATAAGCGACGTAGCGATGCGACGTGCCGTGAAAGCCGTAGCGACGCACGCGGTGTCGGCGATACCACTGATAGGGTAGCGCGTAGAGGTACGCGTGCGGCTGTAGCGTCTGGTGAAAGGCCGTGTCGAAGACCGCGACCTGCGGGAGGCCGGGGCCGAAGACCTCGCGCGCGGCCTCGATGCCACGGATGTTGCCGGGGTTGTGCAGCGGCGCGAGGTCGATGCAGTCCTCGATGCCGCGCAGCACTTCGTCGTTGACGACGACGGAATGAGTGAAGTGCTCGCCGCCGTGGACGACGCGGTGGCCGACGGCGTGGATGTCGGCCACGCTCCTGACCTCCGCAATGCGCGAGTCGTCGGCCGTCACCCAGCGAATGACCGTCTCGACGGCCGCGCGTGTGTCGCGTACGGGCGCGGTCGTCCGGCGCGGCTCGCTGCCGCGCGCATGAAAGGTGATGATTGCCTCGCCGCCGATACGCTCGACGACGCCCCCGGCCAAATGCTCGTCCGCGTCCTGCGCTATGCGGTCGAGGTCGGTCGCGATGAGTTGGAACTTGACGGTCGAGCTTCCGCAATTGAGTACGAGCACGTTCATGATTGGTGAATAGTAAATGGTAAATGGTGAATGGTAAAAGCAGTCGAGAGACCACAGCCGTCTTGTCAATCGTCATCAATCATCCATTCACCATCTACCATTTACTATTCACCTCGCAGGTGCCGCAGGAAGGCTTCGGGTTGTTGAGGAAGTCTCTGGTGAGCGAGACGTGCTCGACCTCTTCGTAACGGACGCGGCGCACAGGCGCGTGGTCGAAGCTGAGTATGTCGGCAGCGGGCAGCGCCATCAGGATGGGCGCGTGCGTGGCCGAGCGTCTTATCAGAGCGCACGTCCTCGCCGCCCACGACGACCGAGCCAATCCCGGCCGCGACCGCCTCCATCAACGTTGACTTCCCCGACCGTTCTCGCCGACGAGAAACGTGACGGGGCTTCGGAACTTTATCTCCCCGAACTTTCTGACGACTGGTAGATCGAACGGAAAGCCCGCGAGCTTCTTCGCGGTCGGCCTCATCTCTATCGAGCGGAGGTGAATCATAAACGCCTTATCTCCGTCGGTCTCGAACTCTTTCAACTGGCTTGCGCTTCGGCCAGCCGCCGCGCGATGTCGAGGATGCGCGCGCGTATCTCGTCTTCGTCAACGGTCGTTACGCGCCCGTCGCGGAAGACTTCGCGACCGGCAACGACCGTCATGCGCACGTCGCGACCCGAAGATGAGAAGACGAGCGCGGCGGCAGGCTCATAGTTCGGCGTCTGGTGCGCCGCGTCGAGCCGCACGGCGACGAGGTCTGCTTCGAGCCCTTCGACGAGCGCGCCCGTCACGCTTTGCAGATTGAGCGCCGAAGCGCCGCCGTGAGTCAACATGCGCAGAGCATCGGAGGCTTCAATCATGCGCCCACTCGCGAGCGCGTCGTTGGCGGCACGTGAGACGAGCACGGCGAAGCGCGACTCTTCGAGCAGGTCGCATGTGTTGTTGCTCGCTACCGAGTCGCTGCCCATCCCCACTTGCACACCCGCATCGAGCAATGCCGCCAGCGGCGCGCGCCCGTGGCCGAGCTTCGCGTTCGACTTCGGGCAGTGCGCAACACCCGCGCCATGCTCCTTCAAAAGACGTATGTCCTCAACGTCCACGCGAACGCAGTGCGCGAGCAGA
>JAVXWN010000003.1:0-5119 GCA_032230645.1 Acidobacteriota bacterium | reverse complement strand
AACGCGGCGGCTCCTTATATCTGAGCGGTGTACTGATTCGGTGTCGGCCCGTGCGCCTGCTCTCGCCGCGACATGAAGCACAACTGCTGCAAAGCCGCTATGTTCGGCGGCGGCGAGCAGCCGACGGGTGGCGCGGCTCGCCGCTTGCTTCTTCGATACCACGTCGCCCATCCGAAGATAAAAACGGTACGCTGCTTATCAAACCGGGCGTGGGGCGCAAACGAATTGAATCCTGACTATCGGAGGGGAAAGAGATGCTTACTATTCTGGGTTGGATAATCTTCGGTCTCATCGCGGGCGTGATTGCGAAGGCCATCATGCCGGGGCGCGATCCCGGCGGTGCTATCGTCACGATCCTGCTTGGCATCGCCGGCTCGGTCATCGGCGGACTCATCGGCCGCGCGCTGTTCGGCTATGGAACCGGAGACTCGGGGACTGGGCCCGGCATGATCATGAGTATGTTGCTGGCCGTCGTCGGCGCTATCGTGCTGCTGGCTGGCTACCGCTTGATACGCGGTCGCAGCATGCACGCGTCGTAAGCGAAGCAAAAAAAGAGGCCGCCGCCGGGGCCCGGCTCTACCGGGCCCCGGCGGCGGCTTTCGTCTGTCCGGTCGATTAAACCCCGAAGCGCTGCCTGTACTCGTCCGACGAGATGAAGGCTTTGACCATCTCGGCGTTCTGGAAGTTGCCGCCGAACTGGTTGAGCTTTGCGAGCCAGAAGTTGAAGCCCCCGTCGTCAGGGTCGCGGCGCAAGTAGCCAAAGTATTGCATCAGCACGAAGGCCGAGTTGAATTCACGCCGCGCGAACTCGGCGTTCTCGGCCACGCGGCGCAGGGCCACTGCGCGTGTCTCGCGCTGCTCATTGAGTGCGCTCACGATGTCGTCGCGCTCCTGTGCGGCGGGCTGGACACCAGCGTTCGAGTAGAGCCGGTCTACGAACTGCTCGTTCGTCAGCGTGTCGAACGCCTGATGGAATGCGGCGCGCGCGGCGAAGGCTTCGATGAACGCGCGCTTGTTCGCTTCTAACTTATCCTGCCAGCCGTCAGCGCCGACGACGAGCCCGCGTCCCGCCTCCTGCGTGTCGGGCATGAACTGCGCCATCGTCGGCCGCCCGCCGAACGCCGCCCTGTAGAGTCGCTCGACGAAGTATCCCGTCTCCTTAAACTCAATCGAAAGGAAGAAGGCTGCCGAGACGTTGACGCGCTTCACTTCGCGGCAGCGCGCATCCGAGCCGCATTCGGCCAACTGTGCCGACCAGAAGTTGAGCCCCGGCGCGTCGGGCTCGCGGTTGAGAAAGTCGTGGTAGTGCTCGCGCACAAAGAACGCGTCGTCGTCAGCGGGGTTCGACGCGGAGGTCGCGGCGTCGTTATCAACTACCGTGACGGTCGCGGTCGCGGCCTCGCCAATCGAGCAGCCCGAGCCGGGGTTCGCAAGCGAGAGGTTGATCTGCTCGTCGCCTTCGGCCACCGAGTCGTCGGTGACGAGAACACCGATTCTCTTCGCCGTCTCGCCCGGCGCGAAGCGCAGCGTGCCGCGCGCCATCGTGTAATCGGAACGGTCTGACGCAGACACGTCGGTTGTCAGATAGTCAACGTCCGCCTCGCGTGTGATGTCGCCCGTGCGCACGACCTCGACCTCGACGCCGCCCGCGCCCTCGTCCACGCGCACGTCAGTCGCGGTGAACTGCGCCTTTGAAGTCGAAGTGGTCATGCTTCCATCGCCGCTGCCTGAAGAGGAAGAGGAGGAGCCCGCCGGACGCGACATCGAGAGCGAGTCAAGATAAGCCTCGACCGCGTCTATGTCTTCGGCCGAAAGCTGCGACGTTCTGCCATGCGTGTCCTTGATGACGCGCACGCCTGAGGCCGCGAGTTGTGGATTGATCTGCCCGCCCGAGATGAGCGGCACGAGGTTCGACGTGCCGAGACGATCAATCTGCGCGCGACCGTTCTCGATGACGGTGGGGCTGTCGAGGCTCACCATCAAGGGGCCCATGCCGTCGCCCGCGAGCGCGCCCGTGCGGTCGGCCACGGTGATGGGAACTTCGGTTGGCAGGTTGTTCACGCCGCGCCTGTGGTCTGTGCGTACGGTGCGGAAGTTGAAGCCGCGCTCGCCGGGCTTCAAGAGCGGTGAGTCGGGCGCGAGCAGAATCTCGCGCAACGTGTGCGCGAAGCCGTAGTGCAGGTAGCGCGGCACGGCGTCCCAGAAGGCGCGCAGGTGTTTGGTGTTGCGGCTGGAAAAATTCTGCGGCGTGCCCACGTCCTGCGGCGGGCCGAAGCGCGTGAAGAAGTAGTCGTTCGTCGGACGGAAGAAAGGCCCTTCGCCGTCAACCGTGGATTCGCTCACCACACCCGGCTCGTGGATGTTGTAGTCCTGAAAGGTGTCGTCCGTGACGCCGTTCGTCAGCTTGTTGCCGTTGTGGTGACACTCGGCGCAGCCCGCGCCTCCCTGCTCGACGGTCTTCGTGAAGATGTCGCGGCCGCGCTCGACCTTCGCGGCTTCGGTGTCCGACTCGGGGAACTGCCCCGAAGGCGAGGGGAAGCGGCGCGTCTCGTTCTGCGACCAGAGTATCTGAAGGTAGGCCAAGTCGTAGTAGCCGACCTTGAAAGCCTTGCTGCTCAAATCGGGCCGTCCGATGGCGCGCGAGTTCTCTTCGGTCTTCTTCAAGACGTAATCCTCGCGCGCCTTGAAGCGGTCAACCGCGTTCGCTTGCGGGAAGAGAGGCGTCGGCGTGCGCTCGCCTAAAAGCACCTCGCCGTTGCAGGCCGAGGCGTAGGCCATGAAGTCGTTGTTCAAACCCTCGTACCATTCGGGCCAGTTGTCGGAGATGTCCTTGTTCTGCGGGCAGACCTTCGTGCCGCCGACGGCGTTGGCCGCGACGTTCCACTGGCATCCGTCCTGTCGCCCGTCCCAGTGGCAGAAGCCGCAAGACTTCTGCCCGTCGTCCGAGTATGCGGAAGAGAAGAACCAGCGCAGGCCGACCTCTTCATCCGTGGCGAAGAGTTGCTGGCCGTGGCCGCCCGTCGTCGGGTCGGGAGTCGAGGGCGTGACGCCGACGGGCAGATAACCCTGCCGCGCAAGATTCCCCGAAGAGTCAACGCCGAGGAACGAAATGTCTTCGGTCTGAAAGTTGGCGACGTAGACGGTCTTCCCGTCAGCCGAGACTTCGATGCCCTGCGGCGTGATGCCGCCCGTGTACTGCGTGCCGAGCGGCGAGAGGACTTGCGAAGGGTCGGAGGCCGAGAGGTTGATGCGAAACGCCTGCACCTGCTCGGAGTGCGCGTAGGTGACGAAGAGCATGTCGCCGCGAACGAAAATCTGCTCGGGGCCGCTGCCCTTGATAATTTTTTGAGCCGTGGTGTGGTCGCCGAGGTCAACGTACTGACCCGGCGTAACAAGCTGCGACTGGTCACGCCCCTCGTCCACGTAGCGGAAGATGAAACGATTGGTCGCGGTGTCGAAGATGTTAAGTTCGGAGCCGATGTCGTCGAAGGTCGTGGCCTTCGTCGCGTCGGTCATCACGGGCGTGTAGCCGAGCGGCGCGCCCGAGTTTTTTATAGCCACGCCGTCGGCGCGCTTCGTCGGAAGACCGTGGCCGGACTCCGCCTCGTTAAGTTTGGTGTTCGTCTCCTGCCCCGACACGATGCCGAAGCGCCCCGCCACCTTCACGTCGGTTGCGAGTCCGCCAAGCGACATCACCTTTGCGAGCGTGTTGGCATCACTGTCGATGTTGATGGCAGAGATGGTGTGGCCGAGCGTATTGGCGACGTAGAGCGTGCGGCCGTCGGCCGAGATGTCGAGGTCGCGCGGGTTGGTGCGCTCAAGCTGCGTGTTGCCCGTGGGGATGAGTGCGATCTGTGTGAAGCGCGGCCCTTCGTCTATGCGAAAGGCGCGCACCGCGTCCTTGTAGCGGTCGGTGATGTAGAGACGTGTGCCCGCCCGGTTGAAGACCGCCTTCTCGGCGTAGAAGCCCGTCTCGAACTCGCCCACGACCAAGTCGGTTGAAGCGTCAATCACTGACGCGAAGTTGCCGTACTGGTTGAGCACGACGACGTAAGGGAAAGAGCTAATCGCCGCGTTGATGGGCGCGGCCTTCACACTGATGGGGCGCAAGCCCTTCGTCTCGCCAGCGGGGCGGAGGTCAATCCAGCGCGCGACCTGTCGGCTGTTGGTATCAACGACCGCGACGCGCCAGTCGGGATAGTCTTCACGGCCGGGCAGCGTGACGTAGAGCTTACGTCCGTCTTGCGACAAGGCGAGTGAGCGCGGCTGGCTGCGGAAGGGCTGCTTGCGGTTGGGCCAGAACTCGTTGCCGCTCTTGACCTGCGGATTGTTCGGGTCGATGCGCGTGCCGGGGTCGGGCCGTCCGTCAATGTAGCTCGCGCCAAACATGATCTTGGTGAAGCGGTCGAGCCCCGCGCGCTTGCCCGCCGGTTCGGCTCCGACGATATTTTTAACGGGGTCATTGTTAGGCCCCGTGATGATCTGCCCCTTCGAGTCGGTCTTCACGGCCGTCTCGAAGAATCTCAACTCGAACGGCGCTTCGGGCGGCGTCTCAAGGACGTGGCGCTGGAAGGCCGTGGAGAAGGTCTGGTTGATGCGGGTGGCACGCGCCGTAGAACCGGCGAAGAGAAGCCATCCCGCGCCCACGCCGACGACCGCCGCGCAGACGAAGAGTTTCAATTTTCTGCCCATGACAAATTAGCTCCCCTAAAGACTTTGCGCGGGCCGACGGTCGGGGGACGGCCTTTCGCGGGTGATACAGGGACAGAGCAGAAAGATGGAGAGAAAATACGCGGCGGGCGAAATAATTTGTCCGACCAACTAAATAATGCCGCCTTGCAAGTCGGAATAAGGGCGCTCCCGGCCAGACGCCGCCTTAATCTGTCCCGCGAGTCAGCATTACAAGACTTGTCCGCGAGCCCGCAACTCTGATGTGCGGGCTCGCCACTCCTTCATGCGAGGCTGCACATTTCGTCTGCGGCCTCACATAGCTTTCATGTGAGCCTACATATCCTATCAGCGGGGCTGCATATCTTATCCGCGAGCCTACAACAGAGATATGTGGGGTCACATATAAGATATGTGAGGCCGCAAAAGAGTTCTGCGACACCGCAGAGAT
>JAVXWN010000002.1:0-4758 GCA_032230645.1 Acidobacteriota bacterium | reverse complement strand
GCTGGCTCAATCAAGTTCCCGCGATTCGCCAGACGTTATCGGATGCTGAGGCGTCGCTGCTTCAGGTCATTGTCGAGAACGCGGACGAGTTGCCCGACCTGCGCGAACTTATCGGCCGCGCTTTGAGCGACGACCCGCCCGTGAGCTTTAACGAGGGCGGTGTTATCCGCGAAGGCTTCGACCCCGAGCTTGACGAGTTGCGCGCCGTCAGCCATGACGCCAAGCAAACCATCGCGTCAATCGAGTCGCGCGAACGTGCGCGCTCAGGCATACATAATTTGCGCGTGCGCTTCAACACCGTCTTCGGCTACTTCATCGAAGTCTCGAAGGCCGGAGCGGCGCGCGTGCCCGCTGATTACGAGAGGCGGCAGACGCTCGCCAACGCCGAGCGCTACACGACGCCCGAGTTGAAGGAGTGGGAGCGAAAGGTTCTCGGCGCGGAAGGGCGCATACTCGAAATCGAGACGCGCCTGTTCGGCGAGGTGCGCGCGCAGGTCGCGGTCGAGACGCGTAGACTACAGGCCACGGCGCGCGCTCTTTCAATCCTCGACGTGATTGCCTCGCTCGCCGAAGTCGCCGTGCGCCGGCGCTACGCCCGCCCCGTATTACACGACGGCGACGAGTTGGAGATAAAGGCGGGCCGTCACCCCGTCATCGAGGCCATTGGCGATACGCCCTTCATCCCCAACGACCTCTTCATGAACGGCTCGAACGAGCGTCTGCTCATCATCACGGGGCCGAACATGGGCGGCAAGAGCACTCTGCTCAGGCAGACCGCGCTCATCTGCCTGATGGCGCAGATGGGCTCGTTCGTTCCGGCCGAGAGCGCGCGCCTGCCCGTGCTCGACCGCATCTGGACGCGCGTGGGCGCATCCGACGACCTCTCGCGCGGCCGCTCGACCTTCATGGTCGAGATGACCGAGACGGCGGCCATCCTTCACAACGCAGGGCCCCGCTCGCTCGTCATCCTCGACGAGATTGGTCGCGGCACCGCGACCTTCGACGGACTCTCAATCGCTTGGGCCGTCGCCGAGCACCTGCACGACTCGCCCGAGCACTGTGCGAAGACACTCTTCGCGACGCACTATCACGAGTTGACCGAGTTGGCCGAACGTCTGCCCGGCGCGCAGAACTACCGTATACGCGTCGCCGAGCGAGAGGGCGAGGTCATCTTTCTCTACAAGATAGAGCGCGGCCGCGCGTCGAAGTCCTACGGCATCGAGGTCGCACGCCTCGCGGGGCTCCCGCCCGCCGTGCTCGCGCGCGCACGCGAGGTGCTCGCGAAGCTTGAGCGCTACGAGTTGGACGTGTTCGCGGAAGAGGGCGCGGCAGCGTCACAGGCTGCGGCAACGACGACGGACGACTCAACCGACGCGGGACGCAAAAGCGAGGATGCGCTTGGCCGCGCGGTTGCACGCACGGGGCGGCGCGCGCTTGCCGCGCAGATAACGCTCTTCGACTCAGTTAACCAGAGCCTCCTTGACGAGCTTCACGGCGTTGATGTAGAAACCCTCACAGGTCTAGAAGCGCGCCAGCTCCTAATCGAGTTGAAGAACAGAATCGTCTAATTCATGACCGACTTTCAAACCCTCCAGTCGCTCCCGCTCGAACAGCAAATCGGACAACTGCTCTACATCGGTCTTCCGGGCACCGAGCTTGACGCCGAGGCGCGTTCGCTTCTCGAAGAGGTCAGCCCCGGCGGCGTCATCGTCTTCGGACGAAACGTCGCCTCGCCCGAGCAGTTGCGCGGACTCCTCGACGGCGTGCGCGAGATGCTTCCCGTCGCGCCTCTACTTGGGATAGACCAGGAGGGCGGGCTCGTTGACCGCCTGCGCAAAATCTGCACGCCGATGCCTGCCGCGCGCGTCATACGCCAGCACGGCGACCTTGCCGCCGCGCGCGCGCACGGACGCATCACGGGCGACGTGCTGCGGCTTCTAGGCTTCAACATGAACTTCGCGCCCGTCATGTCCATCATGACGGAAGACCGAGACCTTCTCTCCAACGGTCTCTACTCGCGCTCGTTCGGCCGCTCGCCCGGCGAGGTCTTGGGCTACACGATGGTCTACCTGCGCGGCCTGCAAGGGACAGGGCTTCTGGGTTGCGCCAAGCACTTCCCCGGCATCGGCGCGGGCGAGGTGGATACGCACGAAGAGATGGCCGTCATTCACCTCACGCACGACGACCTCATCGCGCAAGACCTCGCACCCTACATCGAACTCTTCCAGCGCGAAGACAACATGGTGCGCGCCGTCATGGTCAGCCACGGTGGCTTCCCCAACATAGACATCCATCGCGGCATCGCGGGCGGCCGACTCATCCCCGCCTCGATCAACCCGAGCATCGTCACAGACCTTCTGCGCGACGAGTTGGGCTTCGACGGCCTCGTCCTCACCGACGATCTTGAGATGGGCGCTATCGCCAAGCACTCCGAGATCGAGGAGTCCGCGCTGCGCGCCGTGCTCGCGGGCGAGGACATGCTGCTCGTCTGCGCGCGCCCTGACCTCATACGCCGCGCCTACCGCGCTCTCTTAGACGCCGCCGGGCGGGGCGAGCTTTCGCGCGGGCGCATCAAGGCATCTCTCAGGCGCATCGCGGCCTTCAAGAGCCTGACGAAACCTCCCCTCGCCTTCGACCCCAAACGCTTTCAGGAACTCTCGATGGAAATCGCCGGGCTCAATCGCAAGCTGAACTATATCTACGGAGGTAAACTCTGAATGCCGCGTCGTCAACTCAAAATCATATTCGCGCTCATACTTTTATTCGCCATCTTCCAAACGGGCTGCGCGGGCGGTAAGACCGGCGGGGCGGCCATGCGGTTCAAGCAGCCGCTCGTGCTCAAGGTCAACGCCGCGAGCGCGCCCACTCGGCAGTATGCGGGCATCCTTCAGGATCAGTTGAAGCAGGTCGGCATCCCCTGCGAGATCGAGACCGTCGAATTCAACACGCTTCTCGACCAGCAACGCAAGGGACAGTTCCAGTTGACGACGGGGCGTTGGGTCGGCGGCAATCAAGACCCAATCTACCTCCACGACCTGTTCCGCACCGGCGCTTATCAGAATCGTGGACGCTACAGCAATCCCGAGCTTGACGGGATTCTCGACGAAGCCATCAACACCTTCGACCGCGCGAAGGCTAAGGAACTCTACACGCACGCGCAGGAAATAATCAGCCGCGACGTGCCGCAACTCCCGCTCTGGTACGTTGACCAGATGGTCGTCACGCGCCGAAACGTGCAGAACTTAAACGTTCCCGTTGACGGCGACTGGCGATACCTGCGCGACGTGACGGTCGAAGGCGAAAAGCAAGGCCCCTTCGTCGTCGCCCTCGAATCGAACCCCGAAACGCTTGACCAACTGCGCGGCACCGACGCTTCGAGCGAGCGCCTGCGCCAGCTCATGTTCAACTCGCTCGTCCGCAAGAACGAGAACTTCGACTACGTCGGTGACATCGCCTCCGACATTCAGACCTCGACCGACGGGCTCGTCTACACCTTTAAGCTCAGAGACGGCGTGAAGTTTCACAACGGGAAGGCATTCACCTCGGCGGACGCAAAGTACACGCTCGACACATTGCTCGCATCCGACTCGCGCAAGGCCAACGACTTCTTCGAAGGCACGGCCCCCGACCGCAAGCCTCTCATCAAGTCTATCGAGACGCCAGACCCGCTCACACTCGTCGTGCGTTTAGCCCGGCAGTCGAACAAGTTCCTCTCAAGCCTCGTTCCCGTCGGGATGATGCCGCAGGGCTCTACGACCGAGCAGCAGAAGCAGACGCCAATCGGCACGGGCGCTTTCAAGTTCGTCCGCTACGACGAGTCACAACAGGTTGTAGACCTCGCCGCCAACGATTCGTACTGGGGCGGCGCGCCCGCTCTCAAACAACTTCGCGTGCGCACCATTCTCGACGCCAACACGCTGCAAGCCGAGCTTCGCAGCGGAGGCATTGACCTCGCAGCGGTCGCCAACCTCCAGCCCGACACCTATCAGGCGCTCGGTCAGGATGCGAACCTGAAGGTCGCGCAGTACCCCGGCGTCAACGTCGTCTACCTTAACTTCAATGCGACGGCCGAGCCTCTGTCCGACGCGCGCGTCCGACAGGCCATCGCTTACGCCATTGACCGGCAGGCGCTCGTCAAAGAACTTCTGCTCGGGCAGGCGCGCGTCGCAAACTCCATCCTGCCCGAACAATCTTGGGCCTATTCGCCCGGACAGGTCTACAACTTCGATCCGGAGAAGGCCAAGCAGATTCTCGACGAGGCGGGGTACAAGGCCGGGCAGTAGGATAGGATTCAACTCAGGAACTCGATGCCTTCGACGCGCAGGCTCTCTTCAAGTTCCGCGCGCGTGACGACGCCTTCACGTATGAGGCGAGGGCGCTCGCCGCTCACGTCAACGACGGTCGATGGCAAATCGGAGCGCACGGGGCCGCCGTCAATGACGAGACCCTTGAAGTCGGGAAAGTAGCGCGCAACCTCTTGGGCGGTTCGCGCGGGCGGCTCACCCGCGGGGTTGGCGCTGGTGGCCGTAACCGCTCCGCCGCACGCGCGCGCGATGGCATGCGCCTCTGCGTCTGCGGGCAGCCTCACGCCGACGTTGCCCGTGCCCGCCGTCAGAAGCTCCGGCACACCCGTGCGCGCCTCTGCTACGAGAGTAAGCGCGCCCGGCCAGTGTCGCGCCGCGAGCGCATCGAAGGCGCGCGTCTGTCGAGCGATGAGACGTAAGGCCGCCTTGTGGTTGCTGACGAGGACGAGGATGG
>JAVXWN010000139.1:0-42383 GCA_032230645.1 Acidobacteriota bacterium | reverse complement strand
ATCCCGAATCGCTTTCGGGTGGCGAGCAGCAGCGCGTGGCAATCGTCCGCGCGCTCGCGATGCGTCCCGCCGTGCTTCTCTTCGACGAGCCGACGAGCGCGCTCGACCCACGCCGCAGCCACGAGCTGGTCGCGGTGCTGCGTCGCTTCGTCGAACAGGGGCAGACGATGGTCATCGTCTCGCACTCGATTAAGTTTCTCGAAGGCGTCGCCGACACGCTTCTCTACATGGAGGCGGGCGAGGCCGTCGAGATGGGCGAGACCGCGAAACTGCTCAACGAGCCGCAAGACCCGCGCACGCGCGATTTCCTTGAGCACGCAGACTAAGTTTGAAGGAATGAACATGAGAAGGATGCGATTCATAAGAGCAAGCATCATGGCGCTCGCGTTGACGGCGTTCGGCGCACTCGCACAAGCACAGACGGCGAGCACGCCTGCGACAACGGCTCCGACTCCGCAAACTGTGAAGACCGCGCCCGCATGGCTCGACCGGCGCGTGCGTGCCGAGGTCACGGGCTTTAGCGGCAACGTCTATCTCTATGCGAAGAACCTCGACACGGGCGCTGTCTACAGCCTCGGCGGCGACGAGCCCGTGCGCACCGCGAGCACCATCAAGGTCGCCATCATGGTCGAAGCCTTCGCGCGCGTCGCCGAAGGCCGCGCGAAGTGGTCGGATGAACTCGTGCTCAACAAGTCTGTGAGATACGCTGGCTCGGGCGTCTTGCAGGACTTGACCGACGGCCTGCGCCTTCCCTTGCGCGACGCCGTGACGTTGATGATGACGGTGAGCGATAACACCGCGACCAACATGGTGCTCGAATATCTTTCGACCGATGCCGTCAACGAACGGATGAAGTCGCTCGGTTTCAAAGAGACGCGCATCATGCGCAAGGTGGGCGGCGGCGAGAGCCGCGAGGGGAAGGTTGAAGCCAACAAGCAATACGGGCTCGGGCGCACGAGCCCGCACGAGATGGTCACGCTGTTGGAGAAGCTTGAGCGCGGCGAGATCGTCAACGCGGCGGTCTCGAAAGAGATGCTCGATTTGATGAAGCGCGAGCAGGGCACGGACGGCATCTGGCGCGAGCTTTGGCGCATCCCGAAGGCCACGAAGTCGGGCGCGCTCGACGCGCTGCGTAGCAACGTCGGAATCATCTATCACCCGCGCGGCCGCATCGCCCTCGCCGTCACCTGCGACGACATGCCCGAGCCCAACTGGACGAGCGACAATCCGGCCTACCACCTCATGTCACGCCTCTCCGAGATAATCATCGACGGACTCGGCAAGTGAACATCGTCTTGGGCTATAAGACGCCGCGCTTACGTCATAAGATGCTGGTCTTATGACGTAAGCGCGGCGTCTTATAAACTAATCACGCCTAGCAGTGTGCGAATGCGTATCGCCGGGAGCGCGACAGCGCGAAGACGAAGACGCGCCCTCCGGCGCGTTGGCGGGCAGGGATGCCCGCGCTCCCGGCTCCGGCTGGTAACACTCATTTACAAATCGCTATAGTGGTAAAATGTGAGCGATGGCGAATCCCGCAAAGCGTCTGCCCGAGAACGTGCCTGGCGACTTCTACGTGGACGAGAGTTGCATAGACTGCGACGCGTGCCGCCAGATTGCGCCCACGGTCTTCCGCGACCACGGCGACCAGTCGAGCGTCTTCCAACAGCCCCGCACGGAAGAGGAAGCGCGGCGCGCTCTGATGGCGATTGTCTCCTGCCCGACCTCTTCTATCGGCACGACCAGACGGTACGACGCGCGCTTGGGCGTCGAAGCCTTTCCCGAGCGCATTGACGGCGACGTGTACTTCTGCGGCTTCACCGCCGAGTCGAGCTTCGGAGCGTGGAGCTATCTCGTCGTTCGCTCCGAAGAGGCAGGCGGCAACGTCCTCGTTGATTCGCCGCGCTTCACGCGCCCGCTCGTGCGAAAGATTGAAGCACTCGGCGGCGTTGGCACAATCTTTCTCACGCACCGCGACGACGTGGCCGACCATGAGAAGTTCGCACGCCACTTCCGCGCGCCGCGCGTCATGCACGCCGACGACAACGCCGCACGCTACGGCGTCGAGCGCATCGTCGAAGGCGAAGCGGCGCTCAGTCTCGACCGCGACCTCCTCGTCGTCCCCACGCCCGGCCACACGCGCGGCCACGCCGTCCTGTTCTACAAGGACAAGTATCTCTTTACCGGCGACCACCTCGCATGGTCGCCCGTGCGCAACACGCTCACGGCCTTCCGCAGCGCCTGCTGGTACTCTTGGCCCGCGCAGACGCGCTCGATGGAGAAGCTTCTGGATTACCGCTTCGAGTGGGTCTTGCCCGGTCACGGGCGCATACACCACGACACCGCCGAAGCGATGCGCGGCCACACGGAGAAGTGCGTGGAGTGGATGAGGTCGTTCGGCTAGTGCGCGCTCAGAGGCGACGCGGAGCGCGTCTCTCAGTTCGAGAACTGATGACTAAGGCATCCGCGAGAGCTTCTGGCGATAGTCCGCCAACTCTTCGCTCTGCGGCGCGATGCGCGCGAGTTGTTCGACGGCTTCGGCGGCGGTCGCCTTGTCGCCTTTCTGGAAGGCAGCGGCGGCGATGTTGCGCCAGCTATTGAGATGATTCGGGTCGCGCGCGACAGACTTGCGATACTCCGCGATGGCGCGGTCATAGTCGCCACGGTTGAAGTACGTGTTGCCGAGGTCGGTCTGCACGTCGGGCGATTCGGGTTTGACGGCGAGGGCGCGCGTGTAGAAGCTGGCGGCCCCCGCGAAGTCCTTCGCGTCGTACTTTGTGTTACCCATCAGGACGAGCGCGTCGAAGTCGCCACCTTTGAGCGAGAGCGCGCGTTCGAGATAGAGCGACGCCTTGTCGTAGTCATGCAGCCCGTAGAAGATTTGCGCGGCGTCAACCTGTGCCGCGAAGTCTTTCGCGTTGCGGTCGGCCTTGTCCATCGCCGTCTGCGCCTCGGCCGATGTAGAGGCAGCCGAGCCCGCTCCGTCGCCCGACGGCGACGACGACGCACCGCCGCCGCCTACCTCGGGATGACCGGGCGGCAATTCGTCGCCCATCTGCTCGGGCTTGAGCGGGCCCGCGGCGCTGTCGGAAGAGGCGCGTGCCGCGGCAACCGGCGCGACGGGCTTTGTTACGGCGTTCGTGATAAAAAAGCCGACGACGAAGCCGAAGACGATGCCGACAGCGCAGAGGATAACGTTTTTCGACATAGAGAAGGGAAGTCCTTTGAAACCCGCATCGGGGCTAACAAGAGCCGGGACGCGCTTGATTTGGCAAAATGATAGCATACGCTTTCACGTTTGGCAGGGGAGGCATCGCACGGTCGCGCTGCGGCAACAAATCGGAGAGTTGCCGTTGACGCGAGGTTTGGTTATTATTCGTGGCGCAAGCTTGATGCGTCCCTGACGAGTGCCCCGCGGCCCTTACTTTCGTTCCGGTTCGGTTAGCCGCCATCATTTCAACACCATGTCAGCAATCGAAGAGACAAAAACCGAAGTCCGTGTGCCGAAGGCTTCCGCGGCAACGGCCGCATCACCTTCGTTCGTGACGCGCACGCTCAACCTGCTCAGTTCCGTGCGCTTCGGCGTCATCATGCTCGTGCTGCTCGCCGCTGCCTGCATGGTCGGCATGCTCATCGTGCAGCAGAACGTCGAAGGCTTCGACAAGTACTTCGCGAACATGACGCCCGCGCAGAAGTTTCTCTACGGCAAGCTCGGCATCTTCGACATCTATCACGCGTGGTACTTCAACGGGATTCTGCTCATCCTCTCCCTGAACATCATTCTGGCCTCGATTGACCGCTTCCCCGGCGCTTGGACTTACATCAAGCGCAAGAAGACGGACGCCTCGGCGCACTGGCTGCGCGGTCAAGAGCAGAGCGCGAGCCTCGGCATGAAGGCGGCAGGGCACGAAGAGGCGGTCGCACGCGTCGTCTCGGCGTTCCGCTCGTCGCGCATGAAGCCCGTGGTGACGGAGAAGAAGGGAAAGACTTTCGTCTTCGGCGAGCGCGGCGCGTGGAACCGTCTGGGAGCTTACGCCGTCCACGTCGCGCTGCTGACGATCTTCACGGGAGGCTTTCTCACCGCGCAGTTCAGTAAGACCGGACAGATGCCGCTTGAGCCCGGAATGACTTCGAGCGAGATGACCGAGACGGTCTTCAACATCGACCAGCTCTCGCGCTCGGTCTATCAGCTTCCCTTCGAGGTCGAATGCACCGACATCGAGCAGAAGCTCATCCGCAAAGAGGGCGCAATCACCTCCGAGAACACGCTCGACTGGCTGACGCGCATCAAGATCAAAGACCCCGAGTACGGCGAGCGCGAGGCGCTCGTTCACTTGAACAAGCCCTACGACTATCGCGGCTATCGCTTCTTTCAGGCGAGCTTCATCGCCGACGGCAAGGCGCGGCAGGTGCGCGTGCGCGTGACGCCACAACAGGGCGGCGAGCCGCAGGAGATTGAGATACCGCGCGGCGGCGCGACGACACTCGCCGACGGCACGCGCGTCGAGCTTAAAGACTTCGCGGCGAACTTCACCGTCGGCGGAGGCGAGCAGGACGCGGAGGCGAGCACTTACACCAACCCGGCGGCCACGCTGGCTGTAACTACACCGGGCGCGGCAAAGCCCGTCAAGGCCATCGCCTTCACGCCCGAGATGGCCGAGCGCGCGCCCTTCGCCAAGCAGCCCGTCGCGGGCTACACGTGGCGGCTCGTTGATTTCGAGAAAGCCCCCAAGGCGCATATCCTCTCGGTACAGAAAGACCCCGGTGCGACCGTCGTCTACATCGGCTTTACGCTGTTGGGTCTGACGCTCTCGTCCGTCTTCTTCTTCTCACACGACCGCGTGTGGGCAGTCGTCGAAGAGAAGGGCGAGGGTCGCTTCGAGGTCGTGGCGGGCGGCAACACCAACCGCAACCATCTCGGCTTCGGCGACCGTTTCAAGAAGCTTGTAGCCGCTGTCGGCGGTGAACCCTTCGAGGTGAAAAAGGCATGAGCGAAGTTCTCAATCAGCCGGCCGCACTAGGCTCGCCGGATATCAATTTGAAGAGTGCGCGGCTCTCTTCCTACCTCCCGGCGGCAATTGCCGTACTGGGCGCGGGCGCGCTGACGCTCCTCAGAATAAAAGTCGGGCCCGAGCACTTCAGCACCGACGGCGCGCTGATGATGCTGGCGCTGGCGGCTTATCTCATCGCGGCCGTCTTCTATCTGACGAACCTCTACGCGCCTTCGTCGCTCTTCGAGAAGATAGGTTTGGGGAGCGCGACCATCGGCGTGCTGATGAATCTGGGAAGCTGGCTCGTGCGATGGGTCTCGTATCGCGAGCATGATGTCGGCATCTGGCTTCAGCAGGGCAAGCCCGAGGCGGATTGGCCGTGGGTCTTTCGCAACATCCCGTTTGCGAATCTCTACGACCTGTCGCTCGCCTTCGCCTTCGGCGCGGGTTTTACGACCCTGCTCATCGCGCACCGGAAGAACTTCCGCTTCCTCGGCGCGGTAAGCCTGCCGCTGGCGTCGCTCATACTCATCCTCGCGCGCTTCATCGGCGACGAGATACTCGGGCTCCAACCCGTGCTCGACTCCTACTGGCGACCCATCCACGTCGGCATCGCGTCGCTCTCTTACGGCATCGCGCTCGTCTGCTTCGCGACCGCCGTGGTCTATCTCTTGAAGGACGGCGTGAAGACCGAGGCGATGGCTGTCTGGTCGAGCATCTTTGCGCTCGCTGTCATCTCGACCGTCAGTAAGTTCTCGGTCTTCTGGCCTTCTTCGTTCGGAACCTACGGAGCTTCGACGTTTCTGCCGAAGCGCGTGCCGCTGCCCGTGCGCGCCGATGTTCCCTTCGTCGGCTGGTTGTTAGTCGCATCCGGTATCCTGCTCGTCGGAGTAATCGTCCTCTTCTGCCGTTACTTGTTCAAAGAGGATGCGCGCGCGCGCCGTCTCGGGCATCACGTCTTAAAGGCCGCGCTCGTCACGCAGGCGCTTGCCGTCGGCATGCTCGTCTATCAGGTGAAGACGATTCAGAACATCGCCGCCTGCGCCGACGGTGCGTCGCGCCCCGAGGCGACGGCCTGTGTCGGCCCCGCGCAGTTCCAGCGCATGGGCGTCTTCCTCGCGGAGAACGAGGGCTTGCGCCCCGAGCAGGTCGCGTCGATTCCAGTCGAAAGACTTGAGCAGGCGGGCGGCAATTTCATACGCGAGCGTCAGGGCGAATTCTTCCTGAGCCTCAACGCCAACCCGGTCGAGTTGGCCGCGCTCATCACGGCGTTTGCGGGCACGCTCTTCGTCATCATCTTCAGCTTCAAGACCGAGCGGCTGCGCATGGCGCTCCCCGACAAGGAGAAGATTGACTCGTTGATGTACAAGACGGCCGGTGTCACTTTCGCCGGTCTCGCCTTGCTTCTGATGACGGGAGCGATCTGGGCGAACGAGTCGTGGGGGCGATACTGGGGATGGGACTCGAAGGAGACGGGCGCGTTCGTCGCGTGGCTCACCTACGGAGGCTTCCTCCACGTGAGAATCTCGCACGGGTGGACGGGGCGCGCTTCGGCTTACTTCGCCATCGTTGCGTTCCTCCTGATTATCTTCACCTATCTCGGCGTTAGCTACCTGCTGCCGGGTCTGCACTCTTACGCGTAAAGGCCGTGAATCGTGAATCGTCAAACGTTAATTGAAGTGGCTTCAACTATTCGCGTTTGACGATTCACGGTCTACGATTTACTGCTTTCAAATGAACAGAGAGAACATTCTTTTCTCGGTCGTCGGGCTGCTCGTCGGCTACGTCATCGCCTTTCACCTCGTCGTCTACATCAATCAGAATCAGCCTGTGCAGCGCGCTGCCGTCGCAACAGAGTCGGCCGACGAACTACCGGCGGATCATCCAGCGGTGTCGGGCGCTGACGCGCAGGAGAGGCAGGGATTGACGGTGGCCGCCGAGCAGGCGGCACAGGCGGCGAAGCAGGCTCCGCAGGACTTCGGCGCGCAGACGAAGGCGGCCGAGGCGTACTTCCGTGCCGGACGCTACGAGGACGCGATAGACTTTGAGACGCGCGCCAATAAGCTGCGACCCGAAGACTACGACACCGTGGTCAGGCTTGGTAACTTCTACTCGTCGGCCAATCGTTTTGAGGACGCGGCGCGCTGGTATACCGCCGCGCTTGCGAAGAAGTCCGACGATTGCGACGTGCGTTCCGAACTCGCGCTCACCTACTTCATGCGCACGCCGCGCCAGCCGGAGCGTGCCGTCGCCGAGTTGCGCCGCGCGCTCGAAATAGACCCTAACCACGTGCCGAGCCTGCATAACCTCACGCTCATGCTGCTTGAGACGAAGCAGTTCGCCGAGTCCGAGTCGGTGCTTGCGCGACTTGAGAAGGCCGACCCCACATATGACGACCTGCCGCGACTCCGCGAAGAGGTCGCGAAGGCGCGCAAGGGCGCTGCCTCCGACTCTTCCACCGCAGGCGGCGCGAAGGCGCAGAAGAAATCTCCGACTGACTGAAACCTGCTCTTCGGAATCCAACTTTCCTCTCGCGAGGGAGACGATGAGAATTATGCGGCGCACACTCTTGCTCAAGGCGGCAATGCTGTTGGGTCTCGCTCTGTTCGGGTCGAAGCTCTGCATGGCGCAGAACGCGCCCCCGGCGGCTTCCTGTCAGCCGAGCCCGACGCCGATTGCGGCGGCGGCGGCCGTTCCCGCGAGCGGGGCAGGCGGCATACGCATCTTCCTCTTCGACGCCGACAAGAAGCCTATCGCGCGCAAACGTTTCTTCCTGCTCCGGCAGAGCCCCTTCGGCACGGCGGGCCTCAACTGGGCCGCGATGCCAAAGCACGCCGACTTCCTACAGGGCGCGAGCCCGCAGTTGCGAGAGTGGCTCGCACACCACGACTGCGATTCGCTCTACTGTCCCGAGTTCGAGTCTGAATACGCGGAAGCGGTCAAGACCATTCCCGAGTTCAAGCGCGCCTACGACGAAGGGATGCGCAAATACCATAACGAGCGGCTCGCGATGAAGTGGCTCACGGTCAACTTCCCTTTGAAGAACGTTCGCTCCGACTACTTTAAAAGGAAACGGGCGTGGCTCGACGAGGCAGCGCGGAAGACGGGGAAGGTCGTCTCCTTCATGACGGACGAGAAGGGGCGAGCCGTCTTTACGGGTTTCGGTGCGGGCGACTACTACCTTTCAAATCTCTTCCCGCTCGCAGAGGGCGGGCCCGTCTGGGACTGCAAGGTGGTGACGCTCCCGCCGAATCCGCGGCAGATGTGGGCCGTCACATACGTGCTTGCACCCCCCGTGCGACAGGCCGCATTGGGAAGGATGAAGCAGGAAAGATGAAGGATGAAGAGAGCGATGAAGACTGCTTAACCTTCATCCATCCTACTTCATCCTTCCGCCTCGAATCGCAGGCGATAGAGATGTCGCGGAAAATTTGTGTTGTAAGGTTTTCCCCGACTGTGTTACAACCCGCATCTGGCACTTAAATCTTTTCCGAAGCTTTAATATCAGTCAGCCCCGCGCTACACCCGTTCGGAGACTCTCCAACGGCATACGGATGAAGCATCGAACACTGACGCTCGCTCTGTTGCTCATCGCGACTTCGGCCGCCTTCATCTGCCCGCGCCTGCACTCTTCGGCCGCCGGGCTAGAGCCACAGCAACGCAAAGGCACACGGCGTCGAACGCCCACGGGCGTCGCGCGTCCGCGCGCGGACTACTCGAAGTTCTCGCACTCGACGGCCGCGCACCGTAAGGACTCCTGCGACTCCTGCCACAAGAGCCCGAGCGACAACTGGGCGCAGGTGCGCGACCGTGACACAGCCTTCCCCGACATCACCGACTACCCCGAGCACGCCTCCTGTATCAACTGCCACCGCGCGCAGTTCTTCAACGGCGCGCGCCCAGCTATCTGCTCCGTGTGCCACACGGTCGTTAGCCCACGCGCGGGCGGGCGATACCCCTTCGAGAATCCGGCAGCGCCCTTCGCGCGCTCTGAGAAGGTCAAGACCCGTGCGAAGGAGTTCGCGCTCAACTTCCCGCACGACGTGCATCAGGACGTGATGGCACGCCTATCTTTGCCCTCGGTAGAGAGCAGCGGCGTGCGCTTCGTGCGCGCCTCATTCGCACAGGGGGCTGCGGCGAAGAAAGAGAAGCCCAACAGTTGTTCGGTCTGTCACCAGACATACCGGCAGACTTCGGCGCACGGTGTCGAGACATCGAAGCCGCCGGAGGGGCAAGCCGCCGCCGCGGGTGCGACCGCGACGCTGCCTGACGGGCTTTTGAAGACGACCCCCACGGGGCACGACTCCTGCTTCAACTGTCACTGGCAGGACGGAGGCGAACGGCCCTTCTCGTCGGACTGCGCGGGATGTCACAAGCTCTTGCCGCAGGGCAAGGTGAACGCTCCGCCTGCGGGCAAAGACGCCGACACTCAGCTTGCGGCGCGCAACGGTTTCACAGACCCGTTCATCGTCAGAAAACTCCTGCGCAGGGAGTCCGTCACCTTCGCGCACGACGAAGAGAATCACAAGTCCATTGACTGTGCGAGCTGTCACACGCGCATCCCTTCGCTCAGCACGCTCGACGACTCGACTCTCAAAGTCCCGATTCTTTCGTGCGGCGGCGGCTCGTCCTGCCACGTCAGCGCGAAGCCCAAGAAGATTCTCAACGAAGAGGTTGAGAAGAAGTCGGCCGACGCTACGTTCCAATGCACCAAGTGCCACGTTAACCTCGGCCGCGAGAAAGCGCCCCGGTCGCACCTCGACGCCGTCGGAAAATAGATTGTGATAGATACGCCGGAGACAAAGAGAAGCAACAGGCCGGACGCGCAGGAAAGCGTCCGGGCGGACGCGACGCGGCCCGAGTCGGGCACGTCGCGGCCTGAGCCGGGCACATCGCGCCGTCTCGGTCGTCTCGTTCTACTGCTCGGGTTCTCGGGCCTCCTGTTCGTCTTCGCTTCCGCGAGGCTCGCGCCCGCCTACTCCACACGGGCGCGTGCGCCCGAGCCCACGGCCGTGTCACCGCAACAGGGCGGCGACAGCACGAGCTTCTCGCACTCCATACCGCAACACGCATCGCGTGACTGTAATTCGTGCCATCAGCGCGAGGACAACTCGGCGCGTCCGCGCCTGCCCGGACACAAGGCTTGCGCCGACTGCCACATCCAGCAGTTCACGACTTCGGGCAGCCCGCTCTGTTTGAACTGCCACACGACCGTCGAGTCAAGCAACCCGCCGCTCAAAGCCTTCCCCGGTCTGACCGGATTCAACATGCGCTTCGACCACGCGCAGCACATGAATGGCGGCGCACGACCCGAGCAGGGCTGCGCCTCATGCCATCAGCCCGCGCGCCGCGGCCTCGCGCTCACGATACCGGCGGGCGCGGCGGCTCACGACAACTGCTATCGCTGCCACACGCCGAACGCGCAAGCCTCGGGGCGCGACATCTCTTCCTGTGCGACGTGTCATGCGCAGGGCGGTTACTCGCGCACGTCGTCGGGCTCGCGCGCCTACTCGGTCAGTTTCAGTCACGCCGCGCACGGCGCGCGACAGGGACTCCGCTGCGACGAATGCCATCAGGTGCGAGCAGAAGCGGGCCAAGCGCGACAGGTCAGCGCGCCGCGCCCCACGCAGCACTTCGGCTCGGGGCGTGCGCAGAGTTGCATGACCTGCCACAACAACCGGCGCGCCTTCGGCGGCGACGACTTTGCCGACTGCAAGCGTTGTCACAAGGGGCAGACGTTCCGTTTCTGAAAGTTCGCGCCGGAAGTAAAAGTTTGACAAGGTCTGGTGCCGCGTCTATCATTCCGCATCCCCAGAATGAGTCCATGAGACTCGAATGTTCGTTCGTGACAAGCAGGATTCATCTCTCCCGCCACGAGGCTCTTTTGACATCAAGGCAGATCGGGTTAAATCCCAGGGACAATCAACCATGAAACTCTTAATAGTGTCGGCCACGCTTGCCTGTTTCCTATGCGTGGTCGCTTGCAACTCCTCGTCGCTCAAATCCGTCTCGGCGGAGTTGTCGGCGCAGGGAGGGCAAGCGCCGAAGGACGAGTACAAGCTCTCGACCGACTCGAAGAAGGACAAGGCCAAGAGCATCGCCGTCACCTTCAGCCACGTCAACCACACGACCAAGAACTACAGCGTTGACGGCACCAAGCCCATCGGTTGCGTCGAGTGCCACCACACCGACCAGCCCGCCGCCGAGGCCGCCAAGCACCCGCCGCTCAAGTCGGCTATCCCCGCCGACCGCACCGCGACGCTGACCGCCGAGACGGTCAAAGACCCGAAGACGCCCGAGGTACACACCTGCCGCTCCTGCCACGCGCAGGAAGGCGACAAGCCGAAGCTGCTCGCAGCCATTCCCGAAGTCACCTACGAAGGCGACACAGACCCGACCACGCTCACTAACGAGGAGGCCTTCCATCGCAACTGCAATAGCTGTCACGATCAGGCCGTCGAGAAGCGCAAAGGCATCAACGCGCCTTCGACCAACGAGTGCGCCAAGTGTCACACGGGGAAGTAGTGAACATTTAAAACGGTGAAGTGTCGAACGCCCGCCGGTCTCATGTGACTTCGGCGGGCGTTCGCGTGTATCATCATCGCGCAAAAGTTTCCGAACGGGAGTCATAACGGATGCGAAAGTTATCAACGGCCGCGGCGCTCGTCGCCTGCGTCATCGTGGCGGCCTCGTGCGGCGGCCCGCAGCCTTCAAAGGTGTCGGGCCAGAACTCGAACTCCAACATCAGCTCCGCGCAGACGAGCATTCAGCACGGCACGGGCCCGTCTAATCTCGGCGTTGCCTCCTCGCATGGCGGCGGCGCGGACGGCAGCGGCGGCTCGATGAGTGGTGCGGCGTCCTCAGGCTCCGCGGCGAAGCCGCCGGTCGAGACGCCGGAGTTGGATGCGAAGATTGAGAAGGCCGAGGCGAAGGCCAAGTCGTCGGGCGCAAGCGAGTCGGACAAGAAGGCCGCCGCCGCAGCCTACTTCGAGCGCGCGAATTACTACCGAGATCAGGGCATGCCCGTGCTCTACAAGTTCGCGCTCGCCGATTACAGGCACGGATTGCGCTATGACCCGACCGCAAGGGAAGAGCGCGAAAAGATGAATGAGATAGTTCAAATCTATCAGTCAATGGGTCGCCCCGTGCCCGAGCTTGGCAACGAGCCCTAAAGAGAGCGCGGCCATATACGACGCGCCCGTGCGCCTTCCGCAACCGGCTCGGCCTCACACCGAAGCACGCGCGCGCCGCGCCCTTCGACGGACAGCGAAACCGCCTCACAAAAGTCTTGCAATATACAGCCCTCGAAACTATAATCCGCGCCGCCGCAGCGACCTCAACCAAGGAACAGCTAGTCATTCGCCCTTCCTGAACAGTCCGCGGTGCCCCTGACCATAGGTTAACGAACTAAGGGATACACAAACAGGTTGTGCTGCCCGCCGCGAACGGCTTGCGGGTCGCACCGCCAAAACCCCCGTGTATTAAGTCGGGGTACGCGCGCTACCTGCCGTGCGCACGTCTCCTCGCGCCACCGTATTGAAACTGGCCGACCGCCAGTCGAAGGAGAACCCGCCATGTTCAAACGCATAATTTGCGCTTGCATCCTCGCCGCGTCCGTATCGCTTACGCTCTGTGCGCAAAGCCTAAGCTGGACGCAGTGGAGCAAAGACCCCCAGCACACCGGCCAGATCAACGTTGCAGGCCAGAGCCTCAGCAATGTGTTGGCCGACCTCATTTACGACCCGTTCGTAGGCATCGAGCAGAACCCCTCGAACGGCGACGGCGATCTGCTCGTTCACTACCAGACGCCGCTCACCGACGGCGACGATGTCTTCATGGAGTTCAAGTCGGGCACCTACACTTCGATGCAGACGTGGGAGTCGCAGACGTGGAACCAGAAGCGACTCCATTGGGAGAACGGTCAGCTCGTCGAGAAGTGGACGTTCGCGAGTGACTGGAAGCCCGTCCCCTTCGGCGGCCCCTTCTGGGAGCCGGTCTATCACGCGACGCTCGCGGGCGGCTATGTCTACGACCCCGGTTACGGCGGGACGGTCTACAAACTAGACCGCGCGACCGGCGCGGTTGTCGCACGCATCAACCCCTTCGGCAATAACGTTGACGCGAAAATCTTCGTGGCCGGGCCTTTAAGCTCCGATGGCGCAGGCAACATCTATTACAACGCCATCAAGCTCGCCAACAACAACCCTTGGGGCGTAGATGTCGTCAACTCATGGCTCGTCAAGATTGCTCCCGACGGCACGTCGAAGAAGGCGACATTTGCATCGCTCACTCCCGGTGCGCCCGCTGCCAGCGACCCGTGCAAGGTCGGGTTCAGTGACAGCCAGCTTCCGTGGCCGCCAAGCCCGAACGCGGTTCCCTCAACAACACCCTGCGGCACGCAGCGCCCCGGCATCAACATCGCACCGGCCATCGCTCCCGACGGCACCATCTACACCGCCAGCCGCGCACATCTCGTCACGCGCTACTGCTACCTTGTCGCCGTCAACTCCGACCTCACGCCGAAGTGGAACGCTTCGCTTAGAGGACGACTCAACGACGGCTGCAACGTACTTCTTCCTCCGAACGGCGCTCCCGGCGGTTGCCGCGTGGGTGCAACGACCGGCGTTGACCCGAACACCAACGAGCCGCCGCCCGGCCGTATCTTCGACGACGGAACGGCCTCGCCGACCATCGCTCCCGACGGTAGCGTCCTCTTCGGCGTCCTGACCTTCTACAACTATGCGCAGGGCCACCTCTTCAAGTTCAGTTCGACGGGAGTGTTTCAGGGCTCCTACCCGTTCGGTTGGGACGTGACGCCCGCCATCTACTCGCACGGCGGAAGCTACTCGATTGTCATCAAAGACAATCACTACGCCACCGGGTCGTATTGCAGCGTCGAGCAGTTCTGCCCGTCGGATCGCACGGCCACGACGCCGAACGACCCGGAGGCTTACTACATCACGCAGCTTAATCACAACATGAACGTCGAGTGGACATTCCAGAACACCAACCCGTTCAGTTGCACGCGGCACCCTGACGGGACGGTCACATGCACGAGCGACCACCCCAACGGATTCGAGTGGTGCGTCAATGCGTTCGGCATTGATAAAAACGGCGTGGTCTACGCGAACAGCGAGGATGGGAATCTCTACACCATCAATCAGGGCGGGACGCTCAAGCAGAAGATGTTCCTGCAACTCGCCATCGGCGCGGCCTACACGCCGCTGACCATCGGCCCCGATGGCAAGATTTACACTCAGAACGACGGCCACTTCTTCGTCGTCGGTAACTGAGCCGCGCGGTTTATTGAGTGAACGCCTGTCCGACGGGTGAAAGCATTCACCACAGATACACAGAGGCGCAGCTTTAATAATAAGCTGCGCCTCTGTGTATCTGTGGTGGTGAATATCTTGCGGATTACATATGGCGTGTCAGCCGATTTTGATGCCGATGGATTCGAGGAATCGGGTCGGGCGGTCGCCGCCGATCATGGCGAAGATGAAGTCGTTCGGCACCGTCGCCTTGACCTCCTCGGTGCGCGCGTTCATCAGCACCACTTCGTCGTCGCGAATCTCTTTGATGGACGTGCCAAAGAAGACTTTGATCTTGCCCTCGTCTATGCAGTCGTAGACCTGTAGCTTGTTGCCGAACTTCAAATCGTTCTTCATGTCCGAGCGTATGACGAGCGTCACGTCGTTAATCTCGGAGTCGGGGCGGAAGGTGATGCGGTCGCCCTGCCGCGTCGCGACTAAATCCACCGCGGCTTCGATGGCCGAGTTTCCCGCGCCGACGACAACGACGCGCTTACGGCGATAATCCTCCGGGTCGCTCAGCTTGTACATCACCTTGTCAGATGACTTGCCGTCGCGCGTAACTTTCATCTCCTCGCCCGGCAGCTTCAGCTTCATCGGCGTCCCGCGGTTGCCCAGTGCGAGCACGACGCGGCGCGCGTTGTACGTCACCCTTGTCTTCTCGGGGCCCTGCTCGGTCTGGATGATGAAGTAGTCGCCGTCCTCCGCCTTCTTCACCGACTTGCAACTCTCTAGTTCGTTGACGCGCACGCCGGTCTCGCGCATCGCGCGCGTCCACTCTTCGAGAATCGCTTCGCGTTGCGCGCCCGCGCCCTCGGGGCGGACGCCGCCGCGCGGCTCCATCGTCTCGGGCTTGAAGAAGACATACTTGTTCGCGGGGTAAGCCTCGATGGTGGCGAGCACCCTGTCTTGCTCGATGCCGACGTAAGAGAGTCCGAACCTCTCGGCGGTGATGGCCGCCGAGAGCCCTGCGGGGCCGATGCCGATGATGGCGACCTCAACGTTCGACTTCGGCTCAGGCGACGCGCCATTGCGGAGTTCTTCGTGGATGAACTTGACGCAGTCCGCGCCCTCGTTCGTCGCGTTCTTGATGAGCGGCGTGCCTGACACGTCGCCGATGATGAAGCAGCCGGGTACGTCCGTCATGAACTTCGCGTCGCGGTTCGGTACCTTGCGCGGCGGAATCTTCTTCGTCGTGTTGACGACGATGCACGCCTTCGGGTTGACCGGGCACTCGACCTGACACGACGTGTCCTCCATGCACTGGTCGCGCGCGATAGGGGTCGAGACGCCGCCCGCGATGGCGAGCACGTCGTGCGGGCATGCGTCAACACACGCATGACAGCCGATGCAACGCTCGGTGATGACAACCGGATGAGGATAGGAAGGGCCGTCCGGGTCGTACTGTTCGAGCTGCTCTCTGGTGAGCTTGATGCGGCCGTCGTCCTCCTCCGCCTTCGGCGGGAGCGGCTCTTCGAGCAGGAGCCGCGCGCGGCGCGAGTCGCGTAGCGCGAACAGGAAGCCTACGACCAGAAGCAACAACCCCGTCCCGACCCAACCCCACCACGGCAGGCCGCCGAAGAAGCTCTTGCTCGGGTCTTTCGTGACGAGGTTAATCGGCACGAGCAGACCCCACAGGGCAAGGATAACGAATAGCTGTGATTTCTTCATCGTCTTCGCGTGTGCGAAAAGGTTTCAGGACTTTGAGCGTGCGAAAAGATTTCCGCCTTTGACCGCGCTCCTCTAAGGCTGTGGCGTCGTGGCGGCGTCGCCTGTCCGCAACTCGGGCGAGGCGGCCGAAAGGTCGTTCAGCAGCGCGCGCCCCCACTCGCGGCGCGCTTGCAGGTGCTGCACGTGACACGAGATGCAATTGGGATGGTCGGGCGCAAGAAGCTTCTCGAACTTGCCGCCCCGGTCGCCGTTGTGGCATGTGCCGCACGTCTGGCGCGGCGTCTCGCGGTCAATGGGGCTGAAGCTCTTGTGGCATGACGAGCAGGACATCTCGCCGTCGCGGTTGGCTGGCAACCCGGCGACGGCCTTGACGCGATGCAGATGCAGCGCGTGGAACTCTGCGCTGCGCCGTATGTCATCGGGCTCGCGCCCCGCCGCCGAAGGGCCGGTGACGAGCGCGCCGCGCACGCTCTGGACGAGCTTCTGCACGGACGCTGACTTCTGCCGCCACTCCTCATCGGGCAGACCCATCCAACTCCACTTGCCGTCAACCACCGGGTAGCCGTACATGCCGCCGTGCGGCGTGTGAACGGAATGCCCGTTGAACGTCTTCTTGTTTGAATCGTTGTGGCACGTCGTGCAGGTCTGTAGGCTCGCGACCGCCGGGCGAAACTCAGTACCCTGATGCTCGACGTGACAGGCGGTACAGCCGATGCCCGCAGCCTTATGCGGCTCGGTCACGGTCGCCTTAAAGCCCGCGGCCTGATGGCAGTCGGCGCAGTTCGTGTCCATGCTCGTCTTCAAAGCGTGACAGGTGGTGCAGGCGTTTGCGTTGGCACGGCGCGCGATGGGCGGCTGCGAGCGCGGTGCGGCCGAAGCGTGCGCCGACGAGATGGGCGCGGGCGCGAAAGACCCGGCGTAGACAAAGGCAGCGACCGCCGAGAGCGCGGCCACGACCGCGAAGCCCCAGACGAAGATCGAGAAGGGCCAAGGGCGGACGAGGTCGCGCGTCGGAGTCCAGTTGAAGCGCGCCTTGCCGAGCACGCGCATCGGCTTCTGCGGTCGCAGCGGCGAGACGCGCTGCATCTTGCCTGCCTCGCGCTTGCGCTTCTCCCAGAAGACGTTGAGCGCCTGCGCCACTTCCGTCGCCTCTTCGCTCGGCGCGTGCGTCGGCGGCGGTGCCTGCGTCTGCTCGACGAGCCCCCCTGCATCGGCGACGTTCGTCGCGACTTCGAGCGTGACGCCGATGACGAGGGCGTCGCCCGCGCGCGAGATGTGCAGGAAGAACGGCCCGATCTGAACAAGGTCGCCGTCGGCGAGCACCTCGCCCGACTCGGTGGCGACGACGCGCCCATTCAGCGTCGTCCCACTCGAATGGCTGAAGTTGTAGAGGTAGTAGCGCCCCCCGGCCAGCGTCACCCCCGCGTGCAAGCGTGAGACCATCGGGTGGTTCAGCACCAGCTCGCAGTTTGGCAGACGACCGATCTTCAGCCCGTCGGTGACGAGCGCCACCGCGTCAACGTTCAAGTCGTCGCGGTTGATGATGAACTTGCTGGCCTGAGTCTGCATATGAGTCAGGAATGAATCCGACGTTTAGCGAACGACGAAGAAGACGACCTGCACGATATGGACGAGCATCAGCGCCAGCATCAGCGAGGTCGCGACGACGTGCGGCGCGAGCCAGAGCTTGAGCAGTTGATGCAAGTAGATGAGCGAGTCGACGCGCCGTAGCGTGACTGTTGCCTCGACGGCTTCGAGCAATAGTTGTCTCGACTCGGGGTCGAGGCTGCGCGCCTCTGCCTCGTAAGTCTCGCGCGCGGCGGCGAGCAGTTGACTCAACTCCTCGCGCCTGAGGTACTGGCGCAGGAGGTAGCGGAACGAGAAGACTCGACCGCGCACCTTCCTGCGTATAAAGTCGCGTAAGTGTTCATTGCTGCGCTGGCCGATGTCTGCGAGCGTCTCGCGCAACTCATCGCTGCGCGCGCGTAGGTCTTCGACGAGCAGCGGCTCGCCCTCGATGCTCGTCATGATGCGCGGAGCAACGAGGTAGACGACGATGCCGAAGATGCCGGTAACGATAACCGCGTCAAACGAAATCATCAAAAGAGAAGTCAACAGGCTGCCCGTCGTCTTCCCGCCGTGCAGCAGCAGCACGAGTCCCGCCGCTACGCCCACATAGACGTGCATCAGCATCCAGTAGCGCAACGCGCCCGCGCGCCTTCGATAGACCTGCTTGCGCGCCGGATAGGTCATCACGGCGGCGACGCCGACGAGCCCCACCAGTCCCGTAATCCAACGAACCGTCAGCCACGTGCCGCCGAGCCGCGTATCTATGCCGAAGCGTTCGAGCGCCCACACGATGCCCGCGGTCAGTGCCACGATGAGCACTACGCCCAGTGTGTGCCATGCGAGCGCGAGCGGGTCGCGCTTGTGTATGTTGCGGCCGATGGCGTGCGTCTGGTCGCGGAAGACGAGGCCGATGCGGCTGTTGACCTCCTTGAAATATTCGCGCGGGTTGACGCGCACGAGCGCGCCTGTCGGGCAGTTCTCCTGACATGAGAAAGCTTCGGTCTTCGCATTGGGCGGGTTGAGCGAAGTGCCCGCGCAGAGATTGCACTTGGTCGCGAGCAGGTTATCGGTGGCCGTCACGGGCTGCGGCTGTTTGGCGGGCGCGAGGCTCAGCCAGCCCCTGACCTTCTGAGCAAGCGTCGCGGGCTTCGGCGCGTCTGGCTTGCGCGGGATCATCGTGATGGCGTTGTAGGGGCACTGCGTGGCGCAGTCGCCGCAGCCGATGCAGGTCTTAGGATCAATATCAATCTGGCCGTTCTCGAAGCGGCCGATAGCGCCCGTGGGACAACCCGTCAGGCACTCCGGGTCTTGACAGTGCATGCAGACGGACGGGACGAGAATTTTCTGGCTTGAGACGCCGCCGTAGTTCTTTGGCCGCTCGATGTTGATGCCGCGCCGGAGCAGTCGCGACTGCCCATGCACCTGATGGCAGGCCATTGAGCAGTTGCCGCAGCGCACACACTTGTCCATGTCCATCACGAGCAGGTTCGTGCCGTCAACAACACCCGTCGCGATCTCGCGCTCGGTGGCCGCGACGAGCGCCTTGTCGAGCCCCTTGGCAACGGTCACGTCGTCGTCGGCGAGCGAGAACTCCGAGAAGGTTCGCTGGATCGTGTCACGCAACTCGCGGTCGGCGCGCAGCGGCGGCATCGCAACTTCCAGAACCTCTGTGCGTTGTAAGACGACTGCCGTATAGGCCCAGCGACCGTCACGCTCGACGCCTTCGAGCCCGAGGCAGTTGCCCGCGCCGAGAAAGTCCACGCCCACATCTTCGGTCAGTCCTTCGACGAGCAGGTCGCCGAGCACGCCGCCATAGCCGAGCCCGCGCACTCGCCGCACCCAGCCGTTCTTGATGAAGATGACGCGGTCAATCGCGTCGCCCTCGCGGAAGAGGACGTGATGCTTGGCGTAGACCATGAAGCGCGCGGACTTGCCGAGCTTGTCTAGAAGCTCAGGGCCGAACGCTTCGCCCGTCGCCTGTCGCACGTCAATGAGCGTTCGGCTGAGCCCGTGCTTGCGGTAGTTCACGTCGAGCATCTGCCCGAACTTTGGAAGCTTCCGCAGCAGTCGAAGCGCGGGGCGCGTCACTTCAAGCACCTGCGCCTTCGCGTCATCGGGGACACGAATCGTCGCGTTGCGCGGAACGCCAGCGAGGATGGACATCTCGCCGAAACTCACGCCCGGAGGTATCTCACCGACCTTGCGATGTTCGTCCGACTCGCGGTCGCGCACGAACACGTCAAGGCGACCGTCAACGGTGATGTAGAAAGTGTTGCCGCCCCAGTCGCCCTCGCGTATCACCTCTTCGCCCGCCGCGTACTCGTAGAGGTGAACGTAAGGGCCGACCTTCTTGCCGTTGTAGTTGCGCCCGTAGGCGATGACTTCAAGGTCTAGTTCATGCTCGAAGTGGTCGTCGTGCTTTTCGAGCAGGTCGGAGATGATGTCCACGCTGCGAATGGCTTCGAGGACAGTCTTGTGCTTCTTAATCTCTTTGGGCATGGTCTCTGGCGGACAGGGAAGACCGATGAAGACTTTACGGGAACGAAAGAAACCCGCGACGATGACAAAGCGAGACTTAACGACTTACATAAAGAGTCGGCATTATAGCACTGAGCGACGAATTGAAAAGCAGCAAAATCTTCCGCTCGCCGTGACTCTGTCTGTAATCGTGTTCATGCGTGAGCGACACGCCGTCCCACAGCGGGCGGCGGGTTATTTGGCCGTCAGGCTTGAGGTCGGCGGCGCGGCGGGCGGGGTCGGCATATCACCGGCAAAGGCGAGGCTGTAAAGCGTCAGCAAAAGGACGAACGCGCAGAGGGACTTTCGCATGTTTCTTTTCCTTAACGAGTAGAGTATCCGGCTAAAACATTCCCTCGGGGCCGAAGGGTTAAGACAGTTGTCACGTATGCGAAATTTTTGCATGCGTGGTGAAGAGTTGTCCTTCCATTAGTTTAGCAGATATTCGTCAAAAGGGGTCAGACATTTTATCGATTCGGATTTTTGGAACCGTGGGCAGTGGCGGCGCGTGTAAAGAGAGCGTGTGAGGCCGGGTGAAGTGTATAATTTCGGCGCGCGAACGCCCCGGCTCACTTGAGGCTGGGAGTTAACGCTTCACAGGGTTTCTTAAGTCCAGAGTTCTGAAAACGTAAAGCCCACTTCCCGGATGAGCGCGACCTCCGCAATGAACGAGCTGGTCTTCTCCGTCGCCACGGCGGGGGCGTCGGTGTGCGCCGACGAGCCGGTCGGGGAGATGACCGACCACAGGCTGATCGAGGTGACGAAGGCGGGTGACGGGACGGCGTTCGCCGAGTTGGTGCGGCGCTACCGGAACCAGATAACGAACTACGTCTACCGGATGACAAACGACTACGACCTCGCGGTTGATCTGGCGCAGGAAACTTTCATGCGGGTCTACGCGGCGGCCGAGCGCTACCAGTCGAGTTACGCGTTCTCGACATACATCTATCGCATCGCCACGAATCTGGCGATCTCGGAGTTGCGCCGCCGAAAGCGACGCCGCCTGGTCTCTCTTACAAGCTTTTTTCAAGAGCGCGAATCGCCCTCCGACTCCTGCGAGTTGGAGATGCCGGACACGGGGCCGTTGCAGGACGTGACTTTCGTTGAGGATGAGCGGCGGGCCGCGGTCGCACGCGCCATCGCATCACTGCCCGAAAAGTATCGCGCCCCGCTCGTGCTCCGCGACGTTGAGGAGCGAAGCTACGAAGAGATTGCATGCATCCTCGGGATGAATGAGGGCACCGTGAAGTCGCGCATCAACCGCGGGCGGACATTCCTGCGCGACAAGTTGAAGGCTTACCTGTAAGGAAGTGTTTTATGTCTGATTGCAAAACATACCTGCGCGAGATAGAGGAAGAGTTTGAGCAGAGCGTCCCGAACGGCGTCGCACGCACACACGCGGCGTCATGCCGCGCATGCGGCGACGCGTTGCGCGAGCGCGAGTCTCTGCTCAGCCTCGTTCGGGGTTTGGGTAAGGTCGAGGCACCCGCTGACTTCGAGTTCCGACTGCGCGCGCGCATGGCTTCGGCAAAGACCGTGGGGAGACGTGGCCCGTTCGGGGGGCTTCGCGCAGCCTACGGGTTCGCGCCCGCGGCAGTCGCTCTGTGCTTCGTGATTGTCTCCGCATCGCTCTACCTCAGACAGCCCGCGCGCACGAATCCGGCGAGCCGTCCGGGCGCAGGTGTTCAGGAAGTGGCGAGCAACACGTTGGGCCCGCAAAGCCACGTCTCGGATATTAATCCTGTCACACGCGTTGCGAATTCAGGGGGCGCTCCGTTGAGCATAGATGCGCCCCGCTCGACCGTTAACATTTCACGGCCGGTCGTGCAGAAGCAGCGCATCGCACAGCGCGTGAGGATGCCCGCGCAGAAGTCTCTTGGCGTTGGCGCGGAGCCCGCATTGAGTACCACCGTCGCAAGTCTCAATTCGGCCGAGGTGATTCGTAGTCACACTATGTCAATTCCATTGGAGACGGCCGCCGCGCCGTTGCGTCTTGTGTTGAGAGACGAGCGCGGCGCGGAGCGTGTTGTGCCGATGCGTGCGGTGAGCTTCGGCGCGCAGGATTTGATTGCACGCGAGGGCGGGCTCAGGCAGACGACTGCCGCGCACGATGAAGGGGTATGGTAGCCGGTTGATGAATTTTTCGGGTCACACAAACAGGGACAGCGCAGCATTCGGGTTGAAGCCCGGCGGCATTCGGCTCCTCGTGTGTCTTCTCGTGCTGTGCCCTAGCGCGGTGCTGGCAAGACAGGCGACGACACAGCCCGCGCCGCCCGCGCCCGCCGCCGCGACACCCTCGGCGCAACCCGCGCCGCCGAACATGCGCCGCTCCGTCGTGCCCGTAGAGTCGCCGCGCGCACAGCGACCCGTGCCTGTGGTCGCTCCTATCGCGCCCGTCTCTCCCTTGCAGGCGATGCTTCCACGCAGGGCCGTGAGGCCCGCGCCGAAGCCGCCGCGAGAAGTCGTCACGGTCGTACATCGTCTGAGCGGTTGGAAGCTTCTCGCATGGCTCGCGACGAGCGGCCCGCCCGCGCTCGAACTTGACGAGCTTCCATCACCGACCGACACACACACCAACATCGTCGCCGGATACATCTATGAGGACGGGCGCAGCGTGGTCACGCGGCTTCCGCAGGCCGAGGTCGAGTTGGAGGGATTCCCCGCGCCTCCGGCGGCCCCTGTGCTCTTCACCCCGAACGGCGAGATGCGGAAGGCTGAGCCCGAGTACATGCTTGTCACCTCTGACGGCAGACGCGTTGAAGCGAAGTTCGTCGGGCTCGACTCTTCGACGGGATTGACGCTGCTCGAAGCAGACGAGCCGCTTCTATCGGGCGCACCTATGGGCGCGGAGGGCGACACGGATGACCCGACCGTCGGCCAGCGCATACGCCTCTATGCGCCCACGCCAACGGCCGCGCCTGCCATTGTCGCGGCCCCTGCTGTCGCCCCCGGAGCCGTGGCGCAACCGGAGCCGGGCTTCATCTACATGAGCATCGACGAGAAGGAGGGGCTACTGACGCAGGTCAGGCGCGGCGCTTCGGGCAAGCCCTTCAGCGTCGTGGCGAGCGCCAATGTCTCGCTAGAGTGGACGGGTGCGGTCGCGGCCAACGAGTTGGGCGAGGTCGTCGGTATCGTCTCGCAGAGCAGCGGCGGCGAGACGCAGATCGTGCCGCTCGCGACCGTCAGGAGCGCGTGCGACCGCGTGCTCAAGCTGCGCGCCAGCGCCCCGCAGCCGTGGCTCGGCGTGCGTGGCGATGCGGCTTCGCAAGCGCCGCTTCAGACATGGGTCAACTTCGGTTGGAGCCCGGAGCTTGCGCGTCCGCACATCGAGAAACGGCAGGGTGTTTTCCTGACTTCGGTTGCTCCGGGGACGCCCGCTGCGCTCGCGGGACTGCGACCGGGCGACTTGATAGCACGTGTCGGCCCGCGCGAGGTGCGCAGCGTCGAAGACCTTTCGCAGATGCTGAGAGAGGCGGGCGTCGGCTCGGTCATAGACTTCACTGTGTGGCGCTCGCTTGAGCCTGTGCCGATCAGGCTGCCCGTCGAGTTGAAGGGCACGAAGAACCCCGCGCTCGCGACAGCCGAGGCCGAGCAACGCGCGGCGCGCATGAGCCTCAACGCGACGCAGCGTGAGGTTCGTGACTTGCACGCCGCTCTACAACGAATCAAGACTGATACGAACGGCTTGAACGACCCGGAGGCAGCACACATCGCCGCGCGTTTGAGCGTCGCCGAGAGTCGCCTCACGAACTTGCGTGCGGAGATTGAATCGGCCGAGGCGAAGGCCAACGCCGCGCGCGGCGCGGGAGCTTTCGCGGCAGGACAACAGGCGTGGCAGCTTGCTGAGAACTACCCGGCGGCCGCGCGCCTGCAAGTGCTTGGGCTGAGTGCCATCGGCCTGACGCCGCGCGGCGCAGCCAGCCTCGGTGCGCAGGGCGGCATGCTCGTCGTCGCCGTGCGGCCCGGAACGTCCGCCGAGGCGAGCAGTCTACGCGCGGGTGATGTTATCGAGACTATCAACAGCGTGCCCGCGGGTCGCCTTGAGTTGATGCGACTGCTCGCCGTACCCGATCCCACGCCGCTCTCGCTAGGCGTCGTTCGCGAAGGCCACAGGCTCAATGTCAGCTTCACACCCACGGCCGGGGGAGAGCAGCAGCAACACTAAACAGCATTCTTCACCGGTTGAATCCAAACTCAACATGCGCGCCGATTTGGGCCTGCTAACCTCTAGCTTTTCCAAACCGGCGCGCATCTGTGCTAATCTTGTCCCGCCGCTCGTTTCAATAAAAATAGGGAAGCTCTCAAACAGCCATGCTGCAAGAGGCAGTCGAGTTCTACCACCAGCTACTCGAAGAGGGTGAGGTCGCGGAGTCTTCGCGCCGTATGCTCGACGAAGGCTTTGAGCGCGCGAAACTCATCTTCGGCGGACGCCGTCTCTCGCCCTACCTGCGCCCGCACTTCGTCACTGAGGGCGACTTCGCGCGCATCACGCGCATCTGCGAGACGGTCTGGGGCGCGATTCAAAAGGTGAAGGACGAGGCCGTCGCTGACGAGCGACTCGTTGACGAGTTGGGACTGACGGAGATCGAGCGCGAGCTTGTGCGCATAGACCCCGGCTATCGTGCCGTCTCGCCCACCGCGCGGCTCGACTCGTTTCTCACCGCCAACGCCTACAGCTTCGTCGAGCTAAACGGCGAGAGCCCGGCCGGTATCGCCTACGCCGACGCGGCCTACGAAATCTTCTCAAGCCTCCCCGTCATGCGCCGCTTCGGTGAACGCTACAGCTTGCGCACCTTCAAGGGCCGCCCGCTACTGCTTGAGACGTTGCTCGAAGCCTACCGCGAGTACGCGGGCCCGTCGGCGGCGCGCAAGCCATCAATCGCCATCGTAGACCTGAAGGGGTTGCCGACGCAGAAAGAGTTCGAGCTGTTCCGCGAGTTCTTCGAGTCGCAGGGACACGCTTCGGCTATCTGCTCGCCCGATGAGCTTGAGTTCAGCGGCGGCAGGTTACGCTCGGGCAGCTTCGAGATAGACATCGTCTACAAGCGCCTGCTCGTCAACGAGTATCTGCCGATCATGTCGGAACACCCGGCGCTCGTCGAAGCCTATCGCGCGGGCGCGGTCTGCCTCGTCAACAACTTCCGCTCGAAGATGATTCACAAGAAGGCTCTCTTCGCCGTCCTAACCGACGAGCGATACGCGCGCCTCTTCAACGAAGCCGAGCGCGAAGCCATTCGCCTTCACGTCCCATGGACACGCAAAGTGCGCGAGGGCAAGACCGAGAAGGACGGCTCGGAGATAGACCTGCTCGACTACATCAAACGTAACAGCGACCGTCTCGTCCTCAAGCCCAATGACGACTACGGCGGGCACGGCATCTACATCGGTTGGAACAATGACCCCGCCGCGTGGGAAGAGGCGCTCGGCGCGGCGCTCGCCAACGGCGACTATCTCGTGCAGGAGCGCGTCCCGACGGCGCGCGAGACTTTCCCCGCGCTCGCTGAGGACGGCTCGGTCGTCTTCGCCGAGCAACTCGTAGACCTCGACCCGCTGCTCTTCAACGGCAAGGTCGGTTCTGCCTTCACGCGCCTGTCGTCAACAGAGCTTGCGAACGTCTCGTCGGGCGGCGGCATGGTTCCCACCTTCATCATCGACGAGAAGGAATAGCGCGGCACTCGACCCGCAAGCGGAGGAGCTTCAAGCGATGAACTTTGTTAACAGCGAGGAGCCGCAGGAGGAGCGACGCTTGTATGAGCGCTCACGGCTCATCATAGACGTGTTCTTCAACGGCGATGACCTGACCGGAGTCGCCAGCACGAAGGACATCAGTCAGGGCGGCCTCTACATGAACACGCAGGCGGAGATTCCCGAGGGCTCTCTGCTCACGCTGCGCATCCCCATTGAGGGGCGCGATGTGGTCTGCAACGGCGAGGTCGCCTACAGCAACCCCGGTCGCGGCGTGGGTGTGACTTTTCAGGGGCTCTCGGACGAAGACCGCGCGCTACTTGGAAGCATGCTTGCTAAAGGCTAGATTGAGGCGCGCACATTCGACGGCAGGGGGAACTTCTCGATGACGCCAGAACACTACACGCTTGGGATTGAAGAGGAGTTTCAGATCGTAGACCCGCAGACGCGCGAGCTGCGTTCGCACGTCTCCGAGATGCTCGAAGAGGGCCGGATGATGCTCGGCGAGCAGTTGAAGCCCGAGATGATACAGGCGCAGATCGAGGTCGGCACCGGTATCTGCCGCAACATTGAGGAGGCGCGCAACGACATCACGCGCCTGCGCTCAATCGTCTCGTCGCTCGCGCACAAGAACGGGCTGGCGATTGTCGCCGCTTCGACCCATCCCATCTCGCAGTGGCAGCAGCAGCAGATTTACGACGACCCACACTACAAGCTCTTAATCGAAGAGTTGCAGATGGTCGCTCGCTCGCTCCTCATCTTCGGCCTGCACGTTCACGTCGGCATCCCCGACCGCGAGCGCCAGATTCACATCATGAACGCGGCGCGCTACTTCCTGCCGCACGTGCTGGCGCTTTCGACCTCCTCGCCCTTCTGGCTCGGCATCGACACGGGGCTCAAGTCTTATCGCTCCGAGGTCTTCAAGAAGTTCCCGCGCACGGACATCCCCGACCACTTCGGCTCATACGCCGCATTCGAGAGCTACATCAAGCTGCTTCTCGACACCAACTCCATCAGCAACCCGAAGAAGATTTGGTGGGACGTGCGCCCGCACCCATACTTTCCGACTTTGGAGTTTCGCATCTGCGACATCCCGACGCGCGTTGACGACACCGTGGCTATCACCGCGCTCTTCCAAGCCATCGTCGCCCGGCTCGATAAGCTCATCGAGAAGAACCTCGGGTTCCGACTCTACCGGCGCATGCTCATACAAGAGAACAAGTGGCGTGCGGTGCGCTACGGGCTCGGCGGGAAGATGATTGACTTCGGCAAGCAGAAGGAGGTGCCCGTGCCCGACCTCATCCGCGAGCTGCTCGACTTCGTAGACCCTGTGCTCGACGAGTTGGGCTCGCGCAAAGAGGTCGAGCACGTCCACACGATTCTTGAGCGCGGCACTTCGGCCGACGAACAACTCCGGGTCTTTCGCGAGACCGGCGACCTCAAAGCGGTCGTTGACCGCCTGATAGAGCTGACGGTCGAGCACGTCCCACTGGAATGGATAGGTGACGCATCGCACCCGCAAGTGTGACACTGCTGCGGCTCAGTCTTCACCCTAACAGCATCTTGAGTCCCGCAATTACGAGCACAGACGCCAGCACGCGCCGCAACGTGACCGTCGGCAGTCGCCGCCTGCCCAACTCAGTCCCGAGCACACCGCCCAAGACCGCCGCCGCGCCCCAAAGGTAGATCGAGTCCGGCACGTCCCGCACGCTCGCGAGGTGTCCGGCAAGCCCCGCGATTGAGTTGACGAGGATGAAGGCCGCCGCCACGCCAGACGCCTGCCGCGTCTCGGCCCAACCCGCGATGAGCAACACGGGGCTGAGAAAGATTCCGCCACCAACGCCCGTCACACCCGAGAGCAGACCGATACCCGCGCCCAGACCGACGGCGACCGGCAGCGGCGCGGGCCGTGCTTCGGCGTTTGCCTGCGCGCGCGCGTGCGCCCAAAGCCTGTAGGCCGCGAACAGAAGAACTGCGCCGACGACTCTTTGATAGATGTGGCTCGGCAGTGTGAGCGCGCCGCCGACGAACGCGAAGGGGATTGAGCCCGCCGCGAAAGGCAGGAAGATTCGCCAGGAGAAGTAGCCCGACCTGTAGAACTGCACGGTCGCAATCAACGCGACGAGGATGTTGAGCGTGAGTGCTGTCGGCTTCATCACCGAGGGTGCGAGTCCAACGAGCGCCATCGCCGCAAGATAGCCGGACGCGCCCGCGTGGCCGACCGAAGAGTAGAGCGCCGCCATGAGGAAGATGGCGGCGGCCAGTATGATGATTGTCAGCACGGAGTCAGCAGGCCATGTCGGGTAAGCGCGCTGCGGGTATGGTGAAGAGTAGAGCGACGACCGCTAAACGTGTCGCCCGTTGCTTTCGTCTCCGTCACGCCGGTTGTGCTCAAGCGCGAGGCGCATAAAGTTCTCGAAGAGAAGGCGTCCGTCGCGCGACTCGTTGGGATGCGCCCAGAGCGTGCGGCTGCTCGCCTCCGCGCGCAGCAGTCGCTTGCGCTCCTCGTGCGAGACGTTCGGGTTGATGCGCTGAAGGCTGCTCGTCAAATCCTGAAAAGACTTTTCCAGATGGAACTGCACGGTGTAGATGAGTTGACCCTCGGTGCGCTTGACCATCATCTGGTTGCGACACAGGTACGAGGTTGCGAGAAGCTGGAAGCCCTCGGGCATGCGCCCGAGTTGTAGCCCGTGATTCTGCCAGACGCGTAGGTTGAGCCCTTCGGTCGTGTAGCCCTGCCAGACGCCCTCGTCGCGCTCGTGTATGCCACGGAAGATGGGGTCGCCGGGCTCTGTGATGCGTATGAAGCGGTACTGGTATTCAAAGTTGCGCCCATCGCGCTGCTCATCAGGTTCATGGTTGTCGAGCGTGACGCAGCCCACGCCGAAGCAGAGTCCGATGAGTTGGTGGCCGCCGCAGATGCCAAGGATAGGTGTCGTCGTCTTCACCGCGAAGGCAGCAAAGCGACGGAGCAGGTCGGGGTTGTAGTAGTCGAAGTCGGAGAGCGTGCCGCTCAGGACGATGGCCTCGGGGCGAAACTCACCGGCCACCTCGACCGTCTCCGAGAGATGCGCGACGCGGATGTCGGGCTCTTCGACGAGACGCTTGATGTTGTTGACGATGTTGTCGAGAGCGAGCCCCGAGATGTACCGCTCGCGTTCGAGCTTGCCGGCTGCCGACTCGCCCCACTCGCGGCGCGCGATGTCGGAGAGGTCTGACTCGTCGTGCAGGAGGTCGTTGACGACGAGCACGCGAATCGTCTTGATGCGCTTCTCGAACGGTTCGTAAGGGCAGTACGGTCGCTGGCTGTAGGGAAACGGGAGCGAGTCCGGGTGCTCCTGCTGTTGCGGCGGTATCGGTTGAGTCGTCTCTGGCGTCATCGGTCTGAAACTTAAAACCCCCTCGTCAATTCTTTAGATGCGCTGCGGGCGCTGCCGGGTGTTCTGATTGAATTGCGGGATGGCGGAGCCCGCGCCCGCCTCCTCTATCTCCCGCTTCATCGCCTTCAACGCCGCCGTGCGCACGCGCGTCCGGAAAGCCGCTACGCGCCCCTTCGTCAGATGATCGGCCAGCAGGAGCGTGCGTTGCCACGCCGACTCAAGCTCATCCGCCAGCCGCGAAATCTTCGTGATGTCGTAGGGAACGGCGACCTCCGAGACGCCCGCGCGCGCAAAGACCGAGAGGTAACGCGCGGTCGCGAAGTCCGGACACGAAACGCGACGCCGACCGACCTTCAACTCGATGCCGAGCAGCGTATGCTGAACCTCGACCGAGGCGTTCTTCGCGGCGGCGGGAACAGCGTGCGAGCGCGTGCGCGTCGCAAGTATGCGCTCGCTGTACAGGCGCGGCGGCCACTCTTCGCCGAGCCTCTTTTTAATCTCAATGACCAGTCCCTCGACCGAGTCGGGGCGCGGATGTTGCGGCGCGCCCACTGTCGCGCCCCCGTCTGCGCTCTTCTTTGTCTCGGTCGCGGCTCTCATACTGCCGAGCTTTAGCGTGCGAGTTCGCTCAACTTCTTCTGAAAGCCCCGACACGCCCTAAAGAGCGCGCGGCCGACTTTCATCGCAGCAACGAAACGGCGCTACCCTGTGCGGAGCGGAAGGCGTCAATGACGCGGCCGGGGAAGAGTCCGAGATAGAGCACACCGGCCACGGTCAGAATCAACACGAGCGCGACGCTCGCCGGGATGCGTGGCGCATGCCACTCGGTCGTGCGTTCGCGGAAGAACATCACGACGACCAGTCGCAGATAATAGTATACAGAAATCGCGGTGTTTAGCACGCCGATGATGACGAGCCACCTGTAACCCTGTCCCAGTGCTTCGCTGAAGACCACGACCTTGCCCATGAAGCCCGCTGTGAGCGGCACGCCAAGCAGGCTCAGCAAAAAGAGCGAGAGCGTAAGCGAGAGCGCGGGCGACTGAAAGCCGATGCCGCGATAGTCTTCGATGGCCGTGCGGCGGTCGCCGCTGCGCGCGATGAGCGTGACGACGGCGAAAGCGCCGAGGTTCATCACGGCGTATGCGAGCAGGTAGAAGACGACGGCCGCCACCGCGTCCTGCTGTCGCGACGCATCGGCCGCGCCCGCCGCGACGAACCCGACGAGAGCATAGCCCGCGTGCGCGATTGACGAGTAGGCGAGCATCCGTTTGACGTTCGTTTGCACGAGCGCGACGACGTTGCCGACGCTCATCGTCAGGATAGCCAGCAGCCACAACGCGCCGAGCCACGCGGCGTGAAGTTGCGCTCCCGTGCGCGTCTGCTGAGAGGCGGCGACCAGCGGAAAGGCGACGAGGAAGACGCGCATGAAGGCCGCGAAGCCCGCCGCCTTCGGCCCCGCCGCCATGAAGGCTGTGACGGGCGTGGGCGCGCCCTCGTACACGTCGGGCGTCCACACGTGGAAGGGCGCAGAGGCGATCTTGAAGCCGAAGCCGATAAGCAGCAACGCCGCGCCCGCGAACAGAAGTGGCGGATAGAGGCTGTCGTTCAGACGCTCGGCTATCTCGCTGATGTTCGTCGTTCCGGCCATGAAGGCGTGCTGCACGATGCCGCCCGCGACCGCCGGGCCGGACGCGATCTCCTTCGCCGTCGCGCCGTAGATGAGCGCGATGCCGAAGAGCAGGAAGGCCGACGAGAAAGAGCCGAGGATGAAATACTTGAGCGAAGACTCGTTCGAGCGTGGGTCGCCACGGCGGAAGCCCGCCATGACGTAGGTCGCAATCGAAAGGATTTCAAGACCGAGGAAGATCATCACCAGATCGTTGCCCGCGGCCATCAACATCATCCCCACGGTCGCAAACAGAAGCAGCGTGTGGAACTCGCCCGCGGGCAGTCCCTCCCACTCGACCCAGATCATCGAGATGAGCACCGTCAACGCCGAGACGATGATGAAGACGAGCGTGAACGAAAGGCGCATCGGGTCGAGGACGACCATGCCGTTATAGGCAGAGGCTCCCGCCCACGCATCGCCCGCGCCCCACAGCCAGACGGTCGCAACGGCCGCCGCGCCGAGTCCCCCGAGCGCAAGCGCCCCCGTCACCCAACGCTGTCCCGCGCGGCGCGTAAAGGCGTCAATGAGCATGACGACCACGCCCGCCACCGAGAGGATAAGCTCGGGCAGCAGTATCCAGATGTTTACGTCCGGCGCGACCGGCACAATGCTTAAGCTCAGGTTCATCATCTAGACTCTGAAGCGACGCCGCGTCACTCATGCGCGCGGCGGTTGAATTTATCTCGTCGCGGCACTGCCTTCGGCATTCGTCTGCCGGGCGTTGATGAGCGCGTTGACGCGGTCGCGCACCATCTGTTTGTAGACGGAGATGTCCTGCGACATCCCATTGTGGACGGGCGCGCTCAAGTGCCCCTCGCGGTCGAAGAAGACGACGACGGGGATGCGCGTGCCCGTCTTATCGTACTGCGTGAGCGCCACGCCGCCGGGGTCGCGAAGAACGGGAACGGTCAGCCGACGATCTTTGACGTAGTAGCGGAGAATGTTGTTCGTCGTCCGCTTCATGTCCTCGATTGTGACCCAGAGGAAGCGAACGGGCTTGCCCGCGTACTCCTGCTTCAACTCTTCGATGGCGACCAGTTCCCAGGTGCACGGCGTACACCACGTCGCGCCGAACGAGACGACGAGCACGTCGCCTTTCATCTCCGACGTGTCGTAAAACTTCCCGTCCAACCCTTTAAGACGAAAGCCGCCCCCTTCCGTCGCGGACGGAGCCGGGGCATCCCTTTGCTGCGCCTGCGCGCACGTCGCGGCGAGCATGAGAGTCAGCATGAAAATAATTTTGATAAGAGGTCGCATCTATTTCGTCTCGCGTGCTTCGGCGTGGAAGACGCCTTGCGATTCGCCCGCGACGACGCGCGCGCGTACCTGCTCGATGCTTGCGCGCGACCGAGCGAGGAAGGGGCGCGGGTATGCGCCCATGTAGAGCATCAGCGCGAGCAGAGGCGCGAGCAGTCCTATCTCACGCCAGTTTAAATCTCTGAGCCCGCGATTCTCAGGCTTCGTCACGCGCCCGAACAGCACGCGCTGCAACATCCAGAGCATGTAGACGGCCGCCCAGATAACGCCCGTCGCCGCGAGCATCGTCGCAAGCCACGGACGGCTGACGCTCACGGTCGAGTTCCACGTGCCGAACATGATGAGGAACTCGCCGACGAAACCGTTCAGCAGAGGCAAGCCCACGGAAGAGAGCGATGTGAAGACGAGAAGAGTCGCGAACATCGGCATCGGCTTCGACAGTCCGCCGAAGTCCGAAATCTGCCGCGTGTGCCGTCGCTCGTAGATCATCCCGACCAGCAGGAAGAGCGCGCCCGTCGAGACGCCATGGCTGAGCATCTGATAGAGCGCACCCTGCATGCCCCACTCGGTGAAACTGAACATGCCGAGCACCACGAATCCCATGTGGCTCACTGAAGAATAGGCGACCAGCCTCTTCACGTCCGGCTGCACCATCGCGACGAGCGCGCCGTAGATGATGCCGATGACGGCGAGCACGATGAAGAGCGGCGCGAACTCGCGCGTCGCCTCGGGGAAGAGAGCGAAGTTGAAACGCAGCAACCCGTATGTCCCCATCTTCAACAGCACGCCCGCGAGGATGACGCTCCCGGCGGTCGGCGCTTCGGTATGAGCATCGGGCAGCCAAGTGTGAAGAGGGAAGAGCGGTATCTTGATGCAGAAGGCGAGCGCGAACAGCCCGAAGAGTATCGCCTGCTCGCGCGTGGCAACGCCGCCGAGCGTGAGCGACATCTTGCCTTGCTGAAGCGCGTCGAACAGCAGCGCGTAGTCGAACGTACCCACGCCCGCGCCCGCCGTGCTCGCCGCGTAGAGGTACCAGAGCCAGATGATGCCCGCGAGCATCAGGAGGCTTCCGACCGCCGTATAGACGAAGAACTTGACCGTCGCGTAGAGCCTTCGCTCGCCGCCCCACACGCCGATGAGGAAGAACATCGGCACGAGCGACGCCTCGAAGAAGAGATAGAAGAGCAGCAGGTCGAGCGAGACGAAGACGCCAATCATCGCCGACTCTAAGAGAAGCATGAAGGCAAAGAACGCCGACTCGCGCTTCTCGACCGAGTGCCAACTCGAAAGTATCGAGATGGGCACGAGCAGCGTCGTCAGAAGCACGAGCCAGAGGCTCATGCCGTCAACCCCGACGTGATAGTGCGCGCCGATGGCGGCGACCCACGGCACGTCCTCGACGAAATGAAACGTGTTCGTCGTCCCCATGCCGACGGGCGCGGTCAGCAACAGCAGCGAGACCGCGAAGACGAGCACCGAGAACCCGAGCGCGATCCAGCGATAGTGCTTCCGGTCGGCATAGGGCGCGAACCCGTGCGCGGCGACCGCCAGCGCGCCGACGAAGGGAAGGAGGATGAGAATCGTGAGCAGGTATTGCTGCATGACTTTTACCGTATGAGCCAGGCGTTATATGCGAAGTAGCCGACGACGGCGAGCGCGCCGAGCAGGATGATGGCCGCGTAAGAGCGCACGAAGCCGGGCTGCATGTAGCGCAGCAGCCCGCCGAGCGCAGCCGTCCCGCGCCCCAACCCGTTCACGATGCCGTCTATCACGCCCACGTCGAAGAACCGCCACAGCCCCTCGCGCGAACCCGTCTTGATGGGCTCGATGAGCAGACGGTCGTAGCCCTCATCAACATAATATTTATTCTCAAGCAGACGCGGCATCTCAAGCAGCGGCCTTCGACGAAAGACCGTCCAGCCGATGCCGATGCCGATGAGCCCGACGACGATTGAGATGAGCGTGAAGCGTCGTTCACGCGAGACTTCGGCCGGGTCGTGCGCGTGCTCGGCCGGGGCGGCGTGTCCAACCTCGCCCTCGCCGAGCGACTGAGGAACAGCGCCCTCGTTGCCATGCGCGGTCGGGCTTTCGGCGGTCGCTCCGGCGGCCTGCGTCAAAGCGTCCCCACCGTGCGTCGCCGTCTCGCCTTGCTCGGGCGCGCGCGCGACGACGGGCTCAAGCGTCTGCTCGAAGTAGTTCGCAACCGCTCCGCCGCTCAGTGCGTAAGGGATGCCGACCCACCCGCCGACCACCGAAAGAATCGCGAGCACGACCAGCGGCACCGTCATCGTCCACGGCGATTCGTGCGGCTCGAAGGGACTGTGGTGTTGATGCTCTTCGTGTTCGTCCTCGTCATCGAAATCGGTTGCCGAGTGTGCGACGCCGTGACTGTCAAACGCGTGCGCGTGGCTGTCAACCTTCTCGTCGGGCGCGTGATGCGGGCGGTCGCCTGTCGAGGCGAGCCGCGCATCGTGCGGCTTATCGCCCTTGTCGAATGCGTGCGCGTGCGCCTCGTCAGCCTCGCCTCCCGCATGCGCCTCGCGGAATCGCTCCGTGCCCCAGAAGGTCATCACCATCAGTCGCGTCATGTAGACGGCCGTAAGTCCTGCCGTGATGATGCCGACGACCCAGAGGAACTTGCCAGCACCGGCAGTGCCCGCCGACTCGCTGCTCCAAGTCTTCCACAAAATCTCGTCCTTCGAGAAGAAGCCCGACAGCAGAGGGAATCCACTGATGGCGAGCCAGCCCGTCGCCATCGTCGCGAAGGTGATGGGCATGTGCTTCTTCAAGCCCCCCATCCGCCGCATGTCCTGCTCATGATGCATGCCGTGAATGACCGAGCCCGAGCCGAGGAAGAGCAGAGCCTTGAAGAAGGCGTGCGTCATCACGTGAAAAATCGCCGCGACGAAAGCGCCGACACCACACGCGAGGAACATGTAACCGAGTTGCGAGATGGTCGAGTAGGCGAGAACCTTCTTGATGTCGTTCTGCGCAAGCCCGATGGTCGCGGCGAAGATGGCCGTGGCCGCTCCGATGAGTGCAACGATGAAGAGCGCGGTCGGCGCGTGCGAGAAGATGGCCGAGCAGCGGACGACCATGTAGACGCCCGCCGTGACCATCGTCGCCGCGTGGATAAGTGCCGAGACCGGAGTGGGGCCCGCCATCGCGTCGGGCAGCCACACGTACAAAGGTATCTGCGCGGACTTTCCCGTCGCGCCGATAAAGAGAAGGACGGCCGCCGATGTGATGCCGCCCGCGAAGATTAAACGCCAGCCGAAGGGCTCGATTGCCATCGCGCCGATGGTCTTGAGCGCGCTCACGACTCCCGCCGTTTCGCCGAGCATCGCGGGCGTCTTGTCGAAGAAGCTGATTGAAGGTCGTCCCGCTCCGGCCGTCAGCCAGAAGACGAGCATGATGCCGAGCACCACGCCCCAGTCGCCGATGCGGTTGGCGACGAAAGCCTTCTTCGCCGCGTCGCCCGCTTCCTTCCTGTCGGTGTAATAACCGATGAGCAGGTACGAGCAGAGCCCGACGCCCTCCCAACCGACAAACATCAAAAGCAGGTTGTCGGCCAGCACGAGCGTCAGCATCATGAACATGAAGAGGTTGAGGTACGCGAAGAAGCGATAGAACCCACGGTCGCCGTGCATGTATCCGGTCGCGAACAGATGGATGAGGAAGCCGACGAACGTGATGAAGCAGACGTAAACCCCGCTCAAGCGATCCATCGCGAAGCCGTAGTCGGCGCGAAAACTTCCGACCTGTATCCACGTCCAGAGGTGGCTCATCACGGGCACGGACGGGTCGCTCGTGAGCGCCGCGCCGCCCCAACTCGTAAACGCGATGAGCAGCGCGCTCGCAGCCGAGACCGCCACCGACCCGCACGCCACCGCGCCGATGAGCGTTTCGCTGCGAACCTTCCGCCCCACGAGCCAGCACACAACAGCGCCCACGAGCGGCGCGAACACGACGACGGAGAGCAGGTGATTAGTCATTTCCGTTTAGTAAATAGTGAATGGTAAATGGTGAATGGTTGAAGGCAGTTTCTATTCACCATTTACCATTTACCATTCACGGCCTTTAAAGTCTCAACAGGCTCGCGTCGTCCACGTCGAGCGATTCGCGGTTGCGGAAGATGGCGATGATGATGCCGAGTCCCACGGCGGCTTCGGCGGCTGCGACCGTCATCACGATGAAGACGAAAAGTTGCCCCGTCACGTCGCCGAAGTAGCTGGAGAAGGCGACGAAGGTCAGGTTGACGGCGTTGAGCATCAGCTCGATGCACATGAACATTTGAATGGCGTTGCGCTTGACGATGACGCCGACCACGCCGATGGTGAACAACACCGCCGAGAGCGCGAGATACCACGTCAACGGAATCATCGCTCCTCCTCCTCACGCACGGGCGCGGACGGCGCGGCGGCCTCGCCACTCTCCAACTGTTGACGCGCGAAGGCTCGCCCCGTCGCGGCCGTGTCTCCGGGCTTGAGCAGAAGCTCGCCGCCCGCGTCCAAGACGGGTGGCTCCTCCGTAGCGTTGCCGGGCGCGGCGAAGAGCGGCGTGCGCGTCTGTCGCGCGAGCGTGATTGCGCCGACGAGCGCCATCAGAATCAACACGGACGTGACCTCAAAGGGGAGCAGGTATTTCGTGAACATCCCCGCGCCGATTGAGGCCGTGAGCCCCACGTCCGTCATCTGCGGCGCGATGGGCTCGACGCTCGCCTCACCACGGCCAAGCTGCAACATGAAGGCCGCCTCGCCGACAAGCACCGCCGCCATCAGCACGCCCACGGGGATGAGGTAGTGGAGGCGGACGGGCCTTCGCACCTCATCCTCGACGTTGAGCAGCATGATGACGAAGACGACGAGCACCATGATCGCGCCCGCGTAGACGATGACCTGAATGGCGGCGATGAACGGTGCCTGCAACGTGACGTAGATGCACGCCAGCGAGACGAAGACGCCGACAAGCGAGATGGCGCTGTAGAGCGGATTGCGCTGCGCCACCATCGCGACCGCGCAGCCGAGCGCCATCGCGCCGAAGAGCACGAAGAGTAGTTGCGAAATACTGGGAAGCGAGTGCAGCATATCAAACGTGACCGGCGGCGTTGACCAAAGAGTGGAAGCCCTCAAGAAGCGTGCCTGCTTGTCTTTCAAATCAACGCAGCCGGAGGAACACGATGGTCGCCGTTAAGACCACGTTCAGAATCGCGACCGGCAGCAGGAATTTCCAGCCGAAGCTCATTAACTGGTCAAAGCGAAAGCGCGGCAGCGTCCCGCGCAGCCAGATGTAGAGGAACAGGAAGAAGGAGACCTTCAGAAGAAACCACACGATTCCTATCCACGGGAACACGTCTACGAACGGCCCCTGCCAACCGCCGAGAAAGAGCGTGGTGGCGAGCATCGAGACCGTGAACATATTGACGTACTCGGCCATGAAGAAGAGCGCGAACTTCAAGGCCGAGTATTCGGTGTGAAAGCCCGCGACAAGCTCGGTCTCCGCCTCGGGCAGATCGAAGGGCACGCGGTTCGTCTCGGCAATGGCCGAGATGAGGTACGTTATAAACCCGATAACTTGCGGAAAGGTTCCCGCGCTCCAGAAGTTCCAGATGTTCCAGTTCAAACCCCACGCGCCGCCCTGCCTCTCAACGATGGTGTAGAGGTCGAGCGTCCCCGACATCAGCACCACGCCGACGAGCGAGAGCCCGAGCGACAACTCGTAAGAGATCATCTGCGCCGAGGCGCGCAGGCCGCCCATCAAACTGTACTTCGAGTTTGAAGACCAGCCTGCCAGCGCCACGCCGTAGACGCCGACCGACGTGATGCCTAAAACATACAGGAGCGCGATGTCGAAGCGCGCGATGACCAGATGGAACTTGCCGATGAAGGGCAGCGATACTTCCGGCCCGAACGGGTAGACGATGATTGGCATCAGCGCCGCCGTGATGGCAATGATTGGCGCGAGGAAGTAGATGAAGCGCGTGGCCGACGAAGGCGTCACTTCCTCCTTGAAGATGAACTTCAGGAGGTCTGCGAACGGCTGGAGCATCCCGCCCGGCCCCACGCGGTTCGGCCCCAGCCGCCCTTGTATGAAACCAAGCACGCGGCGCTCGGCCAGAACCGTGTAGGCCACGATCATCAGCACGACGACGAAGCCCACGTTGATTCCGACGAGCTGCGCAACCGCGCGCGCCCAGTCCGCCCCGATGTGATTAGACAGCCAATCCATAGTCGTTAAGGGATGAGGGGTGAAGGATGAAAGAAGAAGTCTTCAAAGCGTCTGCTTTACTTCATCTCTCGTCCTTCATCTCTCATCCTTCTCTTCAGTCTCCCGCCGCCGCCTCGCGGCGCAGCGCGGGGTCAAGCGTGATCTGGTAGAGGGGGGAGACGAGGACGCTCTCGGGTTCGGGGTTCCCGGCGGCGAGCAGGTGAAACTGCGGCACCTTGCTCGTCAAGACTCCGAGCTTGAACAGTTCATGTCCGACTGGAGGCGTCTCGTTAATCTTTTCGGCCGACTCTTCAAGCGATGTGACTGCCTCGCGCAAAGCGCCGATGAACGAAGCGGCATCGCCGCCGCCGCTCGCGTGTTGCGCGTGCTTGACCTGCACGGGCTTCGTCTCGTCCTTTAATAGAGGATAGCGCAGCCCTTCGTAGGCGGGGACATCGCGTGCAATCTCCATAAAGATGTTGCTTGAAGACATCTGGAAGCCGAGGTCGCGTCCCATCGCCGCCGCAAGCTGCGAGGTGATGGCCCAATCGGGCTTCGACTGATGCACGGGCGGGATGGACTGGCGCACGCGCTGGACGAGCCCGCCGCTGTTTGTGAACGTCCCGTCAACTTCGGCGAAAGAGGCAGCGGGGAAGACTACGTCCGCCGCAAGAGCGGTCTCGGTCAGGAACAACTCCTGCACAACGAGGAAGTCGAGACGCGCGAGCGCGTCCGCGCGACCTTCCATGTGCGCAGGGAGGAAGCTCCCGGCGACGTACATCGCGCGCACGTCCGTACCCGCGGCGTCGAGGATTTCGAGCGGGTTCATCGCGCCCGACATCAGCCCGAGGTCGTGACAGCCGACGCTGTTGTTGAAGAGAGGCAGCGGGTGGAAGAGGAAGCGTCGCCCCTCCTTCTCGCCAAAGGCCGCGGGCATGCGGGCGAGAACGGCCTGCGCCTCCGCGCTCAACTCGCCGCCGAACATGATTACGCAGTCGCCCGCCGTCTCGCTGATGAGTTGACTCGCCTTCGCAATCTCGTCCGCCTCGACACCGAGCTTATGCGCCGCCGCGTCGCCGTCGCCGGGAGAGGCGAGCGCGAGCACGGCCGCGTCCTCCGCGCCGGGGCGGATGTGTATGAACTGCGCGGCCTGTTGCTTCAAACGAATCGGCACGCTGTTGATGATGACGAGTTTCGCGCCGTCGTTGCGCACGGCCTGACGAATCTGTTTTCCGGTGAGCGGCTGCAACTCTTCGGGCTCGCCGCCGATGAGCACGATGGTCTTGGCGCGTCGTATGTCTTTATGCGTCGCGATGGGCGCTGAAAGATTCTCGAAGAAGGGGACGAGCGAGAAGGCTTCGGTCGCCGTGTACTTATCGGTGCCGACGACCTGGCGCGCGAACTTGAGCATGGCCCAGTTGGATTCGTTCGTCAGGCGCGGGCTTCCCGTCACGCCGATTGAGCCGCCGCCGTGCTCGCCGATGACCTGTTGCAGTCTCTCGGCGGCGAAGCGCACGGCCTCTTCCCACGTCGCGGGCACGAGTCGGCCGCCCTTCTTGTAACGGACGAGCGGCGTGCGCAGACGCTCTTCGTGATTGACGAAGGGATGCGCGAAGCGACCCTTGATGCAGAGGAACTCGCCGTTGTGACCGTTGACGTAACGGTCGCGCGCCACCACTCTCATCACCTCGCCCCGGCGCGAGCCGACCGAGAACTGGCAGCCGTCCGAGCAGAATGAACAGGTCGAAGTGGTGCGGCTAAGTTCCCACGGGCGCGTTTGATGTCTGTAAGTCGCGTCAAGCAACGTGCCGGTCGGGCAGACCTCGATGCAGTTGCCGCACTGTGAGCAGTTGAGCCAGCCGCCATAGGTGCCGATGACCGTGTGCGCGCCGCGTCCGCCCGCCTCGATGGCGTCCTCGCCCATCCACTCGTCGCAGACGCGCGTGCAGCGCTTGCAGAGGATGCAGCGCTGCGAATCGTTGGCGACGATGGGTGAGAGGAATTTTTCGGGCGTGTAATTCTTCCGCTCGGTGAAACGCTCTTCGAGATTGCCCCAGTCGAAGACCATCTCCTGCAACTCGCACTCGCCGCCACGGTCGCAGACAGGGCAGTCGAGCGGGTGGTTGGCGAGCAGGAACTCGACCATCCCGCGCTGCGCCTTCTCGATCTCCTCGCTCTCGGTGGTGACGACCATCCCATCCGTGCAGGTGATGGTGCAGGAGGTTTGCAGCTTCGGCATCTTCTCGATGCGCACGAGACACATCCGGCACGAAGCCTGTAGCGCGAGGTCTGCGTAATAGCAGAAAGACGGAATCGAGTAGCCGCTCTCGCGGCACACGTCAATGAGACGCGCGCCCTTCTCGACCTGCAACTCCTGCCCGTTGATTGTGACCTTGACCAGTTCTGCTGACATGCTTTGATTAAACCTGCACTGCCTTCAAATGGCGACGACTGCTCACGTTCAGGCTGTCGGCAAACCGTCCTTGCCGTTGCTGCCCGCGCCGTTGCCGTTCATGACTTTGCGTCGAAAGTCTTCGGGGAACTTCTTGATCGCGGACTGGATGGGCCACGAGGCGGCGTCGCCGAGCGGGCAGAAACTCTTGCCCTCGATGTTATCAACGATGTCTAAGAAGAGTTGCACGTCATCGGGTCTACCGTCGCCGCCTTCGATGCGGTTGAAGACTTTGACGAGCCAGTCCGTGCCTTCGCGGCAGGGTGTGCACCAGCCGCACGACTCGTGCTTGTAGAACTCGGTCAGGTTCTTCGTTGACTCGAACACGTCAACGGTCTCGTCCATCACGATGAAGCCGCCCGAGCCGACCATCGAACCGGCCGCGACCAAGCCCTCGTAGTCCATTCGCACGTCCTTACCTACGATGTCGGAGGCGGGCATGATGTAGACGGAAGAGCCGCCGGGGATGACGGCCTTGAGGCGTCGGCCGCCGGGCATCCCTCCGCAGTCCTCCATGATGAACTTCTCCATGTCGTCGTAGCCCATCGGCAGTTCATAGACGCCGGGGCGATTGACGTGACCCGAGACGCTCCACACCTTTGTCCCGCCGCTCTTCTCCGTCCCCAACTTCTGATAAGCCTCGCCACCCATCTTGATGATGTCGGGCACGGCCGTTAAGGTCTCGACGTTGTTGACGACCGTGGGGCAGCCGTAGAGTCCCGCGACCGCCGGGAAGGGAGGCTTCATGCGCGGGTGGCCGCGCAAGCCTTCGAGCGAGTTCAAAAGCGCCGTCTCCTCGCCGCAGATGTATGCGCCCGCGCCCGTGTGCGTGTAGATGTCGCAGGAGAAGTTTGAGCCGAGTATCTTTTCACCGAGAAGACCGGCGGCGCGCGCTTCGTCAAGAGCCGCGTCCATAATCTCGATGAGGTAGCGATACTCGCCGCGCGTGTAGATGTAGTTGGTGCGCGCGTTCAAAGCGTAGGCGGCGATTAGCATGCCCTCGATGAGCATGTGCGGGTCGCGCTCCATGAGGTAGCGGTCTTTGAAGGTGCCCGGCTCGGACTCGTCCGCGTTGCAGACGACGTACTTCGGCTTTGGCGAATCCTTCGGGACAAATCCCCACTTCATCCCCGTCGGAAAGCCCGCGCCGCCGCGACCGCGCAGCGCCGACTTCTTGACTTCGGCGATCACGTCGTCCGCCGACATGCCGTCGAGCACTTTTGCAAGCGCCTCGTAGCCGCCGTTTTTGCGGTACACGTCGAGCGACGCGGAGTTCTCCAAAGACACCCGCTTCAGTTGTAAAGGCTCGCAGCCGATTGCTCCGATAAACATAATCTTATTTCAGCGCACGCCGTTTGACAGTTCGCCGCTCTTGCACTTCTCAATCAGCTCGTCAACCTTCTCGGTCGTCAGGTTCTCGTAGTAGTCGAAACCTATCTGCATCATCGGCGCGGTGCCGCACGAGCCGAGACATTCGACCTCGGAGATTGAGAACATGCCGTCATGGGTCGTCTCGCCCGGCTTGATGCCGAGCCGCTTCGTACACTGTTCGGTGATGCGGTTCGCGCCGAGAATCTTGCACGAGAGCGTCTTGCAGATTTGCAGGTGATAGCGGCCGACCGGCTCGGTGTTAATCATCGAGTAGAAGGTCGCGACCTCCCAGATGTCCGTGAT
>JAVXWN010000149.1:0-8116 GCA_032230645.1 Acidobacteriota bacterium | reverse complement strand
GACGCGTCGCCCGTCCCGCTCGACACCGGCGAGGTCGCGGTCGTCATCGCCGACACGAACGTGCGGCACGAGCTTGCGACCTCAGAGTACAACGCGCGCCGCGCTTCATGTGAGCGCGGGGTCGAGTTGCTGCGCGAGCACCTGCCCGGCGTCTCACAGTTGCGCGACGTGAGCGTCGCGGATTTCGAGCGGCACGCCGCCGCGCTGCCCGAAGTCGTCCGCCGCCGCTGCCGACACGTCGTCACGGAGAACGCGCGAACGCTCGACGCCGCCGACGCGCTGCGCCGCGCAGACCTGACGGAAGTGGGGCGGCTGATGAGGCTTTCGCACGAGTCGCTGCGCGACGACTACGAGGTGAGTTGCGCCGAGCTTGACCTTCTGGCGGAGACCGCTTGGGGGCTGCCCGGCGTTTTAGGCTCGCGCATGACGGGCGGGGGCTTCGGCGGCTCCACCGTCAGCCTCGTCCGCCGTGACGGGCTGGAAAATTTTACGAAGGCCGTCATCGCGGAGTACGAGGCGCGGTGCGGGTTCGCCCCGACCATCTATGCGACCGAGGCGTGCGGGGGAGCAGGGGAAGTAAGAATTGATTCGGTGACAAGCGACGAATGATAAGATGAGTTTCGTCTTATCACTTATCACTCGTCACTCATCACTCGTTGGGATTATGAGCAGCATACGCGAAGTGGCGCACGCGGCGGGCGTCTCGACCGCCACCGTCTCGCACGTCCTCAACAATACGAGGTACGTCTCCGACGAGGTGCGAGCGCGTGTGCTGGGGGCCGTCGAGCGGTGCGGCTACTACCCGAACGCGCATGCGCGCAGCCTCGCCTCCGGCCGGAGCAACATCTTCGGGCTGGTCATCTCGGACATCTCGAACCCGTTCTTCCCCGAACTGGTTAAGTCAATCGAGACGGCCGCCTTCGAGCGCGGCTACGACGTGGTGCTGTCGAACACGAACTACGACCCTGAGCGCGCGTCGCACTACGTCCGCCGCCTCATCGAGCGCAAGGTCGCGGGCGTCGCAGTGATGACCTCGGAACTGGACGCAGCACTCGTTGGCGAATTGGCGCGGCGCGACGTGTCGGTCGTCTTCCTCGACCTCGGCGCTTCCGGGAAGCACATGAGCAACCTGCGGGTTAACTACGAGTCGGGCATTGACGAGGGCGTACAGCACCTCGTCTCGCTCGGGCATCGGCGCATCGCCTTCGTCGGCGGCCCGGCGCACCTGCGCTCGGCGGCCCGCCGCCTCGAAGCGTTCCGGAAGTCAATGCGGCGCTATCTGCCCGACGCACCGTTCAAGGTCTACAACGGTGACTTCAAGTTGGAGGGCGGGCGGCGCGCGGCCTGTGAGATGCTGGCCGCGCGCGAGAAGCCGACGGCTGTCGTCGCCGCCAACGACATGATGGCGCTCGGCGTGTTGGTCGAGTTGCGCGCCGCGGGGCTTAGCATACCGCGCGATGTGTCGGTCGTCGGCTTCGACGACATCGCCTTCGCGGCGCTCTCCGACCCGCAGTTAACGACAGTCTGCCTGCCGCGCATCGAGCTTGGCCGCCGCGCCGTCGAGGCACTGATGATGACCATCGAACATCCCGACCAGCGCGGCGTCGAGATAGACATACCGACCTATCTCCTTGTTCGCGGCTCGACCGCACCGGCGCGCGCGCCGCAGCAGGACGAAGCGAGCGACGACGTTGCCAGCGTGCGCGCGGGCAGCAAAGGGCGCAGGCCGAAGAAGAGGACGCGTGCGGCGGCCACCACAGTCAAACGGAAAAGAGGATGAGCGAAAGATGCGGTACAGCGTGACGAACGACGGATGTGATGATGAAGCGGTGCGATACGGCGCGGCACGGCGCGCGGAAAGTTACGCGGAAGGTGCGGCCTCGCGCCCGCGCCGACCGAGCGCAACGCGGCTCGCGGCCACGCTCATACTTGTGCTGCTCGCGGCCACCTCTGCGGCGGCGCAACGGCGCGGCTCTTACTCGAACCCGGTCGCGCCGGGCGACTTTCCAGACCCGTCGGTCATACGCGTCGGGGCTGACTACTGGGCCGCCGCGACCTCCTCGGAGTGGGCTCCGGAGTTCCCCCTGCTCCACTCGCGCGATCTCGTCAACTGGGAGGTTGTCGGCTCGATATTCAATGTGCGGCCGTCATGGTCGGTCGGCAACTTCTGGGCACCTGAACTCTCCGAGTATCGCGGGCGTTTCTACGCCTACTACGTCGCACGCAAACAGGGCGGCTCGCTCTGCGTCGCTGTCGCTACGGCGCAACGCCCCGCCGGCCCTTACACCGATCATGGCCCGCTCGTCTGTCAGGAGGTAGGCTCGATAGACGGCTTCCCGGTAACGGATGAGCAGGGTCGGCGGTTCCTCCTCTGGAAGGAGGACGGTAACTCCGTGAGCAAGCCGACCCCCATTTGGGCGCAGCAACTCTCGGCCGACGGCACGCGCCTCGTCGGCGAGCGGCGCGAAATCCTTCGCAACGACCAGCCGTGGGAGAAGCACGCCACGCTTCCTTACGGCGACCTCATCGAAGGCCCCGCCATCGTGCGAAAGGGCGGCTGGTTCTACATGTTCTACTCCGGCAACTTCTGCTGCGCGCGCGAGTGTAACTACATGCTCGGCGTCGCGCGCTCGCGCAAGCTGCTCGGCCCATGGGAGAAGAATCCGCGCAACCCGATTCTCGCCGGCAACGAGACGTGGAAGTGTCCGGGCCACGGCACGGTCTTGGAGGATGCGGACGGACGCCACTGGCTGATGTATCACGCCTACAACGCGAAAGACTTTGTCTACGTCGGGCGGCAGGCGATGCTCGACGAGGTCGTGTGGGGTGCGGACGGCTGGCCCACTATCAACGACGGGCGGGGCCCGAGCGTGCGCGCCGTCTCGCCGCACGGGACGCGCGGTGTGGGCGGGCCGCGAAGCTTCTTTGACGACTTCAACACGCTTCGGCTCGGCCCCGGCTGGCAGTGGCCGCAGTCGAACGTGCCCCGGTTCCAAGTCATGAGCGGACAACTCCTGCTCTCGCCGACAATCGAAGCGGAACACAATCCGGCTGCCGCCGTGCTGGCGCGCACGACGACCACCGGTGACTACGTGGCAACAACCGTCGTTGATATGCGAGGCGTAAGAGAGGCCGAGTTTGCAGGGCTGTCGGCCTATGGCGATGCGGAGAACTCGCTCGGCATCTCTGTTGATAACAAGAAGGTCGTCATCCTCTGGCGTCGCGAGAAGAACGAGTATAAAGAGAGCATCTTGACGGACTCTCTCGGGACAATGGCGCGAAGTGGAGCAGTGCAACTCCGCATGACCGCCCGCGAAGGTCACTTGTACCGCTTCGCCGTGAGCGACGATGGGCGGACTTGGAAGGACGTGGGCGAAGAGATTGATGGCAGCTACCTGCCACCGTGGGACAGGGGCGTCCGCGTGGCGCTCGTCGCGGGCGGCGCGCGCGGCGTCGTCGCCGGGCGCTTCGGCTTCCTTCGCATCGAGCCGTCGCGCTAAAGGGCGGCTTCGCAAATCAAACAGACGATGAGGAATTGAAGAACACAACAGACGATGAGGAATTCAAAGAACATGAGACTGAACAACAACGGACGGCGAAAAGCCTTCTGCGCCCTTCTGCTCGTCGCGGCCCTCGCTCTGGCGTTGCCCGCCTGCCGCAAGGAATCGGGCGGCGGCGGGGGCGCAGTTGCGGGCGGCGGCAAGAGCGGTAAGGCCGGGGGCAAGCTGCGCGTCGGCTTCTCGCAGACCGAGATGGACGGCCCGTGGCGCATCGCGGAGACGAAGAGCATGCAGGACGAGGCGGCCAAGCGCGGCCACGAGGTCGTCGTGACGAACGCGCGCGGCGACACGGCCAATCAGGTCTCGAACCTCGAAGACTTGATCGCGCAGCGCGTTGACGCAATCTTCCTCGCCCCGCGCGAGGCGCAAGGCTACGAAGGGCCGCTTCAGGCGGCGAAGTCTGCGGGCATTCCCATCATCCTCATAGACCGCGAGCTGAAGGGGCCGAGCGCGGGCAACGATTATGTAACCTTCATCGGCTCGAACTTCATCGAGGAAGGGCGTCGCGCGGGCGAGTGGCTCGTGAAGCAGACGAATGGTAAGGCCGCTATCGTCGAGCTGCTAGGGAGCGCCGGAGCGTCGGTCGCCAACGACCGGCACGACGGTTTCGCGGAGGCCATCAAGGGGCAGCCCGACATGAAGATCATCGCTTCGCAGGACGGCAACTTCAATCGCGCGCAGGGTCAGCGCGTGATGGAGAACCTCATACAGGCGCACGGCAAAGCGATCACAGTCGTCTACGCGCACAACGACGAGATGGCGCTCGGCGCGGTACAGGCTTTGAAGTCCGCCAACATGAATCCGGGCAAGGACGTGATCGTCATCTCGGTTGACGGTCAAAAGTCCGCGCTCGAAGCGATCACGCGCGGCGAGATGAACGCGACGGTCGAGTGCAACCCGCGATTCGGCCCCGTCGCCTTCGACACGCTTGAGAAGTTTCTGCGCGGCGAGAAGGTGGACGCAAAGATAATCGTCCCCGACCGCTTCTTCGACTCGACGAACGCCGCGCAGTTCGTCGGCGAAGCATACTGATGCCAGCGAGAGCAGTGAGCGGTGAGCAGCTAAAACTTTAATTACGCTTCTGCTCTTCGTTGCTTACTGCTTACTGCTTACTGCTCGTCATGGAAAATGAACCGCTCCTCCGCATGGAGGCCATCACGAAAGTCTTCGCGGGCCATGCTGCGCTCGACGGCGTTGACTTCGCGCTCGCGCGCGGCGAGGTGCATGCGCTCGTCGGCGAGAACGGCGCGGGCAAGTCCACGCTCATCAAAGTTATGACGGGCGCGTATAGGCGCGACGGCGGGCGCGTTCTTCTCGAAGGGCGCGAGGTCAACTTTCGCTCGCCCGAAGACGCGCAGGGCGAGGGCGTGGTCGCGGTCTATCAGGAGGTCAACCTTCTCACCTACCGCACCGTCGCCGAGAACATCTTCTTGGGCCGCGAGCCGCGACGCTTCGGCCTCATCGACTGGAAGCGCATGAACGCGGAGGCGGGCGCAGTCCTCAAGCGGCTCGGGCTCGACATCGCGCCCGCCGCCACGCTCGGCACGCTCAACATCGCGCTCCGGCAGATGGTCGCCATCGCGCGCGGCGTCTCATTCGGCGCGAAGGCGGTCGTCTTAGACGAGCCGACCAGTTCGCTCACCGAGCACGAGGTCTCGATTCTCTACGACGTGATACGCAGGCTGAAAGAGGAGGGCGTCGGCGTCGTCTACATCAGCCACCGCTTCGACGAGCTATACGCCGTCTGCGACCGCGTCACTATCTTGCGCGACGGCAAGCTCGTCGGCACGCGCCCGCTCGCGGGGCTTGAGCGGCTCGACCTCGTCTGCCTCATGCTCGGCAAGCAGCGCGATGAGTTACAGCGCGGCGGCGCGACGGCCTTCGGCGCTCACGGCGAGAAGGCCGAAGCGCGGACGGCCGCGCCGCTTTTGCGCGCGGAGAACCTCACGCGGGGCCGCAAGCTCGAAGGCGTGACGCTCGAAGCGGGCAAGGGCGAGATCGTCGGCATGGCGGGACTGCTCGGCTCCGGGCGGACGGAGACGGCACGCGCACTCTTCGGAGCGGACGCTGTTGACGAGGGCCGTGTCTACCTCGAAGGCGTCCCGCTGAAGCTCGGCGCGCCGCGCGACGCCATCAAGGCCGGGTTCGCCTTCCTGTCCGAAGACCGCAAGGCCGAGGGCATCATCCCGGAGCTTTCCGTGCGCGAGAATCTGACGCTCGCGGCGCTGCCCGCGCTCAGCCGGCTCGGCGTCGTCTCGCGCGCGAAGCAGCAGGAGGTGGTCGAGCGTTTTATGAAGCGGCTGCGAATTAAGGCGTCAAGCTCGGAGCAGAAGATCAGGGAGCTGTCGGGCGGCAACCAGCAGAAGGTTCTGCTCGCGCGCTGGCTCTGCAAGAACCCGAAGTTCCTCATACTCGACGAACCGACGCGCGGTATAGACATCGGCGCGAAGGGCGAGATTCAGTCGCTCATCAACGAGTTGGCCGAGGGCGGTCTGGGTGTGCTGATGATCTCGTCGGAGTTGGAAGAACTGGTCGAGGGTAGCTCGCGCGTCCTCGTCATGCGCGACGGTCGCTGCGTGGCGGAGTTGCGCGGTGCCGAAGTTTCGCAGACTCAGATCATCCACGCGATGGCCGAGGGCGGCGGCGACGAAGCGGCCGAGGACGGGAAGACTCTATGAGGAGGGCGCGTGCGATGGAAAACGCGGCGGGCGTGAGCGGGGCGGCGGGCCTCAAGCGGTCGGGCCTCGCGGACTACGCGCCCACGTTCGGCGCACTGGCCGCGCTCGTGCTGCTCGTCGTCTTCAATTCGGTCTTCACGACCAATTTTTTAGACCTCAACAACTTCCGCAACATACTCCTTCAGGTCGCGCCCACGATGCTCGTCGCCGTGGGGATGACTCTGGTGATCGCGACGGGCGGCATCGACCTCTCCGTCGGCTCCGTGATGGCGATAGCCTCGGCGGTGGCGGCCACGTCGCTCGACCGCGGCGCAGGGATAGCCGTCCTGCTCGCGCTCCTCATCTCGGCGGCGGCGGGCGCGTTCAACGGCGCGCTCATCTCCGGCTTCCGCATACAGCCAATCATCGTCACGCTGGCGCTTCTGATTTCGGGGCGCGGCTTCGCGCAGGTCTTGAGCAACGGCGGACAGCTCATCCCGTTCAGCGACGCGACGTTCGAGTATCTGGGTCGAGGGGTCGTCGCGGGCGTGCCCGTGCAGGTGATCGTGATGGTGGTGGCGGTCGCGCTCGCATTCTTCGCGATGCGCGCGACTTCGTTCGGTCGCTACGTGCTGGCGGTGGGAGGTAACGAAGCGGCGGCGCGACTCGCGGGCGTGCGCGTCCACCGGACAAAGGTCGCGGTCTACGCGTTGAGCGGGCTGCTCGCAGGCGTGGCCGGACTCATCGAGACGGCGCGGCTTGGCGCGAGCGACGCGCAGAAGGTCGGCCTCAACATCGAGCTTGACGCCATCGCGGCGACGGTCGTCGGCGGGACGGCGCTAACGGGGGGGCGCGCAACCGTTCTGGGCACGCTCGTCGGCGCGCTCATCATGCAGGTCATCACGACGAGCTTCAACATGCGCGGCTACTCGTTCGCATGGGGACTCGTCATCAAGGCGGCCATCATCATCATCGCCGTCTACATCCAACGCCCGAAGACGGCATGAATAACGGCACGAAGGTAAACCATACGAGCGCGCGAGTGTGGAGTATGCGCACTCGCATCGCGGCGGTTCGCTTGGTGACGATTCTCGTCATGGCCCTCGCGCTCTGCGCTGTCACACTAACGACCGCACAGTCGCAGCGCCCGATTTACTCGAACCCGGTCATTGCGGGCGACTACCCCGACCCGACGGTCATACGCGTCGGCGACGACTATTGGGCTGCGACGACAACGGGGACTTGGGCACCGTACTTCGCCATCCTACACTCGCGCGACCTCGTCAACTGGCGCGCCGCCGGTTACGTCTTCCGCGAGCGACCCGCGTGGGCGAAGTCGGACTTCTGGGCACCTGAACTCGTCCACGACGGCGGGCGCTTCTTCGTCTATTACGTGGCGCGGCGCGAAGAAGGGCCGAAGAAGAAGGGCACGCTCTGCGTCGGGGTCGCGACAGCGCCCGGCCCCGGCGGGCCGTACACGGATCGCGGGCCGCTCGTCTGCGAGATAAAGGAGCGAAGAGGCGTCGGCTCGATTGACCCCGACTTTGTTCGCGACGAGAGAGGCGAGCCGTACCTCGTCTGGAAGGCCGACGGCAACGACGCCGAGCCGGACGAGCCGACCTCCATTTTCGCGCAGCCTCTTTCGGAGGACGGGACGAAGCTCATCGGCAAGAGGCGAGAGATACTTCGCAACACCGCCCCGTGGGAGCGCAACGTGACCGAAGGCTCGTTCGTCCTCCGACGCGGCGAGTGGTTCTATCACTTCTATTCGGGGAACGCCTGCTGCGGGCGCGGCTGCGATTACGCGTTGGGTGTCGCGCGCGCGAAAAAACTTTTGGGGCCGTGGGAGAAAAGTCCCGCGAACCCAATCGTCGCTGCCAACGCCGACTGGCAGTGCCC
>JAVXWN010000148.1:0-47744 GCA_032230645.1 Acidobacteriota bacterium | reverse complement strand
GGGCGCGATGTCCGGGTCTTTGTCGCTCAAGGGCTTGGTGTGAACGCCGGGCAGGTAGAAGCCGTCGAGGATGTACTCGCCGAGTATGTCCGTGCCGACGAGCGTGAGGTCGAGGTCACTCGTGCCGGGGCCGTCGGCATCGAACGGCGCGCCATCGTCCCAACGCACACCCGTCACCGCGCTCCCGCGCAGTACGACCGAGGTGTTCGGCGGCATCGCCTCGCGCACAACGTCGCAGAACTCTTTGAACTTCGACTCGTCGCCATCGAACGCGAGTTTGACCACGCGCTCGCGCATCTCTCGCTCGCTCATCTCACCTGATTCAGTCGTCACTTCGGTCACCCTCCCTCTGTTTTCGTTTGGCGATTATCCTAACACCACCCGCCGCGAGCTTGCGAAGAAGCTCCGAAGGCGGCCATTGATTTAAGGCTTGACTAATCCTGGCGGGGGGATAAGATGCTCATCCCCCGAGCCTCTCGTTTTACAACCCAAGCCGTTCAATATCACATGGAGGATAGATGACATGCATAAAAACCTCGCGCCCCGGCGTTTACAAAGTTTCATCGCCGCATGCCTGTTCGTGCTCTGCGCGGCGGGCACGGCGGCCGCGGGCTGGACGACCGGCGGGAACAAGATTGTCGCCCCGAGCGGAGCCGAGTTCAGAATCACCGGCATCAACTGGTACGGGTTCGAGACCTCGGACAATGTGGCGCACGGGCTCTACGCACACGACTACACCTTCATCGTTGACCAGATGAGACAGTACGGCTACAGCACCATCCGCATTCCCTTCTCAAACGCGATGTGGGAGCTTAACCCCGTCCCCAACGCCAACACCGACAGCGCGTGCCCTTCGTGCAAGGGCAAGCACGCGCGCGACATCCTCGCGCTCATCGTCAACTACGCGGGCTCGCGTGGGCTTCACGTCATCCTCGACAACCATCGCTCGGAGGCTGGCAACTCGGCCGAAGGTAACGGCCTCTGGTACTACGTCTCGGGCAAGAACAACTACACCGAGCAGAAGTGGATTGACGACTGGGTGAGTGTCCAACGTTGGGCGCACGGCATACAGCAGACGCAAGGGGCGGCCGACACGGTGACTGTTAACTACTACGCTTCCGACGGACTGCCCGTCATTCTCGGCTACGACCTGCGCAACGAGCCGCACACGCCTTCGCGCACGGCCTACCTGAACGGCGCTTCGTGGGGGAGCGGCGACGGCATAGACCCGAAGACGAATCCCAACCCGAATCCGTTCGCGCCCGCGTGCGTAACGGGCTCGACCTGCCACGACTGGCGGCTGGCCGCCGAGCGCGCGGGCGACACCATACTCGGCGACGCGCAGGCTCGCGGGTGGGAGTATCCGCTCATCTTCGTCGAAGGCGTCAGCACGTACCCGACGGCTTCGGGCACGATGGCCGCAGGGCCTTACGACTGGTACTGGTGGGGCGGAAACCTTCTAGGCATCAACGGCAACTCAGCCAACCCCGGCGCGCCCGTTGTTCTTAACGCAGGCGGCAGCGCGGCAGTGCTCGGTACTGCGGTGAACAATCAGATTGTCTACTCGGGACACGACTACGGGCCCGCCGAGTTTCAGCAGTCGTGGTTCAACGCCTCGACCTGCTACCGCAGCGGTTGCTCGTCCTCAAGCCTCGCCGACGTTTGGAAGAAGTTCTGGGCCTTCCCAGACCTCGCGGGCGGCGTGAGTCCGGTTTGGCCGGGACACGCCACGTACCCTTGGGGCAACACGGGGCACACCGGCTACGCACAGGCACCCGTCTACATCGGCGAGTTCGGGACGGGCAAGACCGACGCGGACATCATCTCGTCGGGTGCGGGCTCGCAGGGACAGTGGTTCACCGATATGACCAATTTCATCCAGAGCAGCTACAACACGACGCCCGCGAACGACTCGGGCGTGGCGGTGGGCTCACTGCACTGGACATACTGGGCGGCCAACAGCGAGGACGGCTACGGACTTTTTGGCGGCAGCTATACGGGGCTGGGGAACACGAAGAAGGAGTATTCGTTCCTCTGCGCAATCGAGCAGGGGCCGCTCGCGGTTCCTGTAGGCGCGGGGTCGGGCCAGTGCGGCTCAACCGGCACGCTGCCCAACCCGCAGTGAACGCCGAAGCCTGACGACTCCAAATTGGGAAGGGGCACGGAATTTTCTTCTCCGTGCCCCCTTCGGTGTCCTTCCGTGCCTCTGCTGATTCTATTCGACGTATGAACGCGTCAGCTTGCGGAAGTGATAGCCCATCGCCGCGAGTGTGACCGCGTGCGCGAAGTTCTGGCGATGTGAAGTGAGCGTGCGCTTCATGTAGCGCCAGAACTCCATCCGCGCGCTGTCGATCACGCCGAGCTTGAGAGCGATGCGCGCAAAGGCCGCGAGGTCGCTCGTCAGACGACTCCGTCGCGGCTCGGGCCCTTGCGTCAGGTGTGACAGGCAGTCGAGCGCACGCTTGTAGTATTCCGCGGGGCTGTAGATGGTCGAAAGAATCCGCTTGTAGCCTTCGACGAGAAGCTCGGTGTCCATCCGTGGAACGAAGTTCAGAGAGTTCTCGGTGTTGTTGCCCGAACTCTCTTTGAGCAGACGCCCTTCGCGCTTCAGGCGTCGCCAGAGTTGCGTGTCGGGAAGCGCCGTCAACAGGCCGACCATCGCGAGCGGGATGGCGCTCTCGCGTATAAAGTTTATCTGGCGGTCGAAGATGTCCTCGGGGTCGTTGTCGAAGCCGACGATGAAGCCCGCCATCACCTCCATGCCGTAAGATTGAATCTTGCGCACCGACTCCAACAGATCGCGCCGCGTGTTCTGTCCCTTCTGCGCTTCCTTCAAGCTCTCCTCCACCGGAGTCTCGATGCCGAGGAAGACGCGGCGGAAGTTGGCGCGCCGCATCATTTTCAGCAGGTCGTCGTCTTCGGCGAGGTTGACGCTCGCCTCCGTGATGAATGAGAAGGGACGGCCGTTGCGGTCAGACCACTCGGCAAGCTCGGGGATAAGCTTTCGCACGTTGCGCTTGTTGCCGATGAAGTTGTCGTCAACGATGAAGACGAGCCCGCGCCAACCCGTCTCCTTCAACGCTTCAAGCTCGGCGATCATCTGCTCATTGGTCTTGGTGCGTGGAACGCGACCGTAGATTTCGATGATGTCGCAGAACTCGCAATTGAACGGGCAGCCGCGCGAATACTGCACGCTCATCGCGCTGTAGCGGTTAAGCTCGGCCAGTTGAAAATGCGGGATGGGTGTTGCGGTGAGTGCGGGCCGCTCGGCGGCCTGATAGATGCGTCGCGGTTCGCCTCGTTCGAGGTCGGCGGCGAACTCGGGTAGCGTCACCTCGGCTTCGCCGACGAAGATGTGGTCTGCGTCGGGCAGTTGTTCGGCGCTCGTCGAAACGTAGGGGCCGCCGACGGCGACGCGCTTGCCGAGCGCCTTGCACTTCTCGACAACGCTTTCGAGCGACTGCTTCTGCACGATCATCGCGCTGGCAAAGACAACGTCTGCCCACTCGATGTCGGAGTCCTTTAACCGCCCGACGTTCATGTCAACGAGACGCCGCTCCCACTTCTCCGGCAGCATCGCCGAGACCGTGAGCAGCCCAAGCGGCGGGAAGGCAGAGCGCCTGCCCTCGAACTTCAGTGCATGTCGGAAGCTCCAGTAAGTGTCCGGGAACTCAGGGTAAACCAGTAAGACCTTCATCACGCATCCTCCACGCTCGGAACGCCTTCGCCGATCTTGTATACGACAACATCCGACTTCGGGGGAAGCTCAATGCAGGGCAAGTACGGTGCGCTTCAATTAAGACTCGACGACCGCTCCGGCCACGTCGGTCTCTCTTCTGCGCGACGCGCGCCACTTCGCGAACCCATCGCGCGCGAGCGAGTAGATGGCACGCCTATTATCCGCAATCAGCTTGAGCCATGCGCGTTTGGTCATCTGAGGGAAGTAGATGCCGCGGAAGAAGAGACGAGCCACAAGGTGGCCCATCCGGTACTCGAACCCACGCCCGGCCAGCGCCTCGACCACCTCGGCATTCCTCGCCGCGCTGTAGGACAACTCCCACGCGCTCCTCGTCTCAAGCCGTGCCTCTTCTATCGTCATCTTGAGCGGCGCGTGCGCCATCACAAACGGCGCGAACTCAAGCCAATGCTTCGGCCGATCCAACCGCCCCGCCTTCTCCAACCTGTCGTACAGAGGAGTCGCCGGAAACGGTGTCAACTGCCCGAACACAGGCAGCCCCGGCGGCCACGACTCTATCTCGCGCAGTGTACGCTCTGCCACGCCCCCAGTGTCATTATCCATCCCGAAGATGAACGACGTGATGGCGTAGACATCTCGCCTCGCCAACCGCTCCAGCACCGCTCCGTACTCACCCGGCTTGCTGAAGTTCTTGTTGACATCAGCCATGTTCGCGGGGTCAATCGACTCCATCCCGATGAAGACCCACTTCCCGCCCGAGGCCGCGATCAGGTCTACCAACTCTTCATCACGCAGCAGGTTCGCGCTGATCTGCGCTACCCACGGCACCTGCGCACCCGCCGCGATAATATCTCGCAACAGCGCCTTCGTCCGCTTCATGTTGATCGCCAGATTGTCGTCAATGAAGAAGACCGCCACCTGCCCGCGCTCACGTTGCGCTCTCGCTTTCAGGCGCAAGAGTTCTTCTACGACCGACTCGTTGGTGCGGAAGCGAATCGAGTCGCCGAAGAAGCCCGTCACCGTGCAGAACTCACACCCGTAGGGACAGCCGCGCCCCGTCTCGATGGGCACGACGTGGAACGAGCCCCACCCGCCTCCGAGTCGGCTGAGCAGTGGCCGCATAAAGCCGGGAACGAGGCTGAACTGATCGAGTTCGAGTTGCTCCCACGGAATCGTCGGGTAGGGTTTGAGGGAAGGCTTGAGGTCAAGACCTTTGGCGTCGCGCTCAGGCTCGTAGACCTCTTTGAGCTGACCGCGCGCGGCGTCGGCGACGATGAGCGGCCATGTGTCGTCGGCTTCTCCGAGCGCGACCGCATCGGCGTGGCGCACTCCGCCGTCGCGACCAAGCGCCTCGTCGGGACATTCGGTGACGTGGGGGCCGCCCATGACGACGGGGATGCCCGCCTCGCGCAACGCGTCGGCGAAGCGGTAGGCACGCGCCACCATCCTCGTCATCGCGCCGATGCCGACCAGCCCGACGCCCTCTTCGCGTGCGAAGCGCACCAGTTCGCCTTCGGTCATCGCGCGGGCGTTGCCGTCAACGAGAATGACTTCATGTTCGGGAGGCGTGAGCGCCTGCAACAGGAACATCCAGAGGTGCGGCATGAAGTTCCGCGTTACGCCGTTATCCGGGTTGTAAAGTAATATTTTCAAAATCGCCTTCTTCCTGCTGTCTTCAAATGACGTGCCCTGCTAAACACATAAGTTAGTGTCGGGATAAAAAACAGCGACAACCGGAGAGAGCCGGGGGAGCCCCCTCTCAGACGCCTAAAGGTGGGTCGTTCGCGCCGGGGAAGTATATCAGATAATGTGTGCAACCGTGCAAAGCAAACTCGTCGATTGGCCGGAGCCAAAATCTACGCCCCTTTGCCTTGTGATTGGAGTGTCTCACGACACAATGCTCTTATGAACTCCCATGGCTTTCACTTCACGTAAACTTCCGGGACTTTCATTTCATGAAGGCTTCTTCTCTCCATGTTGCTTGGCTTCGGGCGTGCCCGCTTCGGCCGCTGCGTTCTCGATCACGGCGTTGACCTTGCCGCCGACGAGGATGGCCGCGCCCGTCAGATAGAACCAGAGCAGCAGGATGATAACGGCACCGAGCGAGCCGTAGGTCGCGCTGTAGCGGTCGAAGTAGCGCAGGTAGAGCCGGAAGCAAAAGGAGACGAGCAGCCACAGCAGGACGCCCGCGAGCGAGCCCGGCGTGATCCAGTACCAACGCTGGTGGCGCAGGTCGGGCGCGTAATAGTAGATGAGCGCGAAGGCAAAGAGCACGAAGCCGAGCACAATCGGCCACTGGATGACGTTCCACGCGGACATGAATGCTCCGCCGAGGTCATAGTGCTTTGCCAGCCCCTCGCCTATCTCACCGCCGTAAAGTACGAGCGCCAGCGCCGAGATGATGAGTGCGGCCAGCGCCACCGTGAGCCCAAGCGAGATGAGACGCACGCGCCACCAGGGGCGCGTCTCCCTCACCCCGTAGGCTGCGTTCAAAGTGTCCCCCACCGCCCCCATCCCGAACGACGCAAACCACAATCCGGCCAACAGCCCGAAGGAGAGCTTGCCGCCGCCCGCGCCTTCCGTTATCTCCTCGACAGTCGTGCGGACGAGCTGCGAGGCCGAGCGCGGTGCGATGCTGCCGAGGTAGTTGAGTAGATTCCTGCGCAGCTCAGTCCCGGCATCGGCGAAGTAGCCGAGCATCGCCGTCAGAAAGAGGAGCAAAGGGAAAAGAGCGAGCAGGAAGTAGTAAGAGAGCGCCGCCGCGCGCGTGAAGAGGTCGCCTTCGTAGACCTCCGGCCAGACGCGCCTGCCCAGTTCGCGCCACCCGAGCCCGCCCAGCTTCCAGACGGACGCAATCGCCTTCCGCTCATTCCTATCCATTCAACTCGAGGCGTCGCGGCACATGGCTGCGGTTGTTGATTTCAGAAAAGGGGCTCGCAAAAAGCGAACAGGCGCGGCAGCCTTGGGGGCCTCGCGCCTGTTCTATGTGGCTCACTGTCCTCACCCCAGCAAACCACTGGGCGGAAGGGTTCACCAACCGCCCGGTTGAGTACACAATACACGAACCCCCTCTGCACGTCTAGTGGGCGTGCGCGGTTGGAATTAAATTCTTTAACGTAGTATCGTCCCAGTCATCCCACCCCAGCGAGGGGCCGGGCGGCCCGGCCGCGCCGCCCGCTTCCGCACATCATCCCACACGCGGCTTCCGCACGCCGTGTCGCGTCGCTGACTGTCGGTGAACCGTCAACATATCGACAGTACTCGACTCGAAACCCCTTATGGTTATAATGAGCGTCATCGTTCGGCCCATGTCCAAGCTTCTAACAAACAGAGGGAGATAGTAGTCGTGTCCCATCAGCTCACTGTGAAGAAGAGCAACATCTTCGGGAAGGGTTGCTTTGCACTCGCACATTTCACTGCGCGCAAGAAGATCGCCCTGTACGCGGGCGAGGTCGTCCGCGGCAGCCGCAAGATAGAGGCGCGGCTGCGCCGACAGGAAGCGATCAAGATCATCTGGATTGATGAGGATACAGCCATTGACGGTGCCGTGGGCGGGAACGAGACCGCCTACATCAATCACTCGTGCGAGCCCAACTCATACATGAGGATCGTGCCCGGCGAGAAGGTTGCCATCTTCGCCCTGCGCGATATCCGACCCGGCGAGGAATTGACCATAAACTACCGCGACCCCAATCACCCGGAGGTCTGCCGGTGCGGCGCAGCTAAGTGCAGGTCGAATCGCTAAAGAGCAAAGGCTTGAGCTTACGTCAACGACGCAGCGAACTTTGAAAAATTTATTTCTCGCGCGGCCTTTGAGACTTGCGCGACTCGGCCCTGACTAGCGTCTCAAGCTTCCTTCGCTCCTCTTCAGGGAAGAAGGGCGAGAAGCGGACGCCAAAGCCTATCTCTTCGGCCTTGTAGATGACGTGACCCCAGAGGGTGACGACTCCGTCGGGCAGCAGCAGTTCTATCTTGACCAACTCTCCCGGCTCGATCCGGTCGTCGGTGAGGACGAAGCATCCGTAGATGCTGAGGTCTGTCACCGTGCTGTCGAGCCACACCTGCTTGCCCGTCCAGCGTGCGCGTAGACTGACGCTGTATCGCTCGACCCGCCTGCGCTCATCCCCCTCGTATGCGGCTTCGCGTCCCATCGTTCCAAGTTTAGCATCTTGCGCGCACGCCTCACGAGAAGGGCGCGGTCAACTTCAAACAGACGGGTGAAGGGATAGCTGCCGTCTGCCCCGTCGGTTCGAGCGAGCCTGTCGCGGGGTCGAGTCGGAACGTGACGACGTTGTCGGATTTCTGATTCGCGACCAGCAGGAATCGCCCCGTGGGGTCAACGGCAAAGTTGCGCGGCGTCTTCCCGCCCGTGTGCGTGTGACCGAGCGGGCGCAAGCCGCCCGTTCTCGCGTCCACACGGAACGAAGCGATGCTGTCGTGCCCCCGGTTCGAGCAGAAGAGGAACCGCCCGTCGGGCGTGACGTGCAAGTCTGCTCCCGTGTTCGCGCCCGCGAAGTTAGCGGGCAAGGTGCTCACGGTCTCCGACTCTCGAAGCATCCCCTTCGCGCCGTCGCGCGTGAACGCTGTGACGGTCGAGTCAAGCTCGTTCATGACGTATACGAAGCGGCCGACCGGATGAAAGATTATGTGGCGCGGCCCCGCGCCCGGCTTCAACGCGACGAAGGGCTGCTCTGCGTTCGGCGTCAGCCGCCCCGTGCGCGCATCAAAGCGATAGCTCATGACACGATCAGTCCCGAGGTCGCAAGAGTATGCGAAGCGGCCTGCGCGGTCGAGCACGACTGAGTGTGCGTGCGGCCCCTCCTGCCGCTCACGATTTGGGCCCGAGCCGCTGTCCTGCTTCACGTCCACAGCATCGCCGAGGCTTCCATCCTTCAACACAGGTAGGACTGCGACGTTGCCGCCCACGTAGTTCGCCACGAGAATGAAACGGCCCGCATTGTCAGCCGTCACATAGCACGGCGCGCCGCCCTTCGATGCTCGCTGATTAAGGAAGCGCAAGCCCCCCGTCGCCTGGTCTATCGCGAAAGCACTGACGGCTCCGCTCCGCGCGCCCTCGAACTCCTCCACCTCGTTGACGGCGTAGAGGAAGCGCCTGCGTCGGTCGAGCGTGAGATATGATGGGTTGACGACGCCGCGCGTCGTGCCCGCGTGTATGAGCGCGCCGGTCTTGAGGTCGAAGCGATAAAGATAAATCCCCTCGCCCCCGCCCGAAGTGTACGTCCCAACGTAGATGAGCAGCTCGCGGGCCGCGACCGGTGGCAGCGCATCTGCCGCGCCCGACATGGCTAATCCGGCCGCGCCCATCCCGGCAATCTTCAGAAAGCGGCGTCGTGTCGCGGCTTCGTTCGCTCTCTCGTCGGCTGTCATTGATTAGTGTTGATGTGTACCGATGGGATTTTTAAATCGAGAAAAAGATATGTGCGCGTGCTTGATAAGTCAATTGATTGTCGCCGTGTGAAAACCTCAGAGCCGCCCACGCCAACGACATCGAAAGTTAATTACCGAAGTCAGGGCACAGAGTTGAACGTTCAACTCTGTGCCCTGACTTTATCAGCCACTCGCTCGGCCAAACTCATCTCGCGCCCTGTCATTCAACGAACATTGTTAACGTCGATTTAGGACGCGGTTCAGACGGATGTAACACCGCTCGTGCAACCTGTCGCTTCTCTTCATCATAAAATCAGGAGAGCATCCACTTTGAGACATTCCGCAAAAGCCCTGCGCGCGAACACGGCGCTGCTACTCATCATTATCCTTGTGCTTGGCTTCGGCTGTAGCGGCCAGCAAGGCGGCGCGGAGAGCGGCGCAGTACGTCTTCAGGGCGCGGGCGCGACCTTCCCCAACCCCCTCTATCAGAAGTGGCTGAGCGAGTACGGCAAGGCTCACGCCGATGTGAAAATTGATTACCAGTCAATCGGCTCGGGCGGCGGCATCAAGCAGATCAAGGAGCAGACCGTTGACTTCGGTGCGTCGGATGCACCCATGAAGGACGAGGACTTGAAGAGCGCGCCCGGCGAACTGCTGCACATCCCGACTGTGCTCGGCGCGGTCGTCGTCACATACAACCTGCAAGGCATCGCGCAACCGCTACGCTTCTCGCCCGCGACAATCGCCGACATCTTCCTCGGCCAGATTAAGAGGTGGGACGACCCGGCGCTCAAGGCCGACAATCCGGGCGTTGCCTTGCCCGCCGCCGACATCACGGTCGTCCATCGCTCCGACGGCAGCGGCACTTCGGCCGTCTTCACAGACTACCTTTCAAAGGTGAGCCCCGAGTGGAAAGAGAAAGTCGGCGCGGGCACTTCGCCGAACTGGCCCGTCGGACAGGGCGGTAAGGGCAACGAAGGCGTGACGGGTCAGGTCAAGAACCAGCCGAACACCATCGGCTACATCGAACTGGCCTACGCCGTGCAGAACAAACTGCCCGCCGCGCTCGTCAAGAACGCTTCGGGCAACTTCGTCGAGCCTTCGCTCGACGCCGTGACGGCTGCGGCCTCTGAAAGCCTCGCGACGACACCCGAAGACCTGCGCGTCTCAATCACCAACGCGGGCGGTCAGGGCGCATACCCGATTTCGAGCTACACATACATCCTCGCTTACAAGGATCAGAAGGACGCCTCGAAGGGCAAGGCGCTCGTAGACTTTCTCTGGTGGGGCATACACGACGGCGAGGGCTTCGCACGCGACTTGCAATACGCGCCGCTTCCCGCCGACATGGTCAAGCGCGCCGAAGCCAAGATCAACTCGATCACCTCGGGCGGCAAACCGCTTCGCGGCCAGTGATGAGTGCAAAGCGCGAAGTGTGGGACTGGCGGCGCGCGCTCTCGCCGACGGGGAACGTGGGGGACGCGGTCTTTCGGGGCGCGCTGTTCTGTTGCGCGCTGCTGCTCGTCGTCATCGTCTGCGCGATGTTCGTCGAGATGGGGTCGAACGCGCGGCTCGCGCTCTCGGAGTTCGGCCTTTCTTTTCTGACGAGCCGCGAGTGGAACCCCATGCGGGGCAAGTTCGGCGCGCTGCCCTTCGTCTACGGCACGGTTGTCTCGTCGCTGCTCGCGCTCGTCATCGCCGTCCCCATCTCGCTCGGCGTTGCGGTCTTCCTCGTTGAGCAGGCACCGCGCCGTCTCGCACGTCCGCTGGCCTTCCTCGTCGAACTGCTCGCGGCCATCCCCTCAGTCGTCTACGGGCTGTGGGGCATCTTCGTGCTCGCGCCCACTTTGCGTGAGCACGTCGAGCCGCCCCTTCAGCGTTGGCTCGGGTGGCTTCCATTCTTTCAAGGAACGGTCACCGGCATCGGGCTCTTCACGGGAGGCTGCATCCTCGCCATCATGGTGACGCCGATTATCACCTCGGTCGTGCGCGACGTGCTCGCGGCCGTGCCCGCTTCACAACGCGAGGCGGCGCTTGCGCTCGGCGCGACGCGTTGGGAGACGACGCGCGTCGTGCTGGCGAACGGTGCGGCAGGGATAGCGGGCGCGATCATCCTCGGCCTCGGGCGTGCGGTCGGCGAGACGATGGCCGTAACGATGGTCATCGGCAACCGCCCTCAAATCTCCGCCTCGCTCTTCGAGCCGAGCTACACCATCGCTTCCGTCATCGCCAACGAGTTCACCGAAGCGACGGGTGACCTCTATTTGAGCGCGCTCGTCGAGCTTGGTCTCGTCCTCCTCCTCGTCACCTTCATCGTCAACGGCGCGGCACGCCTCCTCGTCTGGAGCGTGACGCGCGGGACGAGCGGCGTCGCGCGAGCATGAGCAACAAAGGCAACAGGCAAAAGATAAAAGCAAGAGTGAAGACGGCGAGTCGAAGGTTGTGAGCGAAAGAGAAAGTCAAAAGCGTGGAGAGTCGAAGACAGGCAGTGTGTCTTCCCTTTTGCCTTCTGCCTTTTTACTTGCGCCCTCCGCACAACGGCGCGTCGTTAGCGCGTTGATGACGGCGCTGACGGCGACGTGCGCGTTCGTCGTCGTCGCCGTGCTCGTCCTGATTCTAGGCTACATCGCTTGGCGCGGCGTCTCTTCTCTCAGCCTCCAATTTCTCATTGAGACGCCGAAGCCCGTAGGCGAAGGCGGCGGCATCGGTAACGCCATCGTCGGCACGCTTGTCCTGCTCACGCTCGCCTCCCTGCTCGGTTTGCCGTTAGGTATCGCTGCGGGCGTATACCTGTCGGAGTTCGGGCGCGGCTGGTTCGCTGGCATCGTGCGCTTTGTCGCGGACACGCTAACGGGCATCCCTTCCATCGTCACGGGTGTCTTCGTCTACGCGCTCATCGTCATCCCGATGAAGCAGTTCTCCGCGCTCGCGGGCGGCATCGCGCTGGCCGTCATCATGATTCCCGTCGTCACGCGCACGACCGAAGAGATGCTGCGGCTCGTGCCGACCAGTTTGCGCGAAGGGGCTTTGGCACTCGGCGCGCCGCGTTGGAGAGTGACGATGGGCGTGGTGCTACCCGCTGCCCGCTCAGGCATCGCCACGGGCGCGATGCTCGCGGTGGCGCGCGTCTCGGGCGAGACCGCGCCGCTGCTGTTCACGGCCTTCGGCAGTCGCTTCTTCAACCTCTATCTTGACCAGCCGATGGCTTCGTTGACCGTACAGATTTTCAACTATGCCGTCAGCCCTTACGACGAGTGGCACGCGCAGGCTTGGGCCGCCACGCTCGTCCTAATGTCTCTCGTCCTCGTCATCAACGTCGGCGTCCGTGTTCTGACGAGAAAGAAGTTTTGAACAGCAATGACCAGCGCACCTATTCAAGTCCGCGAGTCACAGCGCGAGGGCGACGTGCGGCAGCAACGACCGGCGACAAACGCCGTCTCAAAGGTGAGCGTCGAGGGGCTCGACTTCTTCTACGGCCGTTCGCAGGCGCTCTATCAAATCACGCTCGACGTGCCGGAGCGGATAGTGATGGCATTGATTGGCCCGTCGGGCTGCGGCAAGTCTACGTTTCTGCGCACGCTGAACCGGATGAACGACACGATACCGGGGACGCGCGCCGAGGGGCGCGTTTTTGTAGACGGTCAAGACCTCTATGCGCCGGGGACGGACGTGGCCGGGCTGCGCCGCAGGGTCGGGATGGTCTTTCAGAAGTCGAACCCGTTCCCAAAATCAATCTTCGACAACGTCGCATACGGGCTGCGCATCAACCGTCTGACCGATTCCAAGTCGGAACTGCGCGACCGCGTCGAGCAGGCTTTGCAGGACGCGGCGCTGTGGTCTGAAGTGAAGGACAGGCTCAAGGCTTCGGCGCTCGGACTCTCGGGCGGGCAGCAACAGCGTTTGTGCATCGCGCGCGCGCTTGCCGTGAGACCCGAGGTGTTACTGATGGACGAGCCCGCATCCGCACTCGACCCCATCGCCACACAGAAGATCGAGGAGCTAATTGTCGGATTGAAACGGCAGTACACCATCGTTATCGTGACGCACAACATGCAGCAGGCCGCTCGTGTCTCAGACCGCACGGCCTTCTTCTGGCTCGGCAAGCTTGTCGAGGTCAACGAGACCGAGAAGATGTTTACCAACCCCGAAGAGAAGTTGACCGAAGACTACATCACCGGCCGCTTTGGTTGAACGAGCCTCCGACGGCTACGATGGGAGAGATGAGAAGGATGGATTATCACAGGCGGCTCGACGCGGAGTTGGACGTTCTGCGTGACCGCGTGCTCGTGCTCGGCGGCGAGGCCGAGGCGGCGCTCGGGCGCGCGATGCACGCGCTCACCGCGCGTGACAGCGAGGCCGCGCGCGAAGTGCTCGCGGGCGACGACGCGATAGACCAACTCGAAGTCGAGATTGACCGGCTCTGCATTGACGTGCTGGCGCTCCGCCAACCCGCCGCGCGCGACCTGCGCTTCGTTATCTCGGTCGCGAAGGTCACTCCTATCTTAGAGCGCGTCGGCGACCACGCCTGCAACATCGCGCGCGTGGCGCTCGCCCTCAACGACGAGCCGCAGCTCAAGACTTACGTTGACCTGCCGCGCATGGCCTCGGTCGCCTCCGAGATGTTGCGCGCGGCGCTCGACTCGTTCACGCGCGGCGACGGGCGTGAGGCGCGCCGCGTCATCGAGCAGGACGACGAAATAGATGCGATGTACGAACGCGTCTTTCACGACCTCATTGACCTGATGGTCGCCGAGCCCTCGGCCACTCCGCGTGCGGCACGCCTGCTCTTCGTCGCCAAACACCTTGAGCGCGTCGCCGACTACGTTACGGACATCTGCGAACTGACCGTCTACATGACCGAGGCCGCGTTCATCAAACACAGCTACTAAGGTCGTCAACCGTGAATCGTTAACGGGAACAGATTGAGGCAAGATGAAGGCGACGATTCACTACGACGGCTACACGACGATTGATTTCCATTTACGATTTATCATTTACGACTATGAGGCCAGTGCTGATTATCGAGGACGAGCCGGACATCGCGGAGGGGCTGCGCTACAACCTTGAGCGCGAGGGGCTCGCAGTCGTCTTGGCGGAGACGGGCGAGAAGGGGCTCGAAGCCGCGCTCGACAGGAAGAACCCTCCGGCTCTCATCCTGCTCGACCTGATGTTGCCGGGGATGTCGGGGACGGAGTTGTGCCGTCGTCTGCGGCGCGAGCCACAGACGCGCCGGACGCCCATCATCATCCTGACGGCGCGCGGGTCGGAAGCCGAGCGCGTGGCGGGGCTCGAACTCGGCGCGGACGACTACATCACCAAACCCTTCTCCGTCCGCGAGCTGATAGCGCGCGTGCGCGCCGTGCTGCGACGCTCCGAAGAGACGACGACCGCCTCTTACGAGGACGACAGGCTGCGGATACAGTTCGACGACATGCGCGCCGTGTGCGACGGCGTGGAGGTCAAACTCACGCGCAAGGAGTTTGGGCTGCTCTCCGCGCTCGCGCGCAGGCCCGGGCGCGTTGCGACGCGCAACCAACTGCTTGATGAAGTGTGGGGACAGCAATACTACGGCGACACACGCACGCTCGACGTTCACATACGACGACTGCGCGCGAAGCTCGGCGCGTGCGCCGATTGCGTCGAGACCGTTATCGGCGTCGGCTATCGCTTTGTCGGATGCACGAGCGAAGGCGTCGAAAAGTAGCGCCACCGTAACGTGACAGTCCGACTTCCCTCCTGATAGCTTTGTCTGTCGCCACCACACGTGGCTCGACGGACTAAGGCCGCAAGTCTTCGCTCTCATCCCTTATGCCACTTCGCACCGCCATCGCGCTCGCGTTCGCCGCAGGGCTTCTGGCCGCGTGGCTCGCGCTCTACAGGGTGAACGCCGACATGGCATGGATAGCTCTAGCGGCGGCCGTGGTCGGTGGCCTTGCCGCGCGTCTCTACCCATCGGCACTGTCCGCGAACGACGAGTCGAGCCGCGCTGACGATTCAGCGCGCGTACACGCAGGGGGAGCGACGCCGAACGTGGCCTCGGCGGTTGCGGCAGGTGAGGTTCCGGCCACGGCTCTGCTCGAAGTGACGATGGACAGCATGCGCGAGGCTGTCGTCATCATTGACAGCGCGATGCGCGTGGTGGCGCTCAACAACTCCGCGCGCGCAGCCTTCCGACAGGGCGGCGCGGACGCTTTGAGCCCGCGCCGTTTGAGCGACCTGACACGCAACTCGTCAATCTACTCGGCGTTCGCCGCTGCGGTGGCGCGCGGCGAGCGCGCCGAGGTCAAGGTCGAGACGAACGGGGGTGAAGGCCGTCACGTCTATGACCTGCACGTCGCTCCGCTCCGGCAGCGCGAGGTCATCTACGGCAGCGACGTGCGCGGCGCAGTCGGCGTCTTCTTCGACATCACACGGCTCGAACGGCTTGAACTCGTCAGGCAGGAATTTCTCTCAAACGTCTCGCACGAACTGCGCACGCCGTTGACGGCCATTCTCACTTTCGTCGAGACGCTCGAAGACGGCGCGCTCGACGAGCCCGAGACGGCGCGACGCTTCCTCTCGGTCATACGGCGCAACGCCGAGCGCATGCGCACGCTCGTCGAAGAGATCATGGAGTTGTCGTCAATCGAGTCGGGCGCAACGCACGTGGATGTTCGAGAGGTGCGCGTCTTCCCGGCGGTGCAGGAGACTTTCGGAGCATTAGCCGCGAAGGCTGAAACGTGCGGCGTCGCGCTCGTCAACCGAGTCTCGCCGGAGTCGAACGTCTACGCCGACGCGCGCCGTCTCGAACAGATGCTCCTCAATCTCGTTGACAATGCGATTAAGTTTAGCCGTCGTGGCGGCTCCGTCACCGTCACGCACGAGAGAGGCGCGCGCGACCTCATCTGCATCAATGATACGGGCGAAGGCATACCGCCTGAGCACCTGCCGCGCATCTTCGAGCGATTCTACCGCGTTGACCGCGCGCGCTCGCGCGAGATGGGCGGGACTGGACTCGGACTCGCCATCGTCAAGCACCTCGCACGCGCACACGGCGGCGAAGTCCGCGTGCGCTCAACGCCCAACGAGGGCTCGACCTTTACGATAGAGCTTCTCCGACCTCAACCTGAATAATTGACAACGGTAGACCGTGCGCTTATGTCTCCACAACGCGCGTTGAGACACCGAGCCACGTGCCCGAAGGTGCGCGCCCCGCGACGTAGACGGGCATGTTGATTGTGCCCACGCGGAAAACTTTTAAGTCGGAAAGATTACTTTCGAGCAGTCGCAGAAGAGATTTAAATCTTCGAGCGAGGGCCAAATCCTGCGCGCCCTTCCACTCGGGTTCGGCGACGGCCGCGCGGAAGAAATCGGCGGCGCTCTGCGTCTCGACCTGCGCCGTGTGGTCTTGACCCGAGAGCTTTCGTATGAAGTCCTGCGTTGGCTCGGCGGCCCCCCACTTGAAGACCTCGAAGGGATAGTCCGACTCGCTCATGAAGGTGAGCCCGCGCGCCGCCTCCCGCAGCTCGTTCATCAGTTGTTCATCTGTCTTCATGGCTTGCTCATCACCTTTCGCTCGACTGGATTCGCGGAGCATATTTCAACGCCGCAGAAACAGAGGTCGCACGGAGAGTTTCAAGTTCTCCGTGCGACCTCTAGCCTCCGTGTACGCGTTGGTGAATCCGGGTTTCACCAACTTCAAACGGCGAAGTCTACTGGTTGTCCACCGTTGACTCGATGGAAGCCTGAATACCTGTCGGCACGTTTGAGAAGAAGTCGAAGCCGGTCAGCGCCTCTACCTGATCCACGCTCACGCGGAAGGTCTTCCAGTCGGTATTTCGGATGCCCTGCGAGTTGGGCATGATGACCGCAATCGTCCGCGTCGAGGCCGTCACGCGCGACACATCGTTCGTCCCCACGGGGAGCACGAGGATGACCTTCCACGTCTGCGAAGGCACGGTGACGTGACCCGACGCGACGGTGTTCGTCGTCCCTCCGGCCGAGCCGCTACCACCCGTGCCCGAGCCGCCCGAGATGATGTACACCTCGTTACCCGCTGTGACGAGGTCGCGGCAGTAGCCTTCGAGGACTGCCCACGGGCCCTGATTGTTATCGGGTGCCTGCGGAACCATGTTCGTCATCAGGAACGTGGCCGAGTTGTCCGCGACCGTCTTCGTGCGGTCGGCCGACGGCGTCATGTGGCCTCGGTCGAACCCCGAGCCCGAGTAGTCGGTGCCCTGCACTTGATACCAACCGGCGGGCAGCGTCGTGTCGGCGCGGAAGTCGTTCTGTCGCGGCGCGCTCCCGAGCCACGAATTGTCGAGATGCCAGCTTGTCCAGATCGGCGTGCCGCGGTCGCGGTTGTAGGCGAGCACGTACTGCGGCTTCTCCATCAGGTAATTCGTCGGCTGGTTCACGTCCGACGTGGCGTTCGAGGGATTGCCCATCGTCAGGTGCTCGCTCGCTGAGGTGGGCGCTTGCACGACCGCCTCGACGTTGATGAAGAAGCGGAAGGTGCCCGACTGTTGCACCCCGAGCAGGAATTGCAGGTCGATGCTCTGGCCGTCGGCCAACTGATTGTTGAGCGTGATCGTCCCGGCGGCGAGCGTCGCGTTCAGGCCGCCGCCCGCGGGCTGCGTGGGCGGCTGCTCAAGCGTAGTCCCCTGCACCGACTTCTGAGCGCCGCCCGTGACGGTGATCGTGGTCGGGCCGGACGTGCGCGCGCGCAGGTCGGCGAAAGTGCCGGACGGATACGTCGTCATGTTGACGATGCGGAAGCGCAACTGCGTGACGTTCGCGCCCGTGGTGTTCGTCACCGTGCGGCGAATCGTCATCGTGCCGAGGTTCGAGTTGTTAATAGGGTCGGGCGTGATGTCGCGCCCTCGGTTGGGTGACTCGGAGGACGAGACCGCCGGGTCAAGCAGCGAGAGCAGCAACTGCGTGTTGCGCACGATGGGGCTCGTGGTGTTCTCGGGCCCGGGTGCACCGAGGGTTGACTGCCGCGAGTTGTAGACGCCGCCGTTGGTCGAGATCAACATGAAGTCGGGCTCGTTGTCGTCGGTGTCCAAAGGCACGGCGCTCGGCGCTCGGCGCAGGAAGCTGTACTCGCCGTCTTCCGTCACGCCACCCGCGGGCGAAAGCCCCGTCCCTTCGCGATACGTAGCGTCGGCCACGCCCGAGAAGCCAACCGCGTCGAGCCGCGTGCTCGTGTCGAAGGTGGTGCTGTTGTTGAAGAGCGCGACGCCTGCGCCGTCGGGTATGTCGGAGGCGAGCGTCGAATTTCCAGCAGCGTATGACGCAAGGCCGTAGCTTGAGCCGACCACCAGATAGTGTCCGCGCGCGGGAATGATGGCGGCGGGAAACGTCAGCAGCGTCGTGCCCGTCGAGGCGCGCAACGTCCAACCAGTGAGCGTCACGTTCTCGTCGGTCTGGTTGTAAAGCTCGACGAACTCGTTGCCCGAGGCAGTGCCCGCGCCCGCGCCGTCGGGGTCTGTGCCGTGGAAACGGAACTCGCCGATGATGACGCGCGGAATGCCTATGAAGTCGGCAATCTGATTAGCAGCGAGCGCGTTGAACGTGGCGGACGCGGGCGAGAATGTGAAACTCGCCGATGAAGGAGTCACGGTGTAGTCCCCGCCGCCCGTAACAACGGGGAACGAGTAGTTGCCGTTCGCGTCGGTGACGGCGTTGGCAAGCGCCGTGTCGCCCGTGGCGAGCGTAACCGTGACGCCGCTCAGTCCCGAGCCGCCCCGGCTGTGCACGTTGCCGCTAATCTGGTAGGCGGCGGCCGTCGCTTGGCTGCCGCGCGCGGGGTTGGTCGTCAGGTAGTTGGTAAAATTGTTCGCGCCGTTGAACTCGAAGACAGCGAAGTGATACGTGGTGCTCGGTTGAAGGTTCGTGACTGTGACCGAGTTGCCCGTGCCCGCGAAGACGACGAAGTTGCCGCCACCCGCTGCCGCGATTGCGGGTGCGGACGCCGCAGGCTTTGTCTCAACCGTCCTGACGACTCCCGGCGACGAAGTGATGACCGAAGACTTGAGTTGAGCAACAGAGGTCGGTGCGGCGACCGTGCCGCGCTTGACGGGCATGACTGTGCCGCGCGTCACCGTCGTTGATACAGGCCCGGCCAGTGGGCTTAGCTCTGAGCCGGAGCCGAAGGCGGGGTTGGCCGTGTAGCTCGAACCGTCGGCGGGCACGGCATCAACGGGCGAGCCCTGCTTGGCGAGCACGATGCGCGAGGTGCCGTTGCCGTTCGTCCAACTCACCGTCATCGAGGTCGAGCCGACGTTCGAGAAGACGACGTTTGACGCCTGCACGGTCGGCTCGGCGGCCGGGCCTGTGGGAATCGCAGTGACCTTGAGGTTGTCGAGACTGAACTTGGGGCGCGAGCCCGTAGTGCCGCCCGTGCCGTTGTAGTAGTAGAACCTGATTCTCGCCGTCGCGCTGTTGTTGAATGAGGCGGGGAGTTGCACGTTGGTGATTGAGCCGCTCGCCGCAACGTTGTTGGTGAAGTTGAGCACGGCGGCGCTCGTCAACTCGGTGAAGGTCGTCCCGTCCGTGCTGGTGTAGATGCGTACCGAGCCGTTGCGATTGCCGGTCGAGTTGAAGACGGTGGCCCAGTCGAAGCTGAGCGTGCCCGCGTTGACTCCGGTGAAGTCGAGGAAGAGGTCTACGGCTGTCGAGCTTGTGTTATCGGTCGTGCCGGTCGAGAGCAGGATGAGCGTGCCCGTTCCCTTCTGCACGCCGCCCGAGGTGCCCGTGATGAAGGCAGTGGTCGCGGTCGTGACCTTCTTGCCGTCGGGAATCGTGCCTGTGGCATTGACGGTCACGGAGCCGAAACGCGTGGCCTGCGTCGGGCTCGTAAAACCATCCGTCCAATTGGCAATCGTGCTGAAGTCCTCGGTGTACGTGACGGTCGAGGCCATCGGCACGGGCGACTGCCCCCAAGCGGTGACGGTCATAAACAGCAGGCACACGAGCGCCGCCGAGGTTAGTACCAGTTTCTTCATCGAACCTCCGTTAGACATCTTGGCCTTAAGACTCAACGTCGCCGGTCAGGAGGCTCTACCAACCATGCTAAGAAGACGGGCGCTGCCAGCGCGCACTTCACCATCCCCCGCGCTTGCGGGGTGACAGGTGAGCACACACTGAAGGCCGGCTGCTATGGCGGTAGCTGCTCTCTTCACTCAAGCTCCGTTCGCGAATTTAGTTGTTAGGATGAAACATCAGGAGTGCCCTTCTGAGGGGAAGAACTTCAACCTGAAATACCCATCGCCTTTAAAGACACACACTGGCGAAGGCGTGAATTATAACCGCGCGCCGCTGATAAAGAAAGTCTGGAGAGACGCGCTCGCGGGGTTTGCACATACGCCGCCATCGAATGAAAAAAGGGGCGCGAGATGGCCGGTGCCGTCTCGCGCCCCTGTCAACGTCTGATGCCCGTTTAGTAAGTCGGGTCAGCAGGCTGTACGCACATCATGTCCATGCAATACTTCGTCGTACAGCCGCAAGGATTCGGCTGGTAAGCAGGTTGGACGCGGAAGATGCCCCAGATGCCTCCGTCGAACTGGAAGGACTGGAACGTCCGGTAGAGGAAGTCGCCCGATACGCCGAACGCACCACCCGCGCCGTGTTTCAACAGGAAGTCGAAGTGGCTGCCCGGGCCCACGCCGTACTGCGACCCCTTCCACTCGGAGAGCGGGTTGTGGCCGAGCACGGTGGAGTTGTTGGTATAGGGCTCCTCCTCCCAGATGTGTCCGTGGAGCATGAACACATTGTCGCGAGCGTGACCGCCCGGCTGGACGAGACGCATGCGAACGTCCTGTCCGACCGTGGCCGTGAATACAGGCGTCTCGGGATCATAGCCGCCGATCTTTGAGTTCGACAGCACGTCCGAGAATTCGTAATCGCGCGTAGGCGTGCGCGTGTCAATGGGCTGACCGGGGTCGGCCCCGCCCGTAAGCGGTGTGTCGGGCGCGAAGCCCATGCGCTTCCAGAGCGGCTCGGTGCGATAGTTGACAGCCTTCTGCCCTGAGTCCTCCGAGTCCTCTTCGCCCGATATGTTCGGCACGGCGATGCTCTTCGCTGTCCTCGACAAGTTCGGGTCGGCCGTGGTCGCGGCTGCGGTCGGGTCGGTTGTCGAATCGAGGGCAGCAGCCGAGTTCGCGTCGGTCTTCGCGCCGAAGCCGTCGTAACGGAGGTTGAGATCGTTCTGGAACATCATCACGAACTCGCGGAAGCTGGTGCCGTCGGGATTGTTGACGGTTGCCTGCGCACGCGAGGTCGAATCTTCCGCCCAGCTCGATCCGGCGGGCTCGATGATGAGCGAGCCGAACGCGCCCTTGTTCGAGTGCTTGATCGGGTCGGACGAGGAGAGTCCCGTCGAGCCGAACTCGATGGGAGTGGCAACGCCGTTGTCCGTCGAATAGTCGGCCGTCACGTCGCCAGCGTACCACTGGTAAGTGATAACGCCGCCGGGCCCGACGGTCTGGACGGGATTGACGCCGACGTTCATGCCGTCAGAGCGCGTCACGTCGTAGAAGAGGTTCTGCGGATGCAAACCTACCTGCGACGATGGCTTGACCTGATTGGCGTTGAAGTTCTCGACGATCATCGGCAACGTGTTGAAGCCGGGAAGGTCGAGCGCACCCGACGTGGGCATCTTGTTTCTGAGCGTCACCGAGACGCAGTCGCCTGACTTGGCGCGAAGCACGAGCGGCTCGATGGGTACGCCCTTCAGGAGCTTGCCGGTCGTCGCGTCGAGGTCGGACGTGCGCACGTACATGATGGCCGTTGGGTCGTGTAGCTGACCACCGTTAGCGGTGCGGCTGTTATAGACGAGCGTGCCCGACGGCAACACGTCTCTCGCTCTCACCGCCGAGATGTCGTAGGGCTGCGTCGTCGCGCTCTTCGGGCAGACGCCGCTGAAGTCACCCTGATTGGCGAAGCCGAGCGTGTTCTTCTTCACGTTGTTCGGCAACTCCACCAGATTGATCTTCCGCTGCACGTAGACGCGCATCAATCCCCACAGCCCGTTCCACTGGTCGTCAACCGAGCGGCCCGGCGTGTAGAGGTAATCAGCATACTTGCCGTCGTACTTGCGCGGGATACGCGGGACGACGAACTCGTAGTGCTCACTGATGCCCATCATCTGGTTGTTGCGATAGCCCGTGTTGTTGTTCGCGTCGGCAGCAGGGTCTTCGGGCGTGCCCGGCTCGAACTTCCACTTGATGCCGTTGACGGAGAAGTTGTGTCCCTCCTCGTGCGCACCGACGAGGATGCGTATCTGGACGGGGTCGTTCTCGTAGGCTCGCAGCAGCGGCGTGTATGGGTCGCCCCCGTTAACGTCGGGCGTCAGCGCCGGGTAGAAGGTCGGCTGCGAGTTCAGGCGCGTGTCGGCACGCGTCGTCAACGAGCGATACGCGTGCGAGAGGTCGCCCACATCGCCCGCCGCCTGCGTGTTCGTCTGCGGGTCACGCACGCGCAACGCCAGCGGTTCGTTGCGATAGTTGACAACCATCGTGCCGGGGTCGGCGGCCGAGACCGCCTCGGGGCACGGCAGCTTCGCGCCGCCGGGGCAGACCTGAGCCTTCTGCACGATGAAGGGCAAACCCACTTCATCCTTCACAGGCGGGCTGATGGCGCGCGCCGGATCGGGGATGGCCTTGCCGTTAGCGTCAATGCCGCCGCCCGCCTCGTAGGCCAGCGCGTAGTCTGCGAACTCCAGAAGGAACTCGCGATAGCTCTTCGACTGGTCGGCGGTGATGATGTCGGCGCGCCATGTCGTCGGCCCGCCGTCGTCGCGCGGCTTGATGCCCTCACCGCCGAAGAAAGCGCCCGTGTCCGGGTCGCGCCACTTCGAGCCCTTCGGCTCGACGACGAGGCCCGCGTAGAGGCCGGTCTGCTGGTGCGTCGAGGGGCCGAAGTGATCGTGCGTGAACACGGTGCGGAGCGTGCGGTCTGCGCCGTTGTTGTTGAGCGTCTCGTCGGCGTACCAGCGCTGAACGGTGGTCTGCGCGCCGACCGTGCCGAGCACGGGGTGCGCCCTCGCGACGGGACAGGTGAACGTGCCGTTGCGCACGTCCGTGTCAGCGCAGTGATTCTGCAAGCGAATAGCGTTGATGCGTTCAATGACCTCCTCGGGCGAGAAGGTGCCGTCCTCGTAGTTCCAACCGTTGCCCGCGCCGTCCGACGAAGTCACGTCGAACTTGACGAGGTGAATGTGCTGCCCCATGACATCGGTGGGCGTGCGCACCTGGAAGTCGTCCAGCTCGTAGTAACGCGGGACGAGGTTAGTGTGATAGTAGGTGATGCAGTCGCCCGTGTTGGCGCGGAAGAAGAAGGGCTCGGGCGCGCGCTTGCCGAGGCGCGTGGCTTCGACATCGCTCCACAGCGTAAGTATGCGCGCCTGCGGAACGTGCCAGCCCGCCTTGTTGATCTTGAGGTCTATCTGAATGTCGGCCGCCTTGTAGATGCGCTCGACGCCCGTGGGCTGCTGCGCGTCCGTGATGCAGGGGTCGGCGTAGGGCGCACCATGTTGCGGCGGCAACCCGTTGGTCAGGAACTTGGCAGCAGTGCCGTCGGGCAGGTATGAGAGATGAGAAGGCTGCGAGTGGAAGTCCATCGCCGCTTTCTCGTCGGTCGTGCCCTGCTCGTCAACCTGCTGAGCGATGGCGGTGACAAGGTCTTTCGAGAAGTCGAGTCGATTGTGAACCTCGGTGAAGGTGCCACCAAGGATGATGTGACGCGGCAGGCCGCCGTCGTCAATGGTATCGAGCGGCGGATGCGGCGGACGGTGTCCGGCAACGCCGGGGACGTAGAAGGGATAGCCCTTGAAGGTGGCCGTCGGCGCGGGTGCCATCGGAAGCGTCGGGATGGGTACGAGCGCGGGGATGGGCGTGCCAGCGACTATCTCGCCGTCGGGGTAGGCGCGTGCGCCCGAGGCGACCGTGCCGTTGCCGTTAAGAGCGGTGCCTTCTTCAAACGCATCGTGCGTGCGCCACAGCTCCCACATGCCCTGTGCGAAGTGCGGGTAGAAGTGGCAGTGGAAGATCGAGTCGCCCGGCGTGCGATTGCGGTTGCCCGAACCGCCGTGCGCGATCTCGGTCGTGAATGAGTAGCCCGGCCCGAGGGCTTGGCTATCAAGGTAGCTTGAGTTGTCGTCGTCGGGCGTGCGCAGCCATTGGTGCGCATGAAGGTGGTGAATGTGATGCTCTTTGGGCCCTGCGTGCAGGACGCGCATCTTGACGTGATCGTTCATGTACGAGTGATGCACGTTCGACGGGTCGTCGGCGTAGAGCACCTTCGTCGCCACGATATTCTGCGACGGGTTCGAGACGTTGGCCGGGATGTCAACGAGTTGCGCCGGGTCGCCGATGGCCCACGCCGAGAGGAAGAACTCCTCGTAGTTGCACTCGGTGCAGTGCGCCATCGGCCCGACGCCGATGCGGTTGGCTAAAATCTCTGAGCCGATACCGGCGATGCCGTAGTTGATGGCGAACTTGTCGCCGACGCTGTGCAGCGTGTGGCCGAGAACGGGGTCGTCGTAATACTTGGGGAACGCCTGCACGGCCTGCACCTCGTCGTGATAGACGACGGTGAACTCGCGGAAGGGCTGGTCGCGGTTGGGCTCAACGGCGTTCGAGCGGTAGGTGCCCGCGGGGAAGCTCGCGCGCCCCGGCCCCGTGATGATCGCGTTCAGGTCTGAGTGAACGATCTGCAACTTGTCGTTGAGAATCTTGACGATGGGAGTGCCGGTGCGCGGCCCCGTCGTGTACGAAGCGTCGTAGTCGAGAATGGGTTGGTCACCTGCCGTGCGCGCGGGCGCGCCCGTCGAGGTCTTCTTGGTGGCGGCGGCCATGTCGGCTCTCGTCAACTGGCTGCGATACCACTCGGCACCGGTCTGCTCAACGTTGACCGCGCCGAACAATCCTTGCGAGATGGAGCCGCCGTCGCCCTCGCCGCCGGTCGTCGCCGCACTTGAGTAGAGCAGGTGCGAGCCTTCGCGCTCGGCGTAGAACGTATAGGTGGCGCTGCCGCCGGGCGAAACGAGACTGCTCGCGTTCTGGCCGACGTATGAGCCGTCATCCGAGATGCCGTTGACGAGCTGAAGGCCGGAGACGTGGACAGAGGCCGCGCGCGTGTTCGGCTGATCATCTTCAACGCGTGTGGCGGCCAGAAGATTTTGGAACAGTATCTGGAGGCAGTCGCCCACGTTCATGCGAAGCACGAGCGGGCGCGGTCGCTTGTAGTCCTTGAGACGAACGTTGCCTGCCGTGAGCGCCGTCCCCGATGAGGTGTCAATGGCCCGCACGTCGTTGCGGAGGGCGAAGATCATGCCGCCCGGATTCATCGCGCCGAGCCGGTTGAAGACAATCGGCTGGTCAAGCGCCACCACGTCGGCCGTGATGACGCGGTTACATACCGGCCCCTCAGGCATTGGCGTCGCGTAGATAGGCATGGCTTGCTGGGCGGTGCCGCTGGAGGTCGTCTGCGCGCTGGCGCTGCCGCACAGCGCGGAGAGCGCCAGCAGAAGCGCCGAGCCGAGCAGCCATCGGGCCTTTCTTTCTCTTTTTATTTTCTCGATATTCATGGGCGTCTTTCCTCGAAGGTTAGGGCTCGTACACAGTTGTAGGCGGCGCGGGCTTTTTCCAAGCCCACCACTCAGGCACTCTCCCGAGAATCTCAACACGCCGCCATCGGTTGGCAGGACAGTGATTGACAGCTCAGGCGGATGTCGCTTGCGAGCGCCACCAAACAGGGGTTGTGGTGTTTTTCATCTGCGGCGGTATCTTGCTCACCGATGGTGCGACTAAGCTCTCTCAGTCGCGGCGAGTAAGTTGGTGCCGGTTCATCGGCTGCCCACCGGAAGGAATCTGACGGCCTGCTCGCGGGCGGATACTTGCTCCGAACGAAAGCCGCTCGCCGCTCGCATGCACGCCGGTAAGAGGTTGGCGGGCACCTGTTGCAGTGGCTCAGCACACACGTCAGGAGCAAACGTCGTGCCCGAAGGCGCACACTCTCAAACAACTCTGCGCCGCGAGGCCGGACGCGCGCAGTAGAGTCGTTTAGCGAATCATCTTTTCGGTTTCCGCCGTGCCGCCCGTCGCGTCGAGAGCGCGACCGAGGTTTCAATTTAAAACAGAGCGCGCTCCGCCTGTTTCAACGCGCATCACAAAAGTCGAGTAGAGAGTTTCGGCAAAGCGTAAACGTTATTCGCGAAAGCCGAAGAGGCGCGACTTCAAGACTTGAAGTCGCGCCGCTTCGGCGTTCGTCAGTTGATGTTCTTGTCTATTCCGCGCGGGACTTGAGCGCGGCCTCGATGGCTTCCTTGAGTCCTTCGTAGTTGGCAGGGGTGATGCGACGGCCGTTGACGAAGACGGTCGGCGTACCCGCCACTCCAACACGCTCGCCGTCGAGCACGTCGCGGTGAACGCTTTCGGCGAACTTGCCGGAGTCGAGCGCGGCGTCGAACACGGCGCGGTCGAGGCCCACGCGCGATGCGTACTCCTTGAGCTTGTCCGCCTTGAGCGCCGACTGGTTCTGATAGAGGAGCGAGACGTACTCCCAGTATTTGCCCTGTTCGCGCGCAGCCTCGGCGGCCTCGGCGGCCTTCTGCGCTTCAGGGTGTTGCGACAGGGGATAGTCGCGCACGACCAATCTCACGCGGTCGCCATACTCGGCGGCGATGCGTTCGAGCATGGGATGTGCATTCGCGCAACTCGGGCACTGGTAGTCGGTGAACTCAACGAGTGTGACCGAGGCGTTCGGGTTGCCTTTGATCGGCTGGTCGTCGGTCGCGATGGTATAGACGGGCGGCGTGGGCGGGACGAGAAACGTCTGCACCTGTGCCGCGTTGCGCAGCCGGTCGGCGAAGGCAAGCGCGGCCTTGTGCGATGCGTCGTCGCGCAGGTATTGAATGATCTGCTCTTTCGTCTTCGCGAAGTCACCGTCGATGCGCGCCTTGTTCTCGTCGTAGAACTTCTGCGCGTCGGCCTCAGTGACGGCCGGGATTTTTGTTTTGATCTCTGCTTCAAGCAGCGCGCTCGTCGTAATCCCGCGCTTCTGCGCCTCCTGCGTGAGCAGAAGGTCGTTGACTTTCAATTCAACATTCTGCTTGCGCACGTTGTAGACCTGCTCCTGCACCGAAAAGACGAATGGAAGCAGCGCGTCTTCGATGTCTGCGGAGGTGATGTTCTCGCCGTTGACGGTAGCAAGCACGCGCGCGCGGTCTGCCGGAGTGGAGGGCGGCGACACCTGCTGAACGAGCTTCTTGACTTGCGCCGAGGCGCGCAACGTCTCGGAGAATCTTGCCGCCAACTCACGCCGCCGCGTATCGCGCAGGTAGGAGATGAGGTCGGCCTTGACATCCACAAAGCTGCGACCGATGCGCGCCTTGTTCTCGTCGTAGAATTTCTGCGCGTCGGCCTCGGTCGGCTCCTGCGCCTTTGAGACGACCTCCGTCTCAAGGAGTTTGATGGGCGTCATGCCGCGCTTCTTCGCTTCGGCGTTTAAAAGTTTGCTGTTGATCTGCAAGTCAAGCTCGCGCCAGCGTGCTTCGACTACCTGTTGCTGCAAGCTCGCGACACGTTTCTGGACTTCGGGCGCGAGTTCCTGACGTGTGACGCGGACGCCGTTGACGTTGGCGAGAACTTCGGGCAGTGGCGTCGCTTCACAGCCGCAAGCTGCGGCGGGGTCGGCCGCGACCTGCGCGGGCGTGGCTTGCGCCCGCTGAGCCTGACCGCGAGACGTGGCCGTGGCGGCAAGTACCAACGCAAGCACAAAGAATGAACGGAAGAGCCTGCTTGTTCCAATCTTGAATAGCATTATTATCGCCTCCAAAAAAATCAGATTAGTTTGCTTTAACCCAATCGCTGACGGATACGAGCTCCTTGCGCTCGGTGTCCACGCCGACGATGTAGGAGCCGGCCGCGCCGACGCGCCGGTTCGGGCCGTAGGTGATGGGCGGCGTGAGCCCCGTCTCGTAGTTGTAGAGCCCTTCGAGCGAGGTGACGAGCCGCTCGCGGCTCAGGTCTTTACCGCTCCGCTGCAAGCCTTCGACCAGCACCTTCCCTGCGGCGAGCGCGGAGAGTTGCGCGGCCGTGTGCCGAAGAGTGAACTTGTACTTCTGAACGAGCGCGCGTAACTCCGCCTCGCCCTGGCCGGTGATGTCAGAGGGCACGGTCGGGAAAGCGAGAAAGACTTTATCTTTGAAACCGGCGGGCACGGACGCGGCCAAGTCGCGACCCGCCAGCATGCCGAGCATGAGGATGCTCGGATGCCAACCGGCGGCATCGGCCTCTTTGATGAAGGTCGTCTCATCGCCGTTCGCGCCGAAGAAGAAGACCGCGTCCGCGCCCTTCAGAGTTCGGACGAGTGAGGGCGCATCGAACTTGCCGCGCTCGTAAGATACTTTTTGCAGAGCGCCGCAGCCCGCACTCTTGCACTGCTCCTCGACGGCCGACGCGGCGATGTCAGTGACCTCACCGCCTTTGTAGCTGACGAGCGCGACCTTCGTTAGCGCGTGCGGTTGCCGCCCTGCGTAGAAGTTGACGAGCGCGCGTGCCTGCTCGCCCACGCCGGGCAGTATGTAGAAGATGTATCGGTTCGCGCCGGGGGCCACCTGCGGCAGAAGCGTCGAAGGGCCGATGAAGGGGACTTCTAATTCCTGCGCGAGCGCGGCATGCTCACGGTCGGCTCCTACGCTCAGGCCGCTGACGAGCGCGAAGACCTGCCCCTCTTGAATGAGACGACGCGCGCTCGCCGCGCTCGCGGCGGCATCTGTGCCCGACTCTGCGAACTGTAGCTCGATGCGGCGACCGTAAATCCCACCACGACTGTTGACCTCTTCAAAATAGCTTGCGAGCACGTCGCGCATGGCCGAGCCCATCTCAGCCAGTGCGCTGCCCTTTGGCGGGAGTATCATCCCCACCTTAACCGCCGCATCCGTCAGACCGGGGTCGCGGTCTTCCTCAATGCGCTTGAGATATGAGAGCAAGTCGGCCGCGTCATCGGCCGACATCATGTAGCGCGGCATGGCCGCGAGCAGAGTGTTGCCCTCGGGGTCTATGCCCTCGGAGATGGCGCGGAAGAAGGCCGCCTCGTTGAACGGCCCGTGCTTGCGACCCGTTGGATGCGTGTGGCCGTAGGGCTTTGTGAGATTGGCCCAAGTGAGGTCGCCCGCCGTGACGCCGCCCTCGGTCTTGCCCTCGCCGCGCGTGCCGTGACAACCCGCGCAGGTCAGAGTCGAAGCGGGCACGTCAATCTCGCCGACGAGCGCCTTTATCTCGCGCCCCGATGCGCTCTCGCCGCGAAGGTAGATGACACGGCCGCGCCGCTCCTGTGGCGTCAGCCCTCCGGTCGGTGCCGCCACCGCCTTCGTCCCCTGCCCTGCTCCAACTCTTGAGGCTGAAGCGCGTGCCGTCAACAACGACGAGGCCGCGAGCGACGCAAGCGCGACGAAGAGTGCGACGAGACTCAGTTTTATTTTTTTAGTCATCGCCGCCATCGCTTCGCTTACTTCGTCTCGCCCTTGTCGCTCGCGACGCTGTCAACTATCTGCACAAGCTCGGTCGCCTTCGCCAGACCGAACGCCTTCTTCCACAGCCCCGTCTTCTCGTTGCCTATGATGATGCCGGTCGTGTGGTCTTGCTTGTCCTCGACGTACTGCCCGACCTTGTAAAGAGCCCAGTCAACGTTCTCCTTCTTGCCCGTCAGGAAAAACCAGCCCGGCCTGGCATGGAACTTCTGCGCGTACTCTTTGAGACGCGGCGGCGTGTCGGTCTCGGGGTCAACCGAGATGGAGACGAGGAACACGTCCTTACCCAACCGGTCGCCGAGCGCCTCCTGAATCTTCTCCATGTTGCGGTTCATCGGCGGGCACACACTAGTGCATGTGGTGAAGAAGGCGTTGATGACGACGGTCTTGCCCTTGAGCACGTCGCTGTAGAAGCGCACCTTGCGGCCGTCCTGATCGAGCAGCTCAACGTCGGTGAAATATTTCTGCGCGGGCGAAGCCTCCGCCTCCTGTTGCTGAGGCATGTGATGACCGGCGTGCGGGTCTTTGACTTCGGCCGGGGCCGGGGGCGGCGTGGGGCGCGGCGTCGGCGTCTGCCCTACGGCCGCGAACGTTCCGGCGAGACAGAGGATGACGACTGAAAGCGTTCTCTTCATTGTCGTGCTGACTCCTTCGAGTTTGTATCGGGGGATTGATTGAGTCGGCCCGCGGCGGCATCGTCAATAATCTTGACGAGCGTTGCCGGCCCTGCGAGCCCGTAGGTTCGCGTCCACTGCCCCAGGGCGTCGTTGCCGATGAGCACCGTCGGCGAGTGGTCGGAGGGGCTGGCGGTCGCCGCGCCGAGCGAGCGCAACAACTCGTCAACCTGCGGCTTCGCACCCGTGACGAACGTCCAGCTCGGCCCGGCGTGAAACTTCGCGCCCCAAGCCTTCAGCCGCTCGGGCGTGTCGGTCGCGGGGTCTACCGAAATGGAGATGAAATAAACGTCGCGCCCCGCACGCTCGCCCAGATCGCGCTGCACGCGCGCGAAGATTGCGCCGAGCGGCGGGCAGATGGTCGTGCATGTTGTGAAGATGAAGTTGACGGCCACCACCTTTCCCTTCACGAGATCGCTGTAGAAATGCACCTTGCGCCCATCCTGATCGAGCAGTTCAACGTCGGGTATCGCCATCTTCGACGATGCGCCCGAAGCATAGACCGTCTGCGTGCCACCGCTCACACCCGCACTCGTGCTCTTGCCCGAATCTTCGTGCGCGGCCTGCGAAGGAGCAATGCTCGCGGGCTCCGACGGCGTGGCGTGCGTCAGTCGCAAATCCATCTTGCACACGGGGCAGCGACCCTTCTTCTTCGACCTCACCTCCGGGTGCATCGGACATGAGTAGTAGTCGCCGCTCTGCGCCTCAGACGCGGCGGCACGCGGCGCGGCTTGCGCGCGGGCCGCGGGCACGGCTACGGCGCAGAGCATGAGCGCGACTGAGAGCGCGGCAAGCGCGTTGAAATATCTGCTTCTCATTTTCATGTACATCTCAACTTTCTTTCGGGCCCCGAGGGTTACTACTACTGCTGCGCCCCTTCGGGTGCGGAGGGCTTCGCGGCTTCGGCATCGGTCGCGCGCAGCGTCAGGTACGGAAGCTGGCGGAAGGCGACGCCGCGCGACCGGCTCTCGACGAAGATCATGTAGAAGCCCGGCTCCGGCACGTCGATCTTCAACTCGTAGACGCCGCCGCCCACCGCTTGCGCGAAGTCGCGCTTCTGCCAGATGCCCGGCGAGAGAAAGGTCAGCACTCGCACGTCCTTCAAACCGTCGGCGAGCTTGCCCGAGGCGGTGTCGGTGAGGCGAAAGCGGAGATTGTACCCCACGCCCGCGCGCAACGGCTTCTCTTTATCGAGGTACTCGATACGGAGCGCCGAAGTCTTCTCATGTTCGACCGTTGGATTCTCGACCGCCTTCGCCTCAAAGCAGTGCAGGATGCGCGGCGAGTCGAGCAGGAAGGCCACGTCGTAGACGCCGCTTTGCGGGAGCCGCGTGACCGTCTCGTAAGTGCCCGTCTTGACCTCGCGCAAACTGCGGTCGGCGACGAGCACCGCGCGCGGCTCGCGCTTGTAATTCTCAAAGTTGCCCATCGGCGCGGCCATGCCTTCGGTGTAATAGTAAATCACTTTGTCGGCGCTATTCGCCACCAGCATCGAGTTGCCTTCGGGCGCGGGGAAGATCGAGTCGGCGAGCGCCACGGGCGTCCCCGAGTCGGTCGGGGCGGACTGCCCGGCGGGAAACTTGATTACGTCAACTTGCTTGCCGACCGTGACCAGACGAATCATCGTCACGTCCAACGATGCGGCCGAGCGGACGTAAGCGAACTCTCTTGTGAAGGCGATCTGGTCGGGGCCTTTGCCGACCTTGATGGTATGAAGCAGGCGGTTCGTCGAAACGTCGAAGACGTAGACGACGGCGGCCGACTTGTTAGGCGCGAACCCGTAGCGCCCGCCCGGAGCGAAGCGGACGGCTCCGACGCCCGGCGCGACCGCGATCTGCCCGACGACCTTCGCCGTCGTGCCATCAACCACGACTATCTTCCCCGCAACCTCGTCGCTCACGTAGACGAACTTGCTAAGCTGCGAGACGGCGACCGAATTTGCTCCCCGGCCCGTCTTGATCTCGGCGGTCTTGGCGAGCGTCTTCACGTCCAGAACAGAGAGCGTGCCCGCGTCGGTGTTCGTCACGAAGGCCGTGCGGTTATCACCGCTCAGGGCGATTTCGTGATGTCCCGCTGCGGTCGCAAGGCGCGCGACCTGCTTGAAGGTCGTGGCGTCAATGACCGTCACGCCGCTGTCCGCGCCTTCGTCGGTTCCGACCCAGAGGTACTTCTCGTCGGGCTGGAGCGCGAGGCGAACGGGACGCGCTGCGGTGTCAACGTTGGCGACGACCTTCCACGTATTCGTATCAATGACGGCGACCTGATTGATGGCAGGCATGCTGACGAAGAGTCGCTCCTGATCGCGCGTCATGACCCAGTCCTCGCCGGGACTCTTGAGCATGATGAGCGTGGTGAGCTTTGAGCCGCCGAAGCCGAGCAGCGGATCGATGACCGAGATGCTCGGCTCGGAGTTGAGCGCGAGCACGAAGTAGTTGTTGAGATCAACGTCGGGGCGCGAGCGCAAAGAGCCTTGAAGGAACGAGCCGACCTTCTCCTTGCAGACTTCAGGAGTTGACGTGTCGCTCTCGCGCTGTGACATCCAGACCGAGGGCCTGGCGCCCGCGAGCGGCGTGTGCGTGGCCGTGTCGGTGATGCGGAAGCGCACGAGCGCGTCCTGCTCCTCCTGCAAGTCAGTGGCGGGACGTTTATCGCTTGCCGTGACGGGCTCGATGGTGAACTCGACCTCGACGCCCTGCTTGACTATCTTCTGCGGGCCCGAGGGAACCGGGAGCTTCTGCGTCGTGGTGGTTACGGCAACGGGCGTTGTGGGCGTCGCGGGCGCGGCCTTCTCCTGTGCATGTGCGGCGGCGAACTGTGCCACGGCGGCGGCGGAAGCGAGCACGCACGCGAGCATCATTTTACGAATCGTTTTCATTGGTACATCTCCGGGGGTTTCGGCCGAGGTGGTCATCTTTAGCGCGTGATGGCCTTGAGGTCGCGCATCGTGCCGCAGAAGGTGCGTACCGAGACGCTGCCGTCGTTGGCGTATTCGAGGACGGCGCTGCGCAGTTGCGGTGTGTCTTCAAAGATGAAGACCGACCTGCCGTTCTGTCGTCTGATGTTGCTGATTTGGAAATTGCGGCAGCGCAGGAAGCTTGCCAGCGTGAGGTCGGGCGTGTCGAAAGTCCTCGTGGAGGTTTCAAGAGAGATCATCCGTCTTCATCCTTTCGCCTTCGCGTATAGGAAAGCGTTTATCTTTGGCGCGGCGCTCATGCACGTCGGTTCGTCACCGTGCGCGGGCCATGCTCGTTCATCTGGGTGCGTGCCAGTTTGCACCGCCTACTTCGTGTGGGCAACCCCGCTGAAACGTGGTGCCGCCGTTCAAAGCACGTAAGGCGTGCCTACCTTAACAGCAACCCCCGTGCCCATCGCGCGCGAGGATAAAATTGTAGTTGAAGATTGGTGCGCGCCGACTTCGTGAACGTGCGGGCGAGCGCACACGGTGTCTCACCGTGAATCACGGCGCGACTCTCCTGTTACATCGTGTAACACGAGTTTCGGCTCAATGCGAAGCGTGTTGAGCGGCTGTGCCGGTTTACACGGAGCGGCCGTCCGTGGCGGCGTCTTGTGAGAGGTGATGCGCGACGACGGCCTTCAGCTTGTCGAGGTTTACGGGCTTTGTGATGTATTCGCGGCAACCGGCGGCGAGCGCGTCCTCGCGCACCTCCTTCGCGGTGTGCGCCGAGAGAGCGATGATGGGCACTTCGCGCAGTCCCAACAGGCGGCGGAGGCGATGGATGGTGGCAAAGCCGTCCATGTGCGGCATGCTCAAGTCCATCAAGATGAGGTCCGGGGTCTCAGCCTGCGCTGCTTCAACGGCCTCTTCGCCGCTGGCGGCCTCGACGACCCTGTAGCCGAACATCTCTAAAGCCTGCCTCGTTACCGCCCGCACGCCGTCGTAGTCGTCAACGACCAACACGGTCTTTTGTTCTGTCCCGCCACCACTGCCCATCGAACTGCCTGTCCTCTCTGAAGAAGAGATAATGACTATTAATAATCCCGCGCCGCCCACGCACGCAACCGCGTTCGCGCGAATAAGACCCGCGCAAGGTCGTTCGTTGAGGTGGCAAGCCCCGTACCGCGTGCTTTGAGAGAAGCCGGAAACAGGCAAAAAGAGACGCAGAGTGATATAGGTTTAGTCTACTTCGTCGTCGTCTTCGGCAGGGGCGACGGTCATGAGGCCAAAGCGCTTGAGCTTGCGGTAGAGAGTCGGGCGGTGATAGTCGAGAATCTCGGCGGTCTTCTTAACGTTGCCGCCCGTGCGTTCGAGCGTCTGCGCGATGGCCTCGCGCTCAATCTCCTCCATCGTCATGTAGGGCGGGATGAGACAGCGCGAGTGCGAGGCGCGCGCGGCGTGTATGTGCTCGGGCAAGTCTTCCGGCATCAACTCCTCTTCGCGCGCGAAGAGGACGGCGTGCTCGATGACCGACTCAAGCTCGCGGATGTTGCCCGGCCAGTCATAGCGCATGAGAAGCGAGAAGGTCGCGGGCGAGATGGCGCGGATGGGCTTGTCGTACCTGCTTGTATAGGTCTGCAAGAAGCGCTCGGCCAGCAGCGACACGTCGTCGAGGCGCTCGCGAAGCGGCGGCACCTTGATGCGAATGGTGCTGACGCGAAAGAAGAGGTCTTTGCGAAGCGTGCCGTCCTGAATCATCTGCGCGGTGTCGCGGTTGGTCGAGCAAAGAAGACGGAAGTCAACGGTCGTCTCCTGCTCGTCGCCGAGGCGGCGCAGGCGTCTGTCCTGAAGGACGCGCAGGAGCTTTGTCTGGAGGTGCGCGGGCATCTCGGCTATCTCGTCAAGCAGGAGTGTCCCGCCCGAAGCCGCCTCGATCAATCCGCGCTTGTCGCGATCCGCGCCCGTGAAAGCACCCTTCTTGTAGCCGAACAGCTCCGACTCGATCAGCTCCGAGGGGAGCGCCGCGCAGTTGATGCGTATGTAGGGGCCCGCCGAGCGTCGGCTCTGCACGTGAAGCGCGGTCGCGACCAACTCTTTGCCCGTGCCCGACTCGCCCTCGATAAGCACGGAGGCGTCCGAGGGTGCGGCGGTGCGTATGGTCTCGATGATCTGGCGCAGATGCGGGCTGCGTCCCGTGATACCGAATACCTCGCTCTCGCCCTCGGTCGAGAGCGCCTGCTTGAGCACCTTGTTCTCGCGGCTTATCTGTCCGAACTGGAGCGCGCGACCTGCGAGCATCGAGACCTGCTCGGGCGTGAAGGGCTTCTCAAGATAGTAATATGCGCCGCGCTTGATGGCCTCGATGGTCACGTCGAGCGAGCCGTGCGCGGTCATCAGGATGACCTGTGTGTCGGGCGTCTCGGCCTTGATCCGGTCGAGCAGTTCGATTCCTGTCGCGTCGGGCAGCCGCAGGTCGGTGAAGACGAGGTCGAAGGGGCGTCCGCCCGCCAGCAGCACGTCGGCCCCGGCGGCGCTGCCTGCGGTCTTCACCTCGTAGCCCTCGCTAAGTATGAGTTCAAGAGCATCAGTGATGCTCTCCTCATCGTCAACGACAAGCACTCTTTGTCGTGCCATCTCTTTAATAACCTTCCGGCGCGGCGGGCAGGCGGACGAGTATGCGCGTGCCCTGACCCGCGCGGCTCTCGACGCCGATCTCGCCGCCGTGCTCTTCGATAACTTTCTTCGCGTAATGCATGCCGAGCCCGAGCCCACGGCTCTTAGTAGTGTAGAACGCCTCGAAGATGTTTTTGATCTGGTCCTCCGTCATCCCCACGCCTGTGTCGGCAATCTCGACTTGAAGGGCTTCGCGGTCGCGGCTTGTCGTGACGCCGAGGCGGCCGCCGTGGGGCATCGACTGAACGGCGTTGAGGATGAGATTTGTGAGAGCCGAGCGGAGCGACGACTCGTCGAGACGCGCGTGCATGCCTTCGGCACAGAGGTCTAACTGCCGCTCGATGCGCGCGGCGTCGGCCTGCGGTTCGAGCAGTTGGCACACGTCCGAGACGACGCGGTTGAGGTCGCCGTCGTGCAACTCAATGCTCAGCGGCCGCGCGAAGCTCATGATCTGCTCGACCGTATTAGCAAGGTGGTTGATGGTCGAGATGATCTTGTCGGCCAGTTGCAGTTCCGACTCGCTCACCTTCGACGCGAGCGAGTTTCGCATGTGCATCGCGTAGAGAAGCAGTCCCGTCAGCGGGTTCCTGACCTCGTGCGCGACCTGCGCGGCGACACGGCCGAGCGCCGCAATCTTCTCCTGATGCGCGAGCCGCGCCTGCATCTGCCGGAGCGCGTCTTCGGCGCGTCGCTCGGCCGTCAGGTCGCGGATGACGAGGAGATGCCCGAACCGTTCGCCGCCGACGATGGGCGTGATGGCAACCGCGGCGGGGAACTCCGTCTCGTCCTTGCGGTGGAGATTCAACTCGGTCTGATAGAGCCCGACTGCTTCGGCCTCAGCCAGCGCGTCGCGGAGGATGTTGAGCTTGTAACGCTCCACGTTAAAGAACAGCTCGCTCGGCCGTCGGCCCAAGGCTTCGGCGGCCGCGTAGCCGAAAAGCATCTCGGCCCCCCGGTTGAAGAGCGTAGCGCGGCGCTCAGTGTCCAGTGTGACGATGGCGTACTCGGTCGAGCTGTCGAGGACGAGATTGAGGAAGCTATGCGCGGCGGCAAGCTCGGCGGTGCGCTCGGTCACGCGATGCTCAAGCTCTTCAGCGTGCAGCTTAATCTCTTCTTCAAGCCGTCGCTTCTCGTCGGCCAGTCGCTTCTTCTCGGCCGCGCGCGCAACAGCACGTGTGATGGCGTCTTTGACCACCGGCTTGGCGAGAAAGTCGTAAGCGCCGGCGCGCACTATCTCAGGCAGTTGCGAGATGTTCGGCTCGCCCGTAATCATGATGACCGGGACTTCGGGCGCGCGCGCGCTCAACTCGCGCAGCAACTCGATGCCGCTGCGTCCGGGCAGGTTGATGTCAACGACAGCCACGTCCACGCTTTCGCCCGAAGCGAAAAGCTCGACGGCCTGCGCGGCGTCCGAGGCGACCAGCGGCTCGAAGCCCGCGCGCCTGAGGAATTCGGCGAGCGTGAGACGGATGCTCGGCTCGTCGTCCACGATGAGGACTCTAGGCATCGGCCTCTTCACGTTCCTTCCCCGGCTCGTCCGCGGGCAGCTCGACGACGAAGCGCGCGAACCGACCTTCGGCTCCTGCGGCGCGTATCGTCCCGCCGTGGTCGCGGATGATGCCGAAGCTGATCGAGAGCCCGAGCCCAGTCCCGCCCGAATCTCTACGCGTCGTGAAGAAGGGGTCGAAGACCTTCTCCAAATCTTCGGGCCGGATGCCGACGCCGTTATCGTAGAACTCGACGCGCACGAAGCTGCGCCCTTCGCGCTCGACCCCGCGCGCGCTGATGCGGAAGAGCTTCCCTTCCGCGCGCTTCGCCTTCAGCGAGTGGTGCGCGTTGCTCGCCATGTTGACGACGACCTGACGCAGCCGCGAAGCGTCGGCGTGCAGTCGCGGCAAATCTTCGGGCACGTCCGTTTCGACGTTGATGCCGTCTTTATCGAACTGACGGCCAAAGAGCGCGAGCGACGACTTGACTGCCTCGGCGAGCGAGACGCCCGAAAGCTGTTGCGTGTCGTGGCGCGCGAAGGCGAGCAGCCCGCGCACGATGTTGGCGATGCGCCCGCCCTCGTCAATGACGCCGTCTATCATCTGCCGGTCGAAGTCCGTGCGCTCGATCTCTTCGTCCTTCAGTAGCTGCGCGAAGTTGATGATGCCGTTCAGCGGATTGTTGATCTCGTGCGCGACGCCCGCCGACAACTCGCCGAGCGAGGCGAGCTTCGAGGTCTGGTAGAGCTGTTGCCGCATCTGCTCGCGCTCGGCTTCGAGCCGGTGGCGCGCGGAGAGGTCGCGGATGATGAGAATGATGAGGCGCTCCTTTTCGGTCGCGAGCGTGTTGAAGGAGATTGCAACGGGACGCGCCGTACCGCTCGCGGTGGCAATGACGAACTCGCTCTCGCCCTCTTCCTCGCCGCCGCCGAGCAGTGAGGCGAGCCCATTCGCGGCGGCTCCGTCGGGCGGGCGAATGATCTCGCGCACGTCGCGCCCGACGACGACCTGTTGACCGAAGCCGAGAATCTGGCAGAAACGGTTGTTGACCTCGGTGAGGCGAAGGTCTGCGGCAGAGACGACGCCGATACCGTCGCCCGCGTGCTCGAAGAGCGCGCGATAGCGCTCCTCGCTCTCGACCAGCTCACGCTGCTTGTGGTTGATGATGCGCAGGAGCAGTGTGACGACGACCACATCCACCGTGATGGAGATGACGAAGTGCTCGACGCGCTGCTGGATGATGGGACGCTTGCGCCGGTTCTCTTCGCCGGGATAGTTACGTTCAACCCACGCGAAGAAGGGGTCGCGGATAACCCTCTCCCACGCCACGACCACCACGGCGGTCATAGCGAAGGTGAGCAGCGTAAAGAACAGCACCAGCGAAAGGTTTGTGCTTCGCTTCATCTTCTGATGACAAATGAGGAGGAAGGGGCAAGATTTGTCGTCAGAGCGGGCGGGCACGCCCGGGAGATAACGGTCGGGTCACCACCTTCCGAGTCATAAGATTCTGTTTCGCCCAAATGTCAGAGGGGCGGAGGCACGGACTGAGAATTGGATTATACCCACGAGGCGGATTTTTACAACATCGGTGGGGCCGACATCCGACCCGCCCGTTTTTAAAATCAACTCATCCTCTCGCTGCCCGGCTCATTCTCCGACAGCAGCGAGAGGAACGGCTCCAAATCACCGGGCAAGAAAGCGTCGAAGTTCTTGATGAGTATTTCACCCGGCCTCGTCTTCAATATGAATTCTTCTTTCTTCTTAGTCGCTGGCGGGCCAACGTAGAGGCCGACGGCGCGCAGCGGCCTTGCGCGTTTCGCTGCGACCGATTTTTGTATTTCGATGAGTTGGTCGCGCACCCAATCCAGATTCGCCTTGCCACAATAGACAAACGCCGCGTCACAGGCCGACAGTCTCCGGCGGTGGTCTTCAAGCAAAACCTGAGGATTCGCCTTACCCGTCGCCGAGCGGAAAAGGTTGTACCCACGCTTCCGAAGTCCCTCGGCAATTGGCGTGACGGCGTTGAAATCCTTCTCATGACAGATGAGGTAGATGGAAGTTCGATCCTCCCGCCTGCGTTCGAGCTCGGGCGCGTCCGAGGCGGCGGCCGATGGGACTTTGCCGAGATGCCCGATTGTCTCCTTGATGTCCCACGCGAGGTCGTCAATCTTCTTCCAGTATTTCTTATCTCTCGCGCGACCTATCTTAGGTCTAAATTCACGCGGCTGATGATGCTCGTCGAACTCGAAAAATTCATAACCTAACAACTCGCCTAACTCGGGCGGGAGGGACTCCCTTTCGACAGGCGTGATGTAGACCGGGAGTATGCGCGAGCGGTTTCCCACGCGCAGTCCCCCGGTTTGCATCGCACTTCGGGAGAACTCTCTCAACTCCTTGATGCACCACTCCGATTCGAGGTAGCTCGGCGACACGATGGGCAAGAACAGCTTTGAACGAGCGATACTGACTACGAGTCGGTCGGTAAAAGAGACGCCCGCAATGAGGCTGCTATCAAAGCAAATGCTGGGCTCTTCACCGGTACGTTGCGCGAAACGGATGCGTAAACGTTCAACCAGCGAAGTCACCCAACCCTTCTCACCTTCAAGTGGCTTGTCGTCCGCGTGAGCATAGCTGATGTAAACGTCATGCTCGAAAGTGTCAGGATCAGGCTCGGACTTGTTCACTTCGCGCGCGTAGATTACGGGGAAGGTCTGCGCGATATCCTCCAGCGGATACATCTTTGGGGTGATGCCCTTCTGGTTATCGTGTACGAGCAGCACGCCCAAGACCTCGCTCGTCGCGGCGTCCAGCAGGGGCGAGCCTGCGCAGCTAAACAGATTGGCCGGGTCTAACTCGACGGTTGTGGTCAGCGCGTATTGCCCGTCATCACCGACCACGCCCGTCTCGAAGGATATCCACGTTTCCGAGCGTCCGTCTTCGGTGACTTGCACGGCCACCAGCCTGCGCCCCGGCGCGACGCCAGCAAAATTCACCTCGACGGGGCGCGAGGATGATACGGACTCTTCAATCCGCAACAGCACGGGGTAGTCCGTAGAATCTACGTCGTCACTATCGTACTTGCCGCTCACGATGCGTGCAATTACTTGCTCAAGGTGAGGCAGATGGAATTGGACGTAGATAACTACTTCCGACTCGCCCTTCGCAGACTGCTTCTGCATTCCATTAATGCTGCGTGCCGTGGTCAGAATATATCTATCGCTGACCAGCACACCCAATCCCGTCAAAGCGAAATCCTCGTCGTAGATGAAAGCGAGCGAGGGCGCGACCGCCCTTTCGTATGACTTGAAGACCTCGCGTCCGAGGCTCATCCGGTGCGTGTCGCCCGCCAGCGTGTTAACCGTGACGGGAAGCTTCACGCCACTCGCGAAAGCGTGCGCGCCCTTGTTCCAGACGAGCCGCATCTGCGCGTGCGCCTCTTCACCCGGCCAAGAAAGTTCGAGCACGCGCGGGTTGGTGGCGGGCACTTCGATCTGGCAACTACCGGAGGGCGGTGGCTCTATTACTTCGAGTTTGCTGCCCCTCTGGAGCAGCCCGACGCGAACGCGCTCAAGCCCGTGTATGAGCAGCGCGGCCTCCTCTTCCGTCGGGCCGTCGCCGACCGTGGTCAGAAGTTGTGTCCAGCCGCCGTAGAGTTGCGACTCGGCGATGGCCTGTAGCAGCCGCGCGGACTTGGCGGCGCGCACATGCTCGGGCAGGCGCGGCAGCGCGCTCAAGGCCCAACGCCCGAGCCCCTCGCGCTGTCCCATGAGCAGCGCCTTGATGACGGGGCGCAACAGCGCATCCAGACGCCGCTCAAGACGCGCCCCACCGCTGAGCGCGAGCCACGTCAACTTCTCTTCCAAACGCACAAGCTCGGGCAGGCCACGATGCACCCTCCGCGTCACGCGCCACGCCGCCGCGAGCCTTTCGCGGTCTGTCGCAAGCTCGCGGCGCAAGCGGTTCGACACCTCCGGGTAGAACATCACGTAGCGCGCGCCCGCAGTCTGCACCAGCGGGCTGAACCACAGGTCTGCCTCGACGCCCGCGTCCGCGCCCGGCATCAGATGCACGCGCACATGTCTGACCAGTGCGGGTTCGACGCGCGCGGCAAGGCAGAGCCAGCGCGCCAGCTCGACGACCATCGGGTTCGCGCTTGCGGTTGAATCAATGCGTGCTTCGAGACCCATTCGTCAAACCTTTACCTGTCTGCGAGCCTGATGCGGCGGACTTGTCCCGTCGTCGTGGCGCGATCCCACGGGATGACGGACATCGCGCGACGAAGCGGTGCGGCGACCCGGCGCAGCGGATATGGTACCAGCGCCGCGAGTTGACATCCGGCGGCGCGCACCACGCGCGCGAACCTTAACCACTCTTCGACGCTCGCGCTCTCGACGCCCGGCCCCGCGCGCCCGACGCCGAGGTCTGTGAGCAGCAGGACGGGTGTGTCGGTATGCGGCGGGCGGTAGGGCTCTTCGGGCCAATCCTCACCGCTTCCGACGCCGCGCAGCGGGCAGGCGCTGAAGAAGAGTTGCGTGATGGACTGCGCCGGTATCAATCGCTCCATCTCCGAGACGATGAGGAACTGATCTTGCACGAACGGCATCATCGTCTTGTTGATGTCTATGAGAAGCTGCAAGTTAGGTTTGAGGCCGAGCTTCATACGGCGCGGCAGGTGCTTCAAAGGCTCGCCGAGCGAGAGGAGCTTCACGACGCGCTCGATGTCGAGTGGCCCACGTTCGTCAAGATACGATAGCGTGGTCGCCAACAGTGCGCGCGTCCATGCTGGCGTGAACAGAGGCTCGGACGGCAACGGCTCATCCTCTTCGACGCCCACGGGCTTCGGCATCGGTTTCACCTCAGAGACCCACACCGGCATCCGCACTGCCCTCGGCGGCAGAGGCTCTAACCATAACTCTTCCGCCGCCGCGTCATCGTTCGCAGCCGCGACCTCGCCCGGTGGTTTCGGGTCGGCGTTCACTTTCACGTCGTCCGTCGCGACGACCTTCAAGCCCTCCTCGCTCGCCGCGCGCGGTGACGACGGCGCATCGGATGCGGCGGGCGTCTTCGTCTCGCGCCAGTCAAATCCGAGGAGTGCGGCGATACGACGGCGCGTCGCGGGGTCGCCGCCGTCCAAGCCCTCCGAGGCGAGCAGAAAGTCGCCGAAGCTGATGGGATGATCTTTATTCATGCCGCTCGTCTCAAATGCTCTGGCGCTTGCGCAGTGTGATGTTGGAGAGGTCTTTGAAGCGCGCGTCATCGGGTCTGATGTCGAGACTCAGACAGGCACGCACGGTGTCGAGATATTCGGCCGTGCTCGGAGGGATGCCCGCGTTCTTCTCCTGCTCCGCCGCTTCCTTGAGGACGTGATCCGCGAGCGAGTCGAACAGAGCCTCGTCGTGCTCGGGTTCGGGGATGACGGCGCGCGCGACCTTGAGCAGGATGTCCTTCGTCGGTCGCGGCAGCGTCAGCGTCACGCAGCGCCGCATGAAGGCCAGCGGCAACTCGCGCTCGCCGTTGGTAGTGATGAAGATGAGAGGCGCGCTCTTGGCCTTGACCGGAAAGCCCGTGTGCTCGACCTCGAACTGGAGCGAGCCAAGCTGCACGAGGAGGTTGTTGGGCACGTCAACGTCGGCCTTGTCTATCTCGTCAATGAGGACGACGGCGCGCTCACCGCCTCCGACCTCGGACGGGTCTGCGGCGTACTGCTCCGGGCTCAGTGCATCACGGCCGCCTCTGTGTGCGGCGCTCTCACGGTCGAAGGCCCACCATAGGACGCCGGGCTCGACGTAGGCCGCGATGTGGCGCAGGGTCTCTTCGGAGTGCGCGTCGTTGAGACGACCGATGTGGTCGAAGCGATAGAGCAGGTCGCGCGCCTCGGTATGCGACGAGACGACCGCCTCGTAGTAGCGCCAGCCGAGGCTGCGCGCGACGTTTAGGGCCAGCGTGGACTTGCCGCAGCCCGAAGGGCCGCCGAGCAGCAGCGGCCGGTTCGTCGCGATGGCGATGTTGACGGCGAGTGCGATGTCGGGGCGATGATAGACGTAGACGCTGCCGTCTCGTGTGTCGCCGCCGCCCACGGCGCGTGACGGCTCGCCTGTGTCGCAACGCTGAATCTCTTCGGGCTCGAAAATGGGGCCTGCGCTCATCCTTCTTTATTCTCCATTCACCTGTTGAGGAGGTCATAGACCGCCGCGTACTCTTCGTAGGCGGACTCGGCGCGTGTCGCGTCCAGCGGTTTGAGTGGGTACACCTTCTCGCGAATCGTCTCGACCTGTTCGGCCGGAGCCTCGCCGGTCAGGATGAAGAAGGTGACGGTGCGGAACTCGCCGCGCAGGGCGTCAAGTATCTTCGCGTCGGGTATCCAGCCCGGCGGGAAGGCGACGAAGACGGGGCGTGCCTGCTCGTTGCGCTTCTCGATGAGACGCTTGATCTTCTCCGGGCTGCCCGCGCTTGCAAAGGGATTGGTCGGCTTGAAGTAGTCGAGTATCTGCTGGCGGAAGGCGGCGAGCGAGTCTTCGATTGACGGCGGCAGAAGCTCGCACACTTCGAGCCCGTGCTTGAGCGAGGTGTAGCAAGAGCGGCTGATGTATGTGTGCAGAACCCAACTCTCCGATGCATTGAGGCTGACGGCGCGTCGCGTCAACTCGCTTAGCGCGAGCTGCGCGATGGGCTTGGCGTCCTCCTCCGCGACCCACGCGGGCACGACGAGGTTCAGAAGCTCAAGCGCGTCGCTCATGCCCTGATCCGACAGGTGCAGGACAGCGGCGCACGCGGCGGCTATCTCAGCGCCGAGCAGGTCGCGCGCGAACTTCTCGTAATAGTCGGTGCCCGCGACAAAGTCTTCGTTCTTCCACCCGAGCCTGTGTCGCCCCGCGTCGCGCAAGTCCTCTTCGGTGTTCTCTTTCTTTAACAGCTTGACTACGCGGTTCTCAAGAACTTCGCGCGGCGTGCGCGGCGTGTCGCTCTCTTTCAACTCGCGGAGGCAACGCAGCAGTTCGAGCGCGGTCGAGCCGGGGTCGTCGAGATTGACCGCCTGAATACGACTCAACTCCATCTCGCCGAAGATGCCTTTGGAGATGTCCGCGACATCAACCTCGCCGACGAGGACGGGCACAAGAACGAATGATGGCTGGCGGAAGCGTCGCCAGACCAGCACGCTCGCCTCCAACTGCACGAAGTTCGATTTCAACGCCTCGGACGTGAGCAGAAGAACAGCGCCGTGCGCCTCGTCCATCCAGCGATAGAGTTTTTCCCTCCAATCGTCACCGCCCTGCAAGCCCGTTCTATCAAGGCGCACGTCGAAGTCGGCCGAGAGAGCGTCCTTGACGGCGTTCAGGAACACCTCGGCCTCTTCGGTCTTCGTGCTGTGACTGATGAAAATTTTTATCCAGGGCATGAGTTTATGGACTGCCCGACAATTAATAGACTGGCGCGCTGCTGAAGGGCCCGGCGACTGCTGCCTTGCGACATAAGAATTATCACCGTACTTCGCCCCGATGCAAAGGAAACGGCGCGGGCCACTTGTGGCCCGCGCCGCTCACTTCGCAAGAACGTCGTCGCGGTGGGCGCGCACTTCGCACTCGACGCGACGAACGCGCGGCCGGTTACTGGTTGTCCACCCTCGCCTCGATGACGCTCTGAATGGAGGTCGAGACGTTGGAGAAGAAGTCATAGCCGGTCAGTGATTCCACCTGGTCAACGCTGACGCGATAGGTCTTCCAGTCGTTGGCGCGGATGCCCTGCGTGTTGGGCATGATGACGGCAATCGTGCGCGTCGAGGTCGTCACACGTGACACGTCGTTCGTCCCCGTTGGCATCACGATGATGACCTTCCATGTCTGCGAGGGCACCGCGACGTGACCCGAGGCGACGGTCGTAGTCGTCCCTCCGTTCGAGCCCGTCCCGCCTGAGCCCGAGCCGCCCGCGATGATGTACAACTCGTTACCCGAACTGACCAGTGTGCGGCAATAGGTTTCGAGCGCCGCCCACGGCCCCTGATTATTGTCGGGCGACTGCGGCATCATGTTCGTCATCAGGAAGGTCGCGGAGTTGCTCGCAACCGTGTTCGTGCGGTCGGCCGAAGGGCAATGGTGGCCTCGGTCGAAGCCCGAGCCCGTGTAATCGGTCGCCTGCACTTGGTACCAACCGGCGGGCAGCGTCGTGTCGTTGCGGAAGTCGTCCTGTCGCGGCGTGCTCCCCAACCAGGTCGAATCGAGATGCCAGCTCACCCAGTTCGGCCGACCCTTGTCGCGGTTGTACGAGACGGCGTACTGCGTCTTGTCGAGCAGGTAGTTCGCGGGCTGGTTAACGTCAACGACAGCATTCGATGGGTTGCCCATCGTCAGGTGCTCGCCCGCAGGCGGCGGCTGAGATGTGTACGGGCTGACGGCGACGTTATCAATGTTGATGCGGTTGGCTCCGCCGCCCACCTTGCGTATCGAGAGACGCACTGCTCCCGACGAGTTGACCGTGAAGCTCGCCGTCTGAAGCGTCGTCGAAGAGGTGTTCACGGTCGCGCCGACTTTCGTAAAGCTTGCGCCGCCGTTGGTCGAGACCCAAAGCTCCCAAGAGGAAGCTCCGTCGGTGCCGAAGACGGCGTGCTGGATGGTGACGGTTCCGGCCGAAGCGTAGTCGAACTCGGTGCTGATAGCGCCGATGTTGCGTATGCGAGCCGAGGCCGCGCCCGTCTTGCGGTCGGTCGAGAGATTGCCGACGAGCGAGTCGTCGAAGTACCACCACCCCGTCGTAAGAAAAACGTCGGCGGCGGCATAAGCGGTTTTGGTTCCGCTCTCGAAGCCCTCGGTCGAGGTCTGTGCTCCGGCGCGGAAAGGCAGCGTGAGTAGTACGGCGAGAAGTGCGAGCGCGCAGGCGAGCGCGACCGGCTTGCGGAAAGCTCTCATCGAAGGTCTCCTCTGGGTTATGTTCGGACGGGAAGTGTCGCGCGCCGGGGAGGGCGCGAATATATTCCTTGCTGCGGGTTTGGGCGCGGTCTACAGACGGACAGCCGCGCGTTCCTTAACGGGTGAGAAGGGCACTTACGAGCGGGGCAATCGGAGCGGAACTTTAACCGGAACGGCGGAGGCTTTCAAGATAAATCTGTCGCGGCGACGAGTGGACGCTGTTGAAATGAGGGCGGCCCATCGCGCGACAATCACCTGGTACGCGGAAACGTGTGTAAGCATGTGAATGCTACTTCGATTTCCGGTTGCATCACTTCCACGTCAGGCACTTTTATTTCGCGTCGAGGTTGGAGAGACCGCTGATGAGCTTATTCCACTTCTCATTTTCTATGACCCTCGCCTCTTCTCTCTTCTGCCTGTCTATCCTGAACTCTACGCGTTGCAGAGTGGCCTGCTCAAAGATACCTGAGCCGATCAACGTGTGAACCTCCGACAGCGCGTTTCTCAACTGCGTGGCACTCACAGAGACCTTTGGCGTCGCCACCTGCTTCGCCGCAACAGTCATGTTGTACTTGCTCACGAAGTCGGCGCGTCTCGCTACTTTTTTCGTGGTGGGGTCTAACACGATGCCGTTATCGAGTGCGACCCACGCGTGGCCGACGTCACTAACTTTCCCCGTGCCCCCTTCAAGTTTTGAGGGAATGCCGATTTCCGCCAGCGCCAGATGAAAGAAGGCCGCCTTCTCCCAGCAGGTCGCAGCCTCTGCGTGGAGCATCGTTCCGAGACTTCTAACCCGCTGCGAGGCACCGTCTTCTTCCGAAGAGGGCTGGACGTTGCTGTCAAAGGCGTCAATCTTCTTCTGCTTGTCGTAAGGGATTTTGAATTTGAAGTAGTCGAGCAGGTAGAGCAGTTTGTCGGTCAGGTCAACGTCGGTGCGCGCCGCGCGCGTCGCCTCGTTGAACTGTGCCTCAAGGTAAGCGTCGTTATCGGGGTCAACCCGCAGGCGCGACTTTTTCGTGCTGGTCTCAAAAAATCTGTCGTCTTCACCGACCATGTTCACATTCTGGCCCAGACGCTGGATAACGTTGCCGCGGGCCGGAGGCCGCAGCAAGGCACGTCCCGGAGTCGGCTTGAGTTGAACCGTGTGCGCAACGCGGTTTGAGTCCGCCGATGACGGTGCCTGTCCACGCCTCGGCGTTTGCACTTGCCGTGTGCCATACCCTTTAAGGGAAGGGGGTGTGCCCCGGCGTGGATTCTCCGGTGCGTTCCCTGTCACGGGGCCTGTGCCGTGCGGCGCGTGAAGCGGCAGCGCAGATTTTTTTTGCAGGCAGACGGGCACAGGCTGCGGGCGGTAGACGGGCGACGGAGTCTCGCGTGTTTGTCGTGTGCCCTGCTGCCGCGGCGTAGACTCCTTAGTCTGAAGGACTTTAGGAACGGGTTGCGGGCGGTAAGCGGACGGAGCGACCGGCTTGCGGCCGGACTGTGCCGATAGCGGCGTTTGTGTGTGAGCGGTT